>CAYVXE010000088.1:0-1879 GCA_964455375.1 uncultured Calditrichaceae bacterium
AAGAGCGGACAATCTGATACGTTCCGCTTTTGTTAATCTTAGAACTGATTGAATATGGTGCGTTAGATACTTTTTCTCTTCATCAGAAACTTCACCGTCGGCAGCACTTACTGCGGTAGCTAGAATGAGAATTAAGTTCGTGGCCTGATATTCCCTAGTGGGGGAATCCGGCGAACCTTCCGGTTTTTTGAAAATTACAATTTTCCCGGCCGGGTCAATTTTAATATTGCTAAATCGGATGTCTGGTTCTATTGAATAGCCGAGCCTGTCCAATAAATTTATGACAGCTATATTCTCATTCTTACTTATTTTTTTCTCAGATTTGAATGAGTAGAACTTTAGTAGTTTCTTCGATGGAAGAACGATACCTGACCTTTCTCCAAGTCCTTCTTTAATCAAGTCATCAAGTTCAACGATTCTATCGCTAAACTTTCTTATCTCAATACCTTTGGGCAAGAAAGATAAAGCTAATAAACTATTTTTGTCATGCGGATTTCTTCCCAAATATCTGCTATAGGCATCTAATTCATCAATTGTAGATTCTACGATTCCCTCAATTATTTTCAAAGGCTTACTGAGATGTATGACATCTGGCAAGGAGGTAAGTTTCACAGATTGGGTAGTATGGAATGAATTACTCGCTGGTCTATACGATAATTGCAGACGTTTCTTAGGCTCGGTAATGATTAAACCTTCTTTTAATTTTTCATAATACCTCTTTTCGTAAAGATCAATAAATTCTTTTTGACAGCGCTCAGCCGGAGTTCTTAAAGTTCTATAGTATGGATAGTTTTTGTACCAATACAAGGCCCATGAGGGCGGTATAGGCTTTCCTTTAGCACAATAGTAAGAAAGACCGACTCTCATGGACAACGGGAATTCACCATAAGTTTGTTGTTTCGGTACGTCGACCGTTATTTTATTTGGAGTAAATTTTATTCTTGCAAAATCCAGAAATCTTGTTGCGTAGCCGTTGAACGAAGCATTCTGATTATATATCTTCAATAACCTCTCAACCTCATTGATAATACTCAGAGCTTCCGTACGTGCAGTTTCGGATGTTTTGGTGTCAGAGAGCAACCTTCTCTCTAAACCGTAAAAAAACATAAAAACAAAGCCGATTTCAACATTGGGATTCTTTCTGCCCTCTTCGAGCCACTTCAGGTATGCATATCTGGCTTCTGGTGATTGTCGTCTGTATGATGGCCAGTATCCTAAGTCCATTTGATCTGGCTCCTCAACAGTTCGTTTTATTGAAAGTTTTGGATCTATTAAGGACGGTTCAATATCATAGTTATTATCTACACAACTCAACCCGCTTCCTACATAAATCATCCCATTATTTAGCGTTATATTCTTAATCGTTAAGGGCTTATTTTTTGGTACCCAAACATCATCTGAACATATAGCCTCATCAATCTCATCCTCATAACCAAAGCTTGTACTGACCTGAAATCTAATTGGTACATCAACATATTTATTGACTGTCGGTTGAGAACTTTTATAGATAGCATAAAAGATTATGGCTAGAATTATTAAAATTACGATGCCCATTGTAAATATATTTAATGTGCGTTATAATCAGAATTATTAAAATCAGATGAATAAATTCGTGACGAGGGCGGTCAAATCAGTCCTAAATGTTATATAAATATCTGCAACGATTAATACAACAATCTTCACTTCATCCATCCCGATTAGATGAACAATTATCTTGCAATGTGAATCGTGAATCTATATAGAACCAGAAATCAGAGTACTCATCAAAAAGATGGGCGACTCATAAAAAGCGCGTGGTTTGAGGAAGACATTTTTTTAATATAAAAACGACATTCGATTTTGTCAAGTAAAACCCCACGCATGCAACAAAGTCTGTCGT
>CAYVXE010000088.1:1979-6164 GCA_964455375.1 uncultured Calditrichaceae bacterium
GCATGCAGAATCAACGCGGCAATATCTTTCGGGTCTTCGACGGTTTCATTTAACACATCGATGACTCCCAGAAAAACAGTCTGGTCGGGTTTCCGGTATTCCTTTATGACTTCCAGGACATGGTCTTTGTCCTTTTCGCTGGCAAATTGCATGTAAATATTGCCGACATTCAGCTCAAACAATAACGGCAGCAACTCTTTATAATCGACGTCGGCGCTATGTGTGGAATCGTGGTCGCCACCGGGGCAGGTGTGAACACCGATTCTCATTTTTTCATCCGGGGTAAAATGCGACAGAACACGGTTATTTAAGTCGATGAAACTTTTCAACAAGCCTTTGCTTGGGTCGAGTTTCACGGCAAGTCTCCCTTCCGTAAAATCAATCTGCACTTTTCTTGCCCCGGCATCCAAACTTTTACGGATATCGGCCACTGCTTCATTCACTAAATCATCGATGAATGCTTCCCGTGAGTACCCGTCTATGCCATCCTGCGGATAAAACAAGCTCAACGCTGAAGCGGAAATGACGGCTTGCTTGATGGGCCGGCTGGCATAGCGTTTCGCCCGTTCCAGATAAGAAACTGCATAAACATTGTATTTGAAGGGCCCGGCGGTTAAAACAGGTAATTGCCGGGTGTGTCCATCCTCAAAAGGAATCACCACGCCGTTTGCAGCCAGGTTGGTCAAACCATGAATTGGGTACGTGGCAAAACTGGGTTTGGTCTGCTCGCCGTCACTGATGATTGGCGAACCCGTCGCTTCAAATTTGGCAATGGTATCCTGAACCGCCGCATCCAGGATGCTGTCCAATTCCGGTTGTTGAATGTCTCCCGTTTCAAATGCATGAATCGCTTCAATCACGTCTTTGGGGCGAGGGATGCTGCCAATGGGTTCGGTCTGTATCATGATTTTTTCCTTTCCGTATGAAGATTAATATATGAATTTACTTTCAACTGCTCTATGGTATTTTTTGCAAGACTTCTCCCTTTCCTATGGAATTTGAGGAAAACAAACCTTGCGAAGGTTTCAAACCTTCGCAAGGTTACCGCCTTTCTGCCCATGGTATGCCATTTATCTTAATTTTGAACGCATCAGGGGAAACAATCCTGACTCACCGGTGCGTGTCGGGGATTACCCGGCGGCGCCGAATGGGGTGGAGGCTTATGAAACAAATCCCTGACGTCCAGGCAATTTTCATTTGAGCAGCGTCATTTTTTTCACCGCAACAAAATCACCGGCGCTGATTTTATAAAAATACGTGCCGCTGGATAGTTGACTCGCATCGAAGGTGACAACGTAAGACCCCGCCGGTTTTCTTTCTTTGACCAGCGTCCGGACAACTTCGCCACGCAGGTTGAAAATGTCCAGTTGCACGGTTGCTGCCTTGGGAATGTCAAAGCGAATTTGCGTGGCCGGATTAAACGGGTTTGGAAAATTTTGCTGCAAGGAAAAGACCGTCGGTGTCGTTGTGTTTGCACCTGCAACGGACGTGACCACAAAGGCGACTTCGTCGCTGGCAGGGCTCAGATTCTCGTTCTTGTCTTCTGCGACGACTTTCAGGAAGAGCTGTCCACTCTCCGGCAGGTTTTGTAAGAACACGGTCGTGTCTTTGGTGGTGGTAATGGGCTCCAGATCAGCCGGGTTAAATTGACTGACCTGACTGAGATAGATTAAATACTGGTCGATGTCCGGCTCGGGATTCTTCTGCCAGCTCAGGGAAAGACCGTTTTCATGCAAGTTACCGGCAATGATCTGTGGCGGAAGCGGTGGCAGATTGTCCACCGAATAGCCGCTGTCCGGTAAGGAATCAAAGAAAACATTGACGTCGCCGGTGTGCGCAGACACCAGATAGAAATGCGTACCGGCAGTGGTGGAAATGGAATCAAAAAGCGTTTCTGCCGTGTAGGAATACGTATCCCGGCGGTGTGCCGGCTGGTCTGCAAGCCATTCCCAATTGAAGCTTTGACCGTTTAATTTCAACGATCGTGTGGGATGCTTCGTGGAGGCGTCAAAATTGACACCGGGATTCGATTTCTCCGTTTGGTTCCCGGAGGGGATTGCCCGCCAGATGCTGTAATGGGTCAGATCATTGAGATTGATATCCAAGGACGAGGCTTTCCAGACGATGGTGACTTTACCGCCCTGGTCGTTGGGGACATCCCGAATGCTGGTGATGATGGGGGCCAGACTGGCTTCTTCAGAAAAAGCCGACCCTGCGAATTGTTGATCCACCGCCTGCACAGTCCAAAAAACGGATGAAAAATTCAGAATATCGTCGATGGAAAATTCGTAGCCGGCATTGCTGCCCACATTCCCCGATGAGATGATCTGCCGGAACCCGGTTTGATTGGCAAGCGGTGAGACAAGGTCGCCGCTGCCCGGTTTTGTACCGATGCGGATGTTGTAGGTAAGCGCATTGGATGGCGTCTCCTTGTCAGTAGCATTTTGCCAGTTGAACACGATGGAACCAGGAGTGAGTTGCGCAGTGAGACCGGTTGGCGCTGAAGGGGCTTCATTTTGGCTTGGCGTATTGTTGCGGTAAAGTTTCGCAACCCGGGTGGTCTTGTCGGAGCCGGTGAGCAGGATGTCCAGGTCACGGTCATTGTCGTAATCTGCCCAGGCGACCGAACTGAAGATGACGCCGTCCAGCCACGTCTGGATTTCTGTAAAAACCCCATTGTCGTTTTGGTAAACCGTGGAAATTCTCTGAATGTCAGCGTTTTGTCCGGTGAGGAGAATGTCTAGGTCGCCGTCATTGTCGAAATCGCCCCAGGCGGCATTGCCATTGGAGACCGGCATTAAAGCAGCGTGAATGTCCGTAAACGAGGCGTCACCCTTATTTTTAAAAACAGTTGAGATTCTGCCGGTATCTGACAAACCGGACACTAAAATGTCGTCGAACCCGTCATTGTTAAAGTCACCCCACTGCGATGAACCGGAAGAAATGCCCGGCAACGGTGCGTCGATGTTGGTGAACAGGAACTGTCCGTCATTTCTGAAAATCTGCGTGACCGGCCTGCCATTCACGTTGAGGCCGGAGATGAGAACGTCCTGGTCGCCGTCATTGTCGAAATCAGCGGCATCGACGGAGCTTAGAATGACCCCGGGCAGATTGACCGTTCGTTCGACGAAATTGCTGCCGCTTTGGTTTTCATAGACGGTCGTACTGGCGATATTTTGTGAATTCAGCCCGGAGATAAGAATGTCCTGAAAACCGTCATTGTTGAAATCCGTCCATAGAACAGCGCCCCCGGCCACGCCGTTGAGTGCGGCGTTTACATCGGTGAACGTTCCATTTGCATTATTTTTGTAGACTTTGGCTGTCACCTGGTTTTGCGCATCGAAACCGGTGACGAGAAGGTCCAGATAACCGTCATTGTTCAAATCTCCCCAGGCAGATGAACTGGCGGCCACACCGAGAAATGACGTGTTTGCGATTTTGAATTGTCCGTTTCCTAAGTTTTCATAAAGGATGGCAATTCGCTGGTTGGAAATGTCCTGGCCGGAAATGAATAAATCAAGATCGTCGTCATTGTCGAAGTCACCCCAGTCCACGTCACCTGCATTAATGCCGCTGAGTGCATTTGAAGCAAGGGTATCCTCGAAAAAGGGCTGCGTGAACGTTGCCTCCGTGGAAAAGGGAGAAGCGGCAAAAACGTGGTCAATGGCCTGCACCGACCAGTAAATGGTTTCGGTATGTTGAAAGATGTCCTTCGTAAGTGACCAGGTGCGGTTTGCACCGGAATTGCCAACACGGAGCAAAGACCGTTTTCCCCCGGCGAGCGCCATCGCAGATTTGATTTCACTGCCGCCGGGAGTCGTGCCAATACGGAGGTTGTAGGTGAGACCGTCTGCCGGCGTTTCGGCGTCGGTGGCCGCATCCCAGCGCAATTCAATAGCGGTTCCGGTTAACTGGGTGGTCAAATTGGCAGGGGAGGCTGGAATCGTGTTAGGCGTTAAAACCGTGTTCGTGAAAATAATCTTGGTCAGGCTGTCCCGTTGTGTTTGATTTAATAAGATATCCAAATCGCCGTCATTTTCCAGGTCCGCAAAGGTTACGTTACTCACAAGGGAGTCAAATGCTTGCGGACTGCGGGTGAAAGTGTCATTCCCCGAATTGAGAAATAAAGCCGTCAATCCGCTGGTATCCTGCTCCCCTGAAATGAGAAGGTCCAAAACACCGTCG
>CAYVXE010000088.1:6264-19207 GCA_964455375.1 uncultured Calditrichaceae bacterium
GCCGGAATGGTGGTTTGCAGCGCTGAGAAGGTCAGGTTTGCATCATTTCTGTAAAGGGTCGTAAAACGAAGATTGTTTTCGTTGCGCCCGGTGAGTAAGACGTCCGGCTGTGCGTCATTGTTGAAATCTGAAACCGCAATTGTCCCGTAAACCGAACCGGAAAGCGTTGTGGTCATTTCTGCGAAATCCACACCATTCTGATTGATATAAAGCTTTGTAACGGCGGTATTTTGAGCATTGGCGCCAGAATACAAAAGATCAAGGTCTCCGTCGGCGTCGATATCTTTGAACAGGGCGTCTCCGGCCGAGACCCCCTCAAAGAGAAAACCGGTATCATTAAAAAGGCCGTTGCCGCTGTTTTGGTAGAGCCTGGCAATTTTTTGATTTGAGGTGTCATCGCCGGTGATAAAGATGTCGAGATCATTGTCATTGTCGAAATCACCCAGAGCAATTGCTGCGGATGAAACAGCGACTATTTTGCTGTTCAAGTCTGTAAACGTGCCGTCGCCATTATTTTTAAACAATTTGGTGGCAATGGTACGATTTGAATCCTGGCCGGTAAAGCATACGTCCAGAAATCCGTCTTGATCGATGTCTCCCCATTGTGCAGTTTCAATTTGGAATTGATTGAAAAAAGACGATTTTGCAGAATCGGGAGAGAATAGTTGGGCGAGTGCCGCACCATTTAAAAAGAGGATGCAGAGAATAGTATTGAATACTTTCATAACAGACTCCATTTGTGGATGGTCTTTTTTATGTGCCCGCTGGCAACCGAATTTTTAGCCTGGATTATTCATAAATTCTTGCTTCGAAGACACGAAAACACGAAGAAACAAAAAGATAAGGGTTCTTTAAATTTGTAGCTTTGGTTTATGGATATTGTCTTTGAATACTATCCGTGTTTATTGTTTTTTGATTTTGAGCCTTGGTGGCTCATAAATTATAAGGATAAATAAAGATAACACCCAATAAGACCCCTTGCAAGTAGTATTTTAAATTCAGAATTTGCATTTCCTTGCAAATATTTTAAGAAATGCTTAAACTATGGCTGAAAGCCCGAAAATAATGTTATGATGCTGATTTATGTATAAAAAAGCGAGGTGCACAAGGCATGGATGTTCAATCTAAAAATATAGAGACAAAGCTTATTCATTGCGGAGAACCGCAGCCAAGATTAAATGGAGCGGTGGTTTTGCCGATTTACCAATCGGCCATGTTTGAGTATTCCGGCGAACAAAGTTACCATGACATCAAATATATTCGCTTGAACAATACACCCAATCATATTGCCGTGCAGGAGAAACTCGCCAGCCTGGAAAATGCTGAAGCGGCGTTGGTGGCATCGAGTGGAATGGCTGCTATTACGACCACGCTGCTGTCCATTCTGGGCAGCGGTGATCATTTTCTCATTCAGAACGGCATTTACGGCGGCACACACAACTTTATCACCGACGATTTGCCTCAGTTAGGTATCTCATGCGATTTTATTGACGGGAACGATCCGCAATCCTGGCAGGCAAAGCTGAAACCGAATACGAAAGCAATTTATGTGGAAACGATGGCAAACCCGTTGCTAAGTGTGTCCGACTTGCGGGCGGCGGTGAATTTTGCAAAAGAGAACGGTCTCCTTTCGCTAGTGGATAACACCTTTGCCACTCCTTACAACTTCCAGGCGGTGGAATTTGGCTTTGACCTGTCGCTGCACAGTTGTACAAAATATCTGAATGGCCATTCCGATATTGTCGCCGGAGCCGTGCTCGGCAGTGAAGAGCGTATCGAAAACATTACTCACAAACTGAATCACCTCGGCGGTTCACTTGATCCGCACGCCTGCTTTCTTCTGCATAGAGGAATGAAAACCCTTGCCGTGCGCATGAAACAGCATAATTTCAGCGCTCTCATCCTGGCAGAATTTTTGAGTAAACATCCGGCGGTCTCTCAGGTTAACTATCCCGGACTTAAAACGCATCCCATGTACGAACAGTCAAAGGACTGGTTTACCGGATTCAGCGGTATGTTAAGTTTTGAGATGAAAGATGGGCTGGAGGCGGCGGAACGCTTTATCGCAAACACAAATTTACTGGTCAAGGCGCCAAGCCTCGGCGGGGTGGAGTCGTTGGTCACTCGTCCGGCGACAACCTCGCATGCCGGGATGTCCAGGGAAGACCGGCAAAAGTTAGGGATTACCGATAGTCTGATACGGGTTTCGATCGGAATTGAATCTACGGAGGATTTACTTGCCGATTTTGAACAGGCGTTGGGTTAGTCGGGTTTGATTGAAAACATGGGATTATTCAAAAGAGCTAAATGTGTAGCACCAGGCTTCACCGTCCAGAACGGTTTCATCGTCCTGGCGTTTAACCGTGACTTTGAGCTGGGTAACCGGTTTGCTTTGGTGAATGCTGAGGATTTCCGCTTCTGCGGTAATGGTGTCGCCAATAAAAACCGGGGCGGTAAATTTCCAATTTTGACTTAGAAAAACCGTTCCGGGGCCAGGCATGTCCATGGCCACCAATGCATGCAACAGGCCCGTGGTCAGGCCACCCTGAACCACAAGGCGTCCGAATTTGGTTTTGGCTGTAAACGATTCATCAAAATGTAACGGATTGTAGTCACCCGTTAATTCAGCAAAGGTTTTGACATGACCGCTGGTGAGAGTCAACTCTCGCCTTGCTTTCTGTCCTACTGTAAGTTTCATTGATTGATCTTTCCTTTTCAGTTACGGCTACTAAAACTCTTCGTTCAGATGATCGTTTCAACAATAAATTGCAAAGAGCTATTCCGACAAATTTAGCTGACAATGCGAATGGAAGTTTAGGCAGGTTTCGGTGGATCATTTCATTGTTGAAAAATCGGAAAAACATGGCACACGGATGTCACAGATAAAACGGATTAACACAAATTCCACTGTGACAATCTAAAATCGACACTCGTCATTCCTTGTCCTGAAATCGTTTCCTGCGAACAGACCTTTCGGCTGCACTACGTTGCGCTCAAGGTGACTGGAGAGGGGTGAGTGCTCTAGCGTAGGCTTCAGCCTGCGAGGGCAAGGTCTTGCCTGTAACAAAAACGCTGCTACTTTGATACTTCATTCGTAACCAGAACATTTCACGAAACACCGAACGTCACCGGAGGACACCGAAAAATCGGTATCAGTTAACTGTCACTATGTCATTCCGACCGCAGGGAGGAATCTTTGAGGAAACATATCTCTCTTCAAAAATAGTATTTTATTGCGTCTGTTTTTTAATCAAAAATCGACATTCCTTGTTCTGAAACCGCTTTCTTTGTCCAGACCTTTCGGCTGCACTGCGTTGCGCTCAAGGTGACAGGGGAGAGGAGTGAATTCTGTAGCGTAAAATTTATTCTGTGTAAACATTTCATTGAACACCGAAGGTCACTGAAGCCCACCTAAAAGTCCTACCAGCTTCTCATTTGAGACTTTTACAGATTCCATCTTTCTTAAAGATGGAATCTGTTGGGCGTACGAGGGTCACTGAAGGACACCGAAAAGTCGCCTCCTATTACTCTGTCATTCCGAACGCAGAGAGGAATCTGGAAGGAAATTAATTTCTCTCCAAAAACAAATGCTACCCAAAAGAACAATCCACACCTCCAATTCGCAATTGAAGACTCGTAATTAAAAGATTGAGCATCCGCACACGGATGTCACAGGTAAAACGGATTAATCCGGATTCCAACATGACAATCTGAAGCCGAATTATGAAAAACGTTCCAAAGAAGAAAGCAATGTTTTGGCTTTTGCCCAATCCAATTCGTCAACGTTCTGAATGTCTTTACAAAGTTCAGTGAGAATTTCTTCTTGCAGTCTGCCTCTTGAAAGCGCAGTTGAGTAGGGGACACGGTGGAATGAAACCATGGAATAGTTAGGAATGAAGCGGTCAGGATAGGCATCTTCCAGGGCGAATTCAACTTGTTTTTTCAAAGCAAATTTCGGTCCCGCCACGTGATCACGCATTTCATGGTAATTTGCCAGTGAAAGTTCAGCAACTGCATCCGTATTTACCTTACGTCTTTTTTCAAAATCAGTGAAAACTTTTTGCCAATCGTATGTAAAATCGGTCAGGCATTCATTTAGAATTGAACAGTCCTCAAAGCCGCAGTTAATTCCCTGTCCAAAAAAAGGCACGATTGCATGTGCAGCATCGCCTAAAATGCAGGCTTTGTCTTGATAATGCCAGTGGTCGCATTTTATAGTGGCCAGGTGACCTGTTGGGTGGTTGAAAAAATCCTCAAACAGAGTGGGCATAAGGTGAAGCGCATCTAAGAATTGCGTTTTAAAAAACCGGCGGACAGCCTCCTGGTTAGATAGAGATGCAAAACTTGTGGCACCCTGCAACGGCAAAAAGAGCGTACAGGTGAAGCTGCCGTCTGAATTGGGAAGGGCAATGAGCATAAACGATTTGCGCGGCCAAATATGGAGTGCATTTTTCTCCAACCAAAAATCACCATCGGGGGCAGGGGGAATGGTAAGCTCTTTATACCCGTGTTCAAGATCAGCTTTCGAATAATGGGAGCTTCCAGCATTCATGATTGCGGTTCTTACCTCGGATGCAGAACCATCCGTGCCAATGACCCGCACAAAGCTATGAGTGGTTTTGGCAGAAGATCGTTGGTGTTCAATGGTCAGTTCGTTGGATGTGAAATTTAAGTCCGTACATTTTTGGTTAAAGTGAATCGTGACGCCATGGTCTCGTTCTGCCGAGTCCAGTAATATTTTATTCAATGCTGCACGGGAAACGGAGTAAATAACTTCCGATGGTTTATGGCCGTAAGGGATAAACTGGAGATGCCCTTCCACAGAATGAAGCAATCGTCCTTTCATGGGAATTGCATTTTCCATGATTCTCTCTTTCAGTTCCACCTCACCAAGAGCATGGAATCCACGTTCAGACAATGCCAAATTAATCGATCGACCGGCGTTTATTTTCTCCCTCCGGATATCCGGACGCTGTTCAAATATTTCAACGCAAAATCCATTCTTCGCCAGATAAATCGACAATAAAGCCCCGGCAAGACCAGCTCCAATTAATGTAATATCATCCTTTCTCATGATTACTTTAAGTGTTTTTGCATAAAATTTGTTTTTGCTGGCAGAGGTTGTGCATTTTTAGGAAATAAGTCCGATTAATTTTCTTTTTTGGTTAATGCGTCCTCTTCTTTCTGCGGTATGGATTCAGCAACCTCTTTCAGTTTTGCTAACCCTCTGTCAAAATATGGACCCACAAATGTGTCGATCATTAAGCCGAAATAGCGATTGATAAGATTATAGCCCGCATCTCCATTGATACCCCACGTAACTTTCGTTCCACCGTCTGTTTCTTCAAATGTCCAGATACCCTTAGCTTTTCCTTCATCTGTAAAATCCAGGTCTGTTGTAATGGCGGCATTCTCGATGCTTTTTTCAATTGTGAGGGAACCTTCACCGGATTTTTCACTGGTCCAACGATAGGATGCGCCTTTTCCTTTTGTAATTTCGCCGTATGTAATTTTGATGGTGGGATCTTCTGCTTGCCACGGTGACCATGACTCCCATTTTTGCAGATCATTGACCTGTTCGAATACGTTTGCTACGGGGGCTTTAATCACGATAGAGCGTTTTGCGCTGTACTGTGCAGGCAGGAAAAATCCTACAATGACCAAAAGCAAAATAATTCCTAAAATTGCAAAACCGATTTTCTTTAACATAACCTTCCTCCAGATTAGTGAATAGTAAATGGTTTAGACAGAATTTGCTAATGCATTTTTAAATAGATTTACAAAATTAAAACCATCTGTATACGTATTATACAAAGGAACCGGCGCAATGCGGATGACATCCGGTTGCCGCCAATCACAAATTACTCCGGATTTAGTTAGTAGGACATGAACCTCCTGGCCGCTCGTCTTCATTTGAATGGAGAGTTGACAGCCTCGCTGCTGTGGATCCTTTGGAGTGATGATCCGAAAATGTTCACTTGACAAGTCATTGAGTAGGAATTCAATATAAGCCGTGAGTTTTTTACTTTTCTCGACCATCTTTTTGAAGTCAGCCCTATCAAAAATGTCTAAAGAAGCACGGAGCGCTGCCATCGACAAAATAGGTGGATTGCTGAGTTGCCAACCTTCGGCACCGGGAATCGCCTTAAAATCGGGCCCCATTAAAAAACGTGTCTCCTTATCGTGTCCCCACCATCCGGAAAATCTCGGCAAATCATCCGCGTGCGAAAATCTCTCGTGCACAAAACAACCGGCAATTCCACCGGGACCGGCATTCAGGTATTTATAATTACACCAAACCGCAAAATCCACATCCCAATCGTGCAAGTGCAAAGCCAGGTTCCCTGCGGCATGAGCGCAATCGAAACCCACGACACATCCCATTTTGTGCCCTGCCCGGGTTATTTGGTCCATCTCGAATGCCTGGCCGGAATAGTAGTTTATGCCACCTAATAAAATCAACGCAATTGTGTCACCTTGTTTTTCGATGAACTCGACGATGTCCTCCGTGCGGTGTGTGGATTCACCCGGTCGCAACGGCAGTTTTAAGAGAGCACGTTCCGGATCGTAATTATGAAAACGTATCTGTGATTTTACGGCGTACTGGTCAGATGGAAAAGCGTTTGCCTCCATGAGAATTTTGTAGCGGTTCGCAGTCGGACGGTAGAATGAGACCAGCATCAAGTGCAGATTTACGGTCAACGTATTCATGACGACAACTTCAATCGGCCTGGCACCGACAATTCGGGCAGTCTGCTCAGTCAAATATTCGTGATAGGGCAGCCACGGGTTTTTGGCGTGAAAATGCCCCGCAACTGCCAACGTTTCCCAATCGAGCATCTCTTGTTCGAGATAAGAGCGCGATGATTTCGGTTGCAAGCCTAGGGAATTACCACAAAAATAAATTACTTCGCTGCCGTCTTCCTGCCTGGGTATGTAAAATTGCTCCCGAAAGTGTGCGAATGGGTCGTTTCCGTCTAATTGGAGTGCGAATTCTTTGTCATTTCTAAAATTATTCATCAGAGCTTCTCTTTAATTTTTAGCCTTAAAAATTTCGGAATTTGGGTAAAAAGATAGCCAGCCGTTCTTGTAACAAAGAACGGTTGAGAGCAGTTTCCCTTTCGCATCTTTTGCCCATGCCGACATAGCTTCCGTTTTGTAAAAAATTTGAACTTTTTGTCCTCCGATATTTTTTCCAAACGGTGTTTTCGCCTTTGCCAATTCATGTAGTGGAAAATACACCGGTTGGTTGTTTATCACCAATCCTAATCCAAGGGTCGATGTGTCATGTGTTTTCTGGCGTTCCTTCGGTCGTGGTGCGCCAGGTTTTCGATTGCGGTAGAGATACGGAAAGCCCTTTTTATCCGGAACGTAAAATACTTTTGTGTCGGGATGTTTCTTCAGCCAGTATTTCCAGGTCACTTGCTGCGATGGAACGATTTGCAAAGGTGTGTTCTCCATTGGACCACTTACCGCTTTTCCCTGAAGTTGAGACCAGATGCTGTTTGTCTCCCGATCTACGAACAACAGGTTGTCTTTAATGAGGCCTTCTGCAAAATCAAATGTCAGATTTTTGTCTTTCACGTTGCGGGCGTACACGACGCCGGATCCGGTTAACGGTCACCATGTTGGAGCAACCGGGAGGTCACCGACCTTACTATCGACGATTTCATACATGGCGAGAAAACGTACTGGAAATGCAATGGCAAGGCTGTCATGGACAATGCCGATCACCAGTTCTTCATCGGTGAGGTTGACTTTGTCTGCGTCCACAATTGGCAGGTTCACGGGAGCGGCATGGACGGCAACTTCCACCTCTTCCATGGGGCCACCCGGATGCGCCTGCATTTTCCCTCTGACGGTTTTCGCAGGGGTTTGTGGCGCCTGCGGATTTTCCTGAGCGTAAATAAAAGATGCTGCTAAGCACAATCCAAGCAATAGAGTCAGTTTCGAATAAATCTTTTTTAACATTTGTTTCCCTCCGGAAATGAGTGCAAACCTGTGAGATAAGAAATTTAACTTTTTAAAATCATTTCTTCCAAACAATTTTTATGTACGCAGATGAAACAGAATTGGCCGGCTCGGTGCAGCATCGGCGACAAATGCCGGAATTTGCAAGTTCAACAAATAAGTACCGTCCTGAATAGAATCGGGTACAAAGATCATTTCTGTAATCGTACTTAGAGAATGGGAGTCCGGATTTACATCATGACTTTCAGGTGGCAGGCCCCAAAAAATATGATGTGTGGTCATCTTCCCACCGTCGAAGGTCCGATCCACTGATGGAACATCAACCAGCAAATGTTTAACGCCTGTATGCACAATAAACTGCATGGCTTCCGTTGTAAAATAGGGCGGAGGCGGCTCACCGTATTCCCGGGCTATTTTTGCCGTGTCATTTGGCAACGTTCTGATGATCAACGCTGCGCAGAAACTTTTGGAATTCTCAGAAAGTGCCTCTTTAATAGCATTTCGTGTCAGGAGTTGATCTCCGGATTTAGCAGCCGGTTGACAGGTTTCTTCTGTCTGAGAAACATCGACCGGATTTACTGAAATAAGGGTAGCCGGTATGAAACAAGATGTCAAGACTCTCTGAACAGAAATCCTCTCAAAAGCCAGATGTCCCACGCATTCTGTGTGCGTCCCGTTACAATGTGGAATAATTCTGTACTCCTCGAAATTACAACTACCACCCCTGCGTGTATCCCCGATAAAGCTGCCATCTTCATAAGCATGGGCTGTCGCTTTAGGTACATTGTACGTATTCGGCTGAGCACTATCAAAATGCACGGGGATAGAGATGTCCATGGGATTCGTTATGTCTGCGTTGTAGACTTTTCCGTTGAGTTCGAGGTTTATTTTCATAGCAAAAACCGGCTCCTTTGCAATCCTAACCACTCAAGCGCAGTCTTGCTAAGAAGTTGTTCTTTTGTTTCTCGTGAAAGCGAATGCATGGACTCAATGAGTTTACCGGGTTCAAGTTCTCCTAGAGGGAACGGATAATCCGAGCCCATGGCAATGCGTTCGGCGCCAATGAGTGCAATTAAATAATTTAGAACAGTTTCGTCATGCACGAGCGAGTCGAGATAAAAATGGCCTAAATAGTGTCCCGGAGCGACATCATTGTCCACGGCGCAAAGATCGGGGCGGACGTTGAAACCATGTTCGATGCGCCCCACGGTTGCGGGGAAGGAGCCGCCGCCGTGGGCAAAGGCGATGCGTAGTTTTGGAAATTTTTCAAAAATACCGCCGAAAATCATCGAACAGATGGCAAGGCTGGTTTCTGCAGGCATACCCACCAGCCAGGGCAGCCAGTATTTTGCCATTTTCTCTTTGCCCATCATATCCCATGGATGCACAAAAATTGCCGCACTCAAATCTTCAGCGGCTTCGTAGACCGGAAACAAAACGTCCTCGTTCAAATTCCAATCATTGATGTGCGTACCGATTTCTACACCGGCAAGGCCAAGTTCCTTCACGCAGCGTTCCAACTCCTGCACGGCTAAATCCGGCGCCTGCATGGGCAACGTTCCTAAACCCACAAACCTGGTGGGAAATTCATGGACGACGGAGGCAATGTGGTCATTCAGGATTCTCGACAAATCCAAAGTATGTTCCGGCTTTGCCCAATAGCTGAACATCACCGGAACTGTGGAAAGAACCTGAACATGCACACCATGCCGGTCGCACTCCTGCCTCCGGACATCGGCGTCCCAGCAATTATGTTGGATTTCCCTGAAAAATTTGCCATCGACGAGCATTTTAGCGCAGCACGGTTTGTGGTGTTCCAAATTTATAAAACCACCGTAACCGTATTTTTCACGCAAGTTCGGCCAGGTCTCCGGAAGAATATGTGTGTGAATATCGATTTTTAGTAGTTTATCCATGAAGGTTCATCATTCGTAAATTATATTTTGGAATCCTACTTTTTGGTAGGTGGCTGCATAACACTACCGCACTTCTTACATTTTCTTAATTCTTCCGATCCGTGAAAATTTTCCATGACTCCACGGAGTTTGTCCACAATATCTGATGGTTTATCCAGGTGAAAATATTGATCGTAGACTTTTTCTCCGCAATTATCGCAAAACCACATACAACCGTCGTTTTCATCTTCCTGTCTGGTACGTTCAATCACCAGTCCAATAGTGTTGGCCGGACGTTGTGGTGAGTGCGGCACTTTGGGCGGAAGCAGAAAAATGTCGCCTTGCCTGATGTGAATGTCCCGTTTTTCACCGTCCTCGATTATTTTTAAGACAATATCGCCTTCGATTTGCATGAAAAGTTCTTCACCTTCATTGTAGTGATAGTCCTTGCGTGAATTAGGTCCGCCTACGACCATTACGATAAAATCCTCTGCTTCGTCATAGACACATTTATTGCCAACGGGAGGTTTAAGCAGGTCCCGGTGATCATCGATCCAGCTTTGGAAACTGAATGCTGCTAATTTTCCCATGTCATTTCTCCATAAAAGAATGATGAGTTTAGTTATTTAAATTGTTGCAATGCACTTTAATTCAATTGCAATGGGTGTCGGTAAATTGTTGATTTCAACGGTTGTCCTACTTGGCTGATTATCCTGAAAGTATTCAGCGTAAATGCGGTTAAATGTTTTGAAATCCTCCTGCATGTTGGTGAGAAAAACCGTCACATCAACCAAATTTTCCCAACTGCTTCCGGCATCCTCAAGAATCATTTTCACATTTTTGAAAACTGAATGACACTGTGATTCGATGTCATAATTCAGGATAGTTCCGTTTTCATCCAACTCGACGCCGGGTATTGTATTCGTTCCCCGTTCTCTTGGTCCAACACCGGATAAAAACAACAAATTCCCCACCTTTTTGGCATGGGGATAAGCGCCTACGGGCTCAGGTGCTTGTTGCGAATGAAATGTATTTTTTAGTTGGCTCATATTTGTTTTTTAAAAAAAGCCACAATTATTCTTGTTCGATGTTGAGTAGAGTGGGTACAGTAGAACCCCGATGGACTCTTGAGCCACGGATTCACTCTGATGAAACACGGATTTTGTTTTTTAATATACAAAGCGTTTGAATTCTACTTTCTCTTTACCAAAATTGATGAGTAAGCCTACCTTGATTCCTGTTGCCTTCAATTCATTGAGTAATTGTGGCTCATCTTTTGAATTATATACTTTAGCAACTTTAAGTTCCACAATTACTTTTTCCTCGACAAGCAAGTCCGCCTCATATTCGCCGACAATTGCTCCTTTAAACGTCACCTTTATGGGATGTTCTATTTCCGCAGAAAGTCCCCGGTGTAACAATTCAACCTGTAGTGCTTTTTGATAGACTTTCTCTAAAAATCCATAACCGAGATAATTGTGCACTTCAAATGCTGAACCTATAATGGCCTCTGTTATGTCTTCATATTTTAAACCCATTTTATCCGTGTCGGTCTGTGTTCATCCGTGGCTTATTTTTTCTAAAATGTTTACGCACTCGAATCAACATTGAACCGTTAATCTTAATAGCGATCAATTTTTGGAAAACCAAAAACAATCATAATTTCACACAAACATTTTTAGGTTCCGTAAAAAACCGCAAGGCTTCAAATCCGCCTTCTCTGCCCACGCCGGACTGTTTTATGCCGCCAAATGGAGTTCGCAAATCACGCAGCATCCAGCAGTTGATCCAGACAATTCCGGCTTGCAGTTGGGCGGCAATCCGGTGCGCCCGGGTTAAGTTTTCCGTCCACACTGTGGCTGACAAACCGTAAGGCGTGCTGTTTGCCTGTGCAAGGACTTCGTGCGTTGTGTCGAACGGTGTGAGGGTAACCACAGGGCCGAAAATTTCCTCCTGATTCGTCCGACAATCGTAGGGAAGACCTTCGATGACCGTAGGCTCCACGAACCAGCCATTTTCACAGCGGCCGGCAGGGTGAACTTGTTTCCCGCCGGTGAGCAGTTTTCCGCCTTCCTGTGTTGCCAGTTCTATATAAGAGAGAATTTTTGCTAAATGATCTTTGGAAACCACAGCGCCTAATTGGGACGCGCTTTCAGAAGGGTCACCAACGTTCAGTTTTTTGACTTCAGTCACAAAATCGGCTTTGAATTTTTCGTAAAGCGGTTGTTCGATAAATATTCTTGACCCACATAAACAGATTTGTCCCTGATTGGAAAAGGACGACTGCACCGTCGTCTTCAACATTTCATCATAGTTACAATCGGCAAAAATGATGTTGGGATTTTTACCGCCGAGTTCCAGGGAAAGTTTCTTAAACATGGGAGCAGCGGTTCTTGCGATTTCAGCGCCGGTTTTAGTGCCGCCGGTGAAGCTGATGACCGGAATTTGCGGATGTGCTGAAATGGCAGCCCCCACCTTCTGTCCGCTACCATGAATGATGTTTAGCACACCGGGCGGCAGACCTGCCTCGCTGCATAATTCTGACAGTAAATACGCCGTCATTGGAGTGATTTCCGAAGGTTTACCGATGACACAATTTCCCGCCGCTAAAGGCGGGGCGATTTTCCAGGTAAAAAGGTAAAGCGGCAAATTCCAGGGCGAAATGCAGCCCACCAATCCAATGGGATTTCTCAGCGTGTAATTGAGCGCCCGGTTTTCCATGTTGTGGGATTCACTGGCGAATTGCGTGATCGCATGGGCAAAAAAACGGAAATTACTGGCAGCCCTCGGGATATCCACGGATTTTGCTAAGGCGAGGGGCTTACCGTTGTCCTTGGATTCCGCCGCAGCGAATCGATCCAGATTCTCCTCAATTAACTGTGAGAGCTTTAAAAGAACAGTCGCCCGTTCTTCTGTCGGTGTTGTCGACCACGCAGGAAAAACATTTCTTGCAGCTTTAACAGCTAATTCCACATCCCTTTGATCTGAATCCGGGATTTTGCAGGAAACCGTCCCGGTAGCTGGTTCGTAACTATCCAGATAGTTATTTGAGAGTGGCGGGACAAATTCGCCATTTA
>CAYVXE010000089.1:0-19164 GCA_964455375.1 uncultured Calditrichaceae bacterium
GAGCGACAGATTTTACTCCGCGCTTGCACAATGCAATTGCCGCCCCAATCCCTGCAGGTCCGGCGCCAATGATAACAACTCTAAAATGTTTTGTCGAATTCATCCCTTGCCTCCGTTCCCCGCAACTGTTGTGGCAGGAACTATTTCACTCCCTGGCCCACGTTTGGTAACCTTGTTGAGCGGGATGCTACAATGTTCCGAAATGATTTCCGCTACCTTTATTTGACAGTCAAAGCCCTGGCATCGTCCCATTTGTGCACGAGTTCTGCGCTTAATCGCATCCAATGTACGCGGCTTTAGAAGCGAATCCAGGTGTCCAGTGATTTCACCACGCGAGATATTTTCACAGTAGCAAATTATCTTCCCAAAATCCGGGCATTTTTCAGTCAATTCACCATTAGCAAACGGTCTCTTCCACCAGCCTGGCCAAGTGCTCTCTGGTCGGGAATCCAAAGCTTTCGGGTTTTTTTGAAGTTGTAATCCACATTTTTCATGTAATTCATCCACCAGGTATTCAGCTAACGCCGGCGATGATGTGAAGCCGGTGGAACGGACTCCGGTTACCGTCAATACTCCCTGGCGACCATCATTACAGCGAATCAAATAGCTACCCTGGCTACAGTTGCAGCGTACTCCAGAAAACATTCCGATGACGGGCTGGTGAATCAGGTCTGGAAACAACCGTGACGCACCTGACAATAAAGATTGTAGCATTTCACTCGTGGTGTCAGTCACTTCCTCATCATCAAGTGAAAAATCTTCGGCTGTGGGCCCCGCGAGCAGGTTGCCAAAAATGGTTGGAATAACCAGAACGCCTTTCGTCTGTGCCGTGGGGATTGGCAGCAGAATCCTCTTAATTGCTGAACGGCTGTATTTGTCGAAAATCAAAAACTGACCGCGCCGAGGATTGATGTCAAATCCGTCACCACCGTAGAGGTCAGCCAACTTTCGACTTCCAAGACCGGCAACGTTGACAATTATCCGGGTTGCGATTTGATCATTGCCGGCGGTGACAAGTTTCTTGACCGGCTTGTCGGCCTCTTCGATTGCCACAATTTCTGCCCCAAGCAGGATATCGACGCCGTTGGCTAATGCAACTTCTGCATAAGCTATAGAAGTCGTAAAGGGGTCGGCAATAGATTCTCTGGGAATCAGCAATCCCCCCAGAACACCCTGTGGAACACCGGACTCAAGTTCCCGCGTCTGAGCAGCGCTCAACAACCGGACATCATCGACGCCATTGCTTACAGCTTTGGCATGAATCTTATCCAGTTGCCTGTTCAGCTCTTCATCAATGGCCAACAACAGGGCGCCGCATTGTTCATAAGGAATTTTGAGTTTCTCAGCCAACTCCGGCCACTGCCTGGAAGCTTTCGTGACCAACTGCGACTCTAAAGTCCCCGGAGCTGCATCAAACCCGGTATGAACGATGGCGCTATTGCCTTTGCTGGTAGCCTCTCCGACATCATAGTTCTTATCGAGCAGAAGAACCCGCAGTCTGTATTGCGACAGCTTGTATGCCAAAGCACACCCGACAACACCCGCCCCCACAATGACAACATCATAAGGGTCTTCATCTAATTGTTCAGATAGTTGCACCGTCTCATCTAAATCTCCATTCGGCCAATCAACCATCAACCTTCCACGCGCATTTACCTTTTTGATAGTTTTTCCTCCTCTCTAATAGTTTTTATCCCGTCTTGGCGGCAGTATCCGGAAGCGCATTCCATTTGGGAAGCATCAGCAGACCTGCAATTAAAACGGATGCACTTAAAAATATAAAAACACCGTCCCATCCCCACGTATCTTTAAAGAACCCTGGGATGGTACCACCTATTATAGCGCCGACAGAACCCATTCCATTAATAATACCCGAAGCTGTGGAGGCTCCTTTACGAGTTCCGAAATCAACTGCCGCTGTTGCGCTAACAAGTGAATCAGGCCCATAAATCAAGAAGCCGACACAAAACAAAAGCCCCGCTAAAACCAGACTGCTATGTACTGAAGCCATATCATCAAAAAAGAATAACAATAAGGACAAGATAAACATTGAAATTATACTGTAGGGCATTCTTCGTGACTGGAATATTTTATCGGAAGCATAACCGCCTGCCAGAACACTTAAAGGACCTGCTAAAAAGAAAGCTGCATTTACAAATGCTGAATTCGCCATTCCGGTTCCCAATGATTCACTGACATATAATGGACCCCAGAATAGTATTGCATATCGCGTTGGTTTTATAAAAAAATAAACTGCTCCCAGAAGAAGTACCATAGGATTTTTAAATACCTCAAAAATCGATTTCCAAGAACCTTCTTCCGGTTCATTAATGCTCGCATCATTTGGGACCTCTGCCGAAGCCGGTTTTTCTTTATGGTATTCTTCGATAGGTGGAAGGTCTATATCCTGTGGCTGGTTCTTTTGCAATAAAAAAAATAAAACCATTATTGCTGCAAGGACGATTGCCGGAAGGAAAAAGGCAAATCTCCAACCGCCAAAATATACCGCCATTAAACCTGCGAAGGGAGCACCGACCAAAGCGCCAATTGTATAATTAGTCGCCCACCATCCCATAACTATTCCACGCTCTCTTAGCGAGAACCAGTTAGCAATATTTTTTGCCAGGGGCGCCCAACCTGTTGATTGACTTAATCCCTGAAGTAGAGAGAATAGACCAAAAGCAAGCAAAATAGAAGAGACCCCCATTGCAAAACCGGCAATGATAGACCCGAAAAGACCAATAAGCACTATCTTGCGTGTACCGACTTTATCACCCAATACTCCCCAGACAAACTGCCCCACAGCATACGCTATCAGATATAGACCATCAATAACAGCCAGATTTTCAGTTGTTAACGATAGGCCGGTGTCCTTAAGAATTCCAATCTTAGCAACTGAAAAAGAAGCCCTGGTTAGATAAAATCCGGCGTACGCTAACCAGGTAATACCAAAAATTCTCCAACGCCAAAATTCATATCGCGTATCTTTTTTCAAATTGTCGATTACTGTTGCCATTTGCAAATCCATAAGTTATTGTGCTCTAAACGATATTTTTTTTCTGATTAAGACTCTCCGCGGAAATAGACTGTCCCGCTAATTGTGTTTTTGTCCGATCGTTCGAGAACCCCATGCAGGGTCAACAATAGGAAAGGCCAATCTGCCGCTGCTGTTTTTAAACAAAAATACACTAGCCCAGCGAGATTTCTTAAAATCTATCACTGAGATTGTATCCAGAACAGTTTCATTGATTCGAACATTATTCATCTTCTTAAGCAATTCGATTTTTCGTTCCAGAAGCAATTGGGCCTGCTCGAGATGAGCTTCTGGTTCGACCGGGTTCACCCGTTCTGTCGACGGTGGAACAACGCTATTCCCAGTCAAGTAGAAATGCCGCATTTCCTCATAAACCCACTTATCACGCCATGCCCGGAGCTGACTCTGAACGGCCGGTGATTTGCGAAGTCCTCTTGAGGAAGCTTCTTTTGCCATGAGGTAGTTGCGGACAGTGAGAGCAATCTCGTGTTTTAGATGCTTACGGAACCGCGGTTTCGCTGCGGATTTAGTTTTGAGGCGAACAGGATCAATCCGACTGATAAAATCTTGCAACGACCAGCGTCCACCATCAAATGTGAGCAAGGCTTTCCCCAGATGTCGCTTCAATTTCTGTAAAGCCGGTTCGGTTCCTCCGGCTTTTGCAATCGTTTCGGAGAACGTGCGTGTGCTGTCGTTTTGTCGTTGCCACTCCGCTAAGGCATCCGCTAATGTTTGAAATGCCTCGCCTTTGACGACAACATTTTTTGGGGTCATAAACTCTGAAATATAGCGTGCCGTCGCCCTTTTTAATTTGCGGTTGAAGAGGATCTTCTTAAACCGTTCATAAGTATTTTGATAATCGTATGCCGATATCGCCTCCCGGCGAATATCAATCATCTGAATTAAAAAATACACCTCGTTCAATTCGATCGGATTAGAAATTTCACCGATTTGCAGATTCTTTACGGCGTCCAACAGTTCAGGAGACACATCGAGCCAGGTCAAATAGTCTGTCTCAAGATCCTTTGGCTCACGTCTTCCTTCATCATTAGTCAGGAGTTCCTGAACCACATTTGCGTAACCCTGACTTTGCATCATTTTGTAGACTCGGTCGGCCGCGGCAAAATCACGTTCTACCCAGAATCGCAGTTTCCATCGCACGGTGGACCGTGTTATTGCATCGTGAATTTCTTCATCAGAGACTGTTATGGTCGCAGACACTTGTGTGCGAAAGAGTTCTTCAACCAGTAATTCTTCCAACAATCTTGCTTCAAGGTTTTGTACACGCGCTGTTTTGTCCAGACCCAGTCGATAACCCTCCGTCGACAACAATGTCTCATCGATCATGTACTTCAAATAAGAGAGCTTTCTATCCGGCGCCTTTTTCAAATGTGCAAATCCGAATTCATAATTCAAGCGGAATTCCCGGGCCGTTATGGTACGCTCTCCAACTTGTGCTACGATATCCGGTTTGGAATCGATTTGTTTTCTGTTGCAGCCCACACAAACTTGGAAAACGAGTACAAGACCTAGCAGAGGACACAACAAATTGAACTTTAACACAGTCATATCAGAACTTAAGACCAACGCTAAAGTTGTGGACGGCATTGAATACGCCCCAATCAACATAAGCATAATCGACGACGATTTTCGTATCAGACCGATGTGGAGATAGAGTCAAACCAGCGCCGAGGGATATGCCGCTGGTGCGATCACTCAAAAAAAGCGACCGATAGCCGCCACGCAGCGCGAAGGTTTTAAACAGCATATATTCTGCGCCGACATTTATGCTCTCTTCATCATTATTGGGATGCAGCAAGTCCACTGCAACAGTCAAATCCGTGTTTTTTGAAAGTATAGGCCGCTTATACGAAATGCCAAATCGGAATAGCATCGGCAGGCTAAAAGAGTCCGTCTCATAACTGACGGGAATTTTTTCTACGCCGTCATTGAGTGGGTCAGGGTCGCTTACATTGCGCAAATCCCGTCCCGAAATCCGCATATTTGTTCCGAAATTCGAGATGCTAAACCCCAATTGTAATCCTTCTAACTGCGTTAAATAAAGCGCTCCGACATCCATGCCGAAACCGTTTACAGTGCTATTAAAGATTCTCTGATTGATAAATTTTGCATTGAATCCAAAGGAGAACCGATCCGTAAAATTTAGCGCAAAAGAAACACCAGCGGCAAGATCCTGAGCAGAGAAAAATTCTCCCGTGCCTTCTTCCTGACCCACCACACGTACGGGTTGCTCCTTGCCAGAACCCAAGATGGTTAAATTGGCGCCCAAGGCAGCGATTCCTCCGATAGGCGCCACGATACCGGCATAGTCGAAATTAGTGTCTACCAACCAATTAACGTGAGTGAAGGTCATTTCAATTCCGGAGACCTTGCCGATGCCGGCCGGATTCCAGTACATAGCCGTGGCATCCTGAACAAGGGAGACAAAAGCACCTCCCATCGCCTGAGCCCTCGCGCCAACACCGATTTCCAGGAAGGCCGCAGCGCGGGTCCCTACGTTTGTTCCGTTCGAAACACTTCCGAAATCCTGATTTTTCTGTGCTTTCAGGTTATCAAACGCCGCCAACATGAGCAGAAAAAACACCACATAACTCAACTGGAACATGTTAAATATTTGTGATTTTCCAGACTTATTCTGTTTTTCGCGTTCAATCCGGAAAGTCTTCAATGTTCGCTTAGATATCTTCATTCGCCTATCTCCAAAGATTTTTTAGGTTGCGGCATTTTCCTATTTGATAATGCCAAACTTGCCGAGCTTTGTTCCCAGGCCAGGCGCTTCAACCGAAAAGAAATACATCCCATAAGAAATTCCAAGCCCCTCTTTAGTGGTTAGATCCCAGGATTCTCGGCCATTATCTCGGGTTCCTTCGTGCTCGATAACGGTTACTAATCGTCCGCTTACAGTGAAAATACGGATCGTGCATTGAATTGGTAAGTTGACAAAATCCATACGCCGTTCGCCTCTTCCACTCAGCGCTGACGATTGCTTTGGTTCAAGAACATTCACCCCAATGTAAGGGTTGGGAACGACATAGATGTTATCCAGCACACTTGTTCTTTTTTCTTTGGTAGTTTGCCATCCCGTGGTGGAAAATTGAAAAATATCTTGTGATGAAAAGGGTTTGCTGGTTTTTATCAGCAATTTATCCCCAGGTTTGGGAAATACTTGTTCACGTCCTGCTGTAACATCAAATATAAGCTGCCAGGTCGTCGTAACGTTTCTGCCCCGTCGTTCCGCAATGATTGTGAGTACATCTCCAGCGCTGATCGTGCTGTCTCTGGCGCTTGCCGATTCAACAAATTGAAATTCCATCTGCACGTTATCAGTGAGATTCCACACTTGAAACTTCACCGGTATGCGAAAGCTCTTAACTGGAGAAAAGGACGTGTCGGCAAAATCATCGAAGATTCGGATTTCGAAATCAATGGGGTCGCGTACCTGGGTTTTACTGATTTTCACATCCACATTGGTTTTGCCCGACCATTTTATACTGCTGATTTCCGGTACCTCATCATTGTCAAAACTAAATTTCACCCCATTGATCAATCGCTTTTCAAGTTCAGGGGAACCAAATTGATCTGCACTCCCTGCAAGCAGAGTTTCTCCTGTTAGCTTGTCGAGAATTCTGAAGCCGGTGGTAAGATGCTCCAAGGTTGAATCATCATCAAAGATGACGTCATAAGTTGTACTCGTGACTTCCTCCGGATCCACAATTAGCGGAACAAAATCCCCTGTTGCATCTCCAGCTATGTGCTGCACACCGGATTCGATTCTCGGAGGTTGTTTACCGGCGGCAGGTCCGCGGGGAACCACAACGGCCACATTTCGCTCCAGCGAAATCACATTCCCGAGGATATCCACTCGAATTCTCTTGCTGGACTCACTTGGGGAGATGGGAGCAAGGTTTGCTTTTTCGGAAATCCCACGCTCAAAGAAATCCGCGTCATAACCTTTGTCCACCGCAACTACAGCATAATAATAGGTGCGCCCATTCTCTACGGTGGTATCTATGTAGGAATGCCGGAGGCCGGTATCGCTGCCCATATCGTAGCTGACTCCGAGTCCTTCGAGTGGCACGGGGTGCGTCCCAACCAAACCATCCTTTAGATCGAACTGCACGATCGGCTTCCACAAAACGGGGTTTCCAAAGGCATCGGTAATCGTTTTAATAGTATTGAAAAATGGATCGGTTGACCGGTATATTTTGTACATTTCGAAGTCATTGCCGTAAATTGGATCGCGTGAACGCTCTGCAGCGTCATCCCAGATTAGAAAGACTTTGCGATCGCCGGCAATGACTTTTAAGGTTGAATTTATGGGAGGTTTCACGAAGTTAAAATCGGCGTTAAAGATGTTCTGCATCGTTTTTTTGTTACGCAGAATATCTGGGAAATCATTGCCGAATAAGCTTGCTATGCTGAATTTAGCTGACGATTCAGGGGGCAAATCAAAAAATCCACTGCCATAAGAAAAGGCAATATCAAATCCCCCTGCCGCATCGGTAAAGAAGCCTGGTTGTACTTTAGTCTGCCAATAGTCCTCGTCGTCAGTGGGCACAAAATTGCCGCCGGTGCCGCCGCTAAAAAAGCTGGTTAAACCAATTTGGTCAATTTCGTCGTTGTCGGTAAATTCAAAATTAGGTTCCCCCAGATCCGGCTGACCATTCCCCTCTGTACCATCGGGGTCGGGATTCGTATACCCCGGGTCAAACGGCCCCAGGCCGTCAGAACCAACATCATCATTCAGCGGCTCCAAGTCGAAAACGCCGTCGCCGTTGCGGTCTTCATCCGCATCGAACAAACCGTTGAGGTTTAAATCCTCAAAATCCCATTCGCCATTGCCATTGCTGTCCGTAAACGTCCTCCAGTCTCCATCGTTGTCGATGCCGTCTTCCTGGCTTTCATCAATCAGGCCGTCCTCGTCATTATCGATGCCATCGATAAGACCAGGGCTTAACAAGAATGCAAAGCCGAAGTATCCGGTCACCCGCCCTTGAAGGTCGAGGCCATCCAAATCCCATTGGAAGGTTATGTCATCTTTCGTATCAAAGGATGAAATGTCATCCTCTGAGTCACCCTGGCCAATATCCGCGTCCACATACATACCGACAATATTTTTATTCAACGGTTTTTCACTGAGGTTCTTCACCTGGTATATGGAAATCAGGATGTCTTCCGCTAGAGGATTGCTCCACTGAAAATTACGTACGACCACTTGCAGGCCGACTCCGCGTCTGCCGCCTTGCAGAAATGCCAAGGTGTCATCAGGAAACGGGAAATACGGAAATTCATCGTTACTCCTGTCATCCATAACATAGTAACTTTCCTGATCTGAACGAGCAAAAGCGCCAAAGAGACCGTTCCATTTGTTGCGACGTACGCCGGGCTCTCCGGGGAAGCTACCAACCGGCCAATCAAAAGGCCAGGTTTCCGGTAAATTACTCATGGCCGGGAATTCGACCTTGTTGATTAGTTCTCGATCCAGCACGCCATTGTTGTTGAGGTCCTCGCCATCATCCAGGACATCGTTGCCGTTAAGATCTTCGTCCACGCCCCCAACAATTTCACCGTCATTAAAAAAGCCCGGTAGCGGTTCCCATCCCCAATTGTGGTCTTCTGGCGAAGGAACATCCCGGTTGCTCCCAGTGTATCGGTCACTAATAATGTGCAGCGTATCCCCGTCATCCGTAATCACTTCCGAGGCAACCCAAAAAACGAATTCAAAGCCGTAAGTGACGCCGCTCCCTACAGGCCACTCCATACGAGCTTCTTTGAGGGTCCGGCTTCCCAGATTACCAAAGTTGGAATAAGCGCTTCTTATCAGGTTGCCGTCATGAATACCGGTGCGATCGAGGGAAAAGTTAAACAACGATTTGGATAACTTTGGACTTTCGCTCTTCTTCTGTGCCGGCACAACGGTAGCGATGGCTAGTATTAATAATAATGTAAGGGCCACCCTAAATGCTCTTACAGAAGTTTTCATAATAAATTCTCCTTTTCGCTTATATTCTATTCTTGGTCAATCCGGTCAAATCCGTATTCTGCGCTTTTCCCAGAAATAAATTTAACGTACTCCCGAACCAAAACTCATGGTAAACCCAAGCTGAACTCGGCGCGGCTGAGAGAACCTGTCTTGATGTATATCAACGTCGTGAAGGGTAAAAAGTCCAACCAGTCTATTCCTGTCCAACTTTGCCTCAACAGGAAATCGCTGATCCCTGGTGGCTTTTCCGGTGGTAGGAAAAACAGTCAATTCATTTGCTCGATCGAAGAGATTGAATATCCGCAGAAAAAAAGACACCGACTTAGCGCCCATACGGAAATCCTTTTTCAGAAACAAATCTATGTTATCCCGGAAAGGTTTATTTTGTGAATTCTTAAACTTGGTTTTTATATCTAAACGCACAAACTCCGGGGTAAAGGGCTGGCCGCTTGCAAAACGTCCGATCAAACTGGCCGACCAGGATTTGGAATTTCCCACGGTTAAGGTGGCGTTTAGCGTATGTTTTTGGTCCCAATCCAATGGCACAACCTCTCTTATCGCATCTTCAACGACCCCTCCGGCTGCGCTCGCTGTTTGCACAATAGCAAGGTTGTTTGGATCGGATTCAGTGCCTTTGCCAAGTTGAAAGGTATAATCAAGGGAGCCTGAAACCAACCCGCCGCCACTGCGTTTTTTCAACGCTATTGTGAATCCCCTGTTTGTACCATTGGCTGTGTTGGTTCTCCGCAGATAGCTGTTGGAATTACCGACCTGCCGAATCACTTCCATACCAACGAGGTTACGAAAATCTGAATAAAACAGAGTTACATCCACTCCGACGTTCTCGAATAATTGTTGCTGCACGCCTATTTCATAAGCAATTGTTTTTTGGGGCTTCAAATCCGGATTCCCAACGATTGGCCCATCGACGCCCCTAACTTTATACTCCGAATCATTAAAGAGAAACTCAAATGCCGGCGTTTTGAAAAAATGACCATAAGCAACGTGAAATACTCCTGCATCCGAGATTGGGAAAGCGATGCCTAACCTCGGACTTAATTGAGACCGAGTCTTGGCTTTCCGGAGAGTCGAAGCGCTGATTAGACTTACACTACCGGCGATTGGGTTGACGCGTGGATTTACGAGCGCCTGGTGATCTGGACGGAAGCTGTCGAATCGTAAGCCCATATTGAGAATGAGATCATTTAGTTCCACGGTGTTCTGCGCATAAACCGCCAACTCTGTTGGGTGGTGTTCGTACTGGAGGTCGCTAAAACCAGTCTCACCTAAAATGGTTCGCTGTGGCGGCACAAACACCGCTGGCCGTGACTGCGCCAGAAACTCAGCAAAAGAAAGGGTTGCATCACGAGCGAAGAAGTTCGATTGAGCATCATTAGAAAATTCGGGGGTAAGGCTTCTAAAGAAAACGCGGTGTCTTATGAATTCGGCGCCAACCTTGAGAAGATTGTGATTGTCCAATTGCGAAGTGAGTTCCGCCTTTGCCAACAATTTTTCCGATTCCAAGCGGTCAAAACCAGGTTTGGTGCCGCCCAGACGAAAGCGATCTCTCGTAGGTGATACAGTCTGTAGACGCGGATCAACGATATCCCCAAAAAGAAATGATTTTTCTCGATGTGTGGTGTAATTAAAATTAACATTGTAGAAAGTTGATGCACTCAGTGTATGATTGATGTTGACTAGATGAATTTGGCTTCGCTTTTGTGATTTCTTGAGGGCGTCAGGCGTAAACCGAAAATTATCATCGTAGATTTTGGCATCTTCATTCTCGAAGAAAACGTTGTAAGAAACACGTAACAATGGGCTGATCCGGTAGATTAGTTTGAAATTCAAAAACAGGCGTTTTGTTGGGCTCATCGGCACGAATGCGCCATCCCCGGTCAAGAGTGAATCCGGTATGGCAATAATATCATTTTGTACGGCAGGGTCATTGGGGAATCTTCTCCTGAACCAGGTTTGGTAAACATCTATCTTCCACGCATCTTCGGGCCGTGCCAGCCGTTTTCCAAACAAAAAACCATTATCCTTATTGTAACGCCCGAAGAAATAGAAACCCAAATTTGACATGCCTGGTACCGGCCCGGTAATATTGCCTTCGATGTTGCGTTCGTTGGAGGGTCGGAAGTCATTCACACCAGAGAAGACCTCGCTATTATTGCTTACCTTGTCTCCATTGTATACGGTTACAGACCCTGAATAATGTTTTTCAGGATCTTTGGTAATGATATTGATTACACCTGATTGGGCCTGTCCATACTCTGCATTGAAGGTTCCGCTAATTACCTGCAATTGCTGTATATTGCCGCTTTCGACACCAACCAAACTGCCGCCATCCGATGAGAATTGATTGGTTACAGGGACGCCGTCCACCAAATAGGCAACCTCGCTTGTTCTTCCCCCGCGAATGTGGATGCCGCCACGCGAATCGATGACAACTCCAGCTTGTAGTTGTACCAAGTCCTTCAAAGTCTGCACTGGCAACTCGTTTATCTGCTTGGCGCTCATAGCAGAGGCAGAGTTTGTACGATCCATCTCGACGATCGGGCGCTCCGCGACGACGGTTACTTCATTAGCTTCAATGGCCCCTTGAGTTAACCTGAAGTCCTGCGTTGTGGTCAAGTCCACAGTTATCTGCACGAGTACAGTCGAGGATGTATAACCAATATAGGATGACTTCAACTTATATTGACCAGGAATCACATTCAGAATTATGTAAAACCCATCTAAATCAGTAGCAGCTCCTAAAGTGGTCCCGACAACTTGAACATTGACGCCGGGCAGTGACTCGCCGGTCTGGGCATCTATGACACGCCCTTTGATTTTCCCGGTCGTGCCGGCATATATTCCACCCGCAGAAACAAGCAGCACAAAACCAATATACAACATGATGCTTAAGTGACGTATCGGATTCTTTGGCATTTTGTCTATCTCACTCATAGAATTACTCATCTTTTTATGGCAAAAATCAACTCAAAAAAATGTCTAACACACTTTGGTTTGTAGGACAAACCCAAGGCAAGCAGGGAAAAAGCAGCGCCTTTTCCCCTTTTGCATACTTCATCAACGCTCCGGCGACTAACAAAAAGGGGTTGATCGAGAACCACCTTCTTACTTAAGATACAGGAGGCGTTTGGTCACACTAAACGGCTGGCTGACAGCAGCGCTAGAACGGGCAGTCATCTTGTAAAAATAGATGCCGCTTGCTACAGGCAACTCTTGATTGTTCATGCCTAACCATCGTACTGAATGTGTTCCGGCATTCTGCCTGGATTGCACCAGAGACATCACTTCACGACCAAGCAGATCATAAATAACCAAATTCACGTCACTGTCGATAGGCAGGGAGTACGTAATTACCGTACCCGCGTTAAACGGATTTGGGTAGTTCTGGGCTATCGAGTAGTGCAAGGGAATGCTGCTGCCGCTCCTAACAGCAACCGACGTTGCAAAGTCTATCGGAGTGGGAATAACAGCGCTATTGCCGACGTCTATGGCCCAGGGACTGAAGGTGTTAAAATTGTTCGGCCCATCCGGAGGCGAAAAAATTCTAAAAGCCTCAAAAGAACTGTTGACGACTAACACATTGCCTGCCGCATCAACGTAAACATCGCGCATAGCGCTGCCGGCGCCCCCTGTTAGATTTACAGTACCGGTATCCACAACGGATTCTCCAGCAGAAAAACTGGCCCAAAACGCACCTGTATCCATCGTATAGCCAAGCACGTTATGTAGAGGCCGCTCTGCGTCCTTACGAGCGACGTAGACACGGCCCCTCGGTTCGTCAAGAGCAAGTCCGTTAAAAGTTGTGGCTTGAGCATTCAACGCGTTCGCCGCATCATTATGCGGCGGCGCAGCATCGAGGTTGACGTGCCAGATTTCTAACGGCGTACCGGATATGTCCCATTTACTCAGTCCAAAAAGATTGTCCGCCACTGCCAGGGAATCATAGGACTGCTGTACCACATAGAGGAAGCCATCCGAATCCATTTCTATCCGAAAAGCATTTTTCAGTGTCGCTGTGGGAATCACGACTTCCCCTGAACCGGTGAACAATCCGCTGGTCTCGCCTATGGCGTAGCGTTTTATCTCGGAAGTATCAAAGCCATCTCCATCGGTAGCGCTATCATTATCCGAGCCCGTTCTCGCACTCGTCTCCTCTACCGTGTAAAGCATTCGGTCTGCGCCCTCTCCAACAACGATAGCATCGGCAATCGTGTTGTGGTTGGAGAGATCGTTAAAATCAAGAATGGTTTCCACACTGCTAGCCGACCACAATGCGTCACCAACGGCTACTCCTCCATGCTTCGGATTATCACGATTGCTGGCGAGAACCCAGAGATAGACACGGTCATCCGGTCCTATGGTCGCCCCGAAAGGCGCGCCTTCATCCGTCGCTAACTGCGTCCAGTCGATAACCGAATTCCCTTCAGCAAAGGCAATGTTTTGTTGAAAACCGCGGTACCGCCCAAAGGAATCATGCAGGTATAACCCCTTGTCAGTCCGAATTGCTCCTTCATGGCCGGAAGTTCCTCCGGTGCGCTCTGTCACATACGTCCTGCCGAATTGGGGACTGGTTTGACGCTTATTTGCGACAACTCCGGACGAGCTCCAATACCAACTGTCAGGACCATTTTCAAAGCTGATCACATTGAATCCACTAGTAGAACCCACGTCATCGCTAGCATTGATCTCAATCGTAAAAACACCGCCGGATGCCGTCCCTCCTGCATCCAGGCTGCCATCCCAGGCAACATCATTGAAGCCAACGAAAGTGCCATTCGCGCCGGATTGGATGGTAATAGTTTTAACTACATTTCCGCCGGGATAATCTTTGATGGTAATCACAACCGAAGTCGCATCTTGATTTAGATTGTAAGAAATTGTTGCCGGAAACGTGCCGTTGAAGTCAACTTCTACCAAAGAGGCAAAAACATTCGCTTTAGCATCGGTCCCTCCCATCCCAAAATAGAGTGTGAAGAACAAGACAATCATGATCTTTTTCATGACTTTCCCTCCATAATAATTGTGAAGATTTAGTGAATTATTTAATATCGATTTTTTTAATACCACCTCCTTTTTATCGAGTGAATAGAGTTCTGCAAAATAGGCCTTTGGGAAAATTTGTTAAGGATGATATTTCAGCAACGCTACTTTGTAGAAATCGATGGATGAAAAATAAAAGATTAAATGGTTATCTAACCTGCATTATTCAAACGGTCAGGTTCGGCGTGCAGACTTCAGGCTGTAAGTTTCACAGAAATAGCACCCTAAAGCGTGAACACCCAACCGGCGCTGTAAAATTCGGTTTGGTCAGGGTCGAACGTATCTTACAAATTTATGAATAATGCAGGATAATAATTTAATAATTTGATTTGTTTGTTACATACTATGCTTGCAATTCTTTGCCGAGAGCAATTTAGAAAGCTCGTAAAGTATCAATTCCAAAATGACTAATTGAGAGATTCGAGCTTGACAGGAATAGCTTCCTAATAGATTAGCCGGCACTCCGGTGATGAGTGAAAATTGAGAAACATCTGCCAATGGAGATGGTGAAAAATTCGTTATACCCACTGTAACGGCATCGTACTCCCTTGCTTTTTTTATGGCAGATACAACTTCCTCCGTTTCCCCGGAGTGAGAGATACCCACGATCACATCGCCTGAATTAAATGTGGACACAATATTTTGAATGATAGAACGGTCTTTCAGAAAGCTGCTAAAAACACCCAGACTTGCCAGTGAATCACAAAAAATGTGTGCGATACCGGCAGACCCCCCCAAGCCAATAATAAGAATTTTCTTAGCATGTGACATCTGCAAAGCGATTGAACTCAACACTTTATCATTGCAATTCTTAAGTGTGGTATCCATCTGATGGTAAAAATTTCGTTGAAAGACTTCTTTGATGCTCCCCGAGCTCTCATTTTCATCGACTTCCAGGTAGGCTTTCTTGCCGCTACGTAGAAGTTCTGGAATAAGCGAGACCTTGAAGTCTGCAAATCCTAAGTAGCCCAACGACCGGCAGAAACGAAGAACGGTTGCATCACTTGTGTTACATTTTTCGGCAAGTCCCTGCAGAGACAGGACGACTACTTCATCCATATGCTTCTGCACGAATTCAGCGACGCGTCGCTCAGACTTTCTAAGAGAATTGTATCGCTTATTTATCAGATAAATTGGACTTTTCATTTTAATTGTCGCGATTGTTTCTTCGTAAATGGATCCTTGTCAATATCTTTTTCATCTTCCACCACTAAAAATTTCTTGTTTATTTCGGTCATGAGAAAATTTGTTCTTGCGCTACGATAAGAAAAGAATGCCAGGTTACAGCAATCTTAAGATTATGTGATAATTTTGTTACTTCCCCCTCACAGTGGCGTTAACCTCTGTGTGGAATATTACCGCTATTCACGGACGATAAACAAAAGCCTAACGCGTGAACTTCAAGGATGTATTACGCCGATATTGTGAAGGGAATTCACGAGACATGCGTTGTCGTTAATACAACATATTATTATAATTTTTGTTTATTTTACTACATACGAATCATATAATGATTTATTAAGCCAATGTCAAGTAAAAAATAAAATAAATGCGAAAATAAAATTTGACAAACAGATCATTATGTCTTTATGCATTGAAAATATTGTGAAAATTAATCAGGACAGAAAAGTAGGTCAACCACGGGTGAAGACCTCATTGGCAAAGGAATTTCATGGCCGGAATCATATTTTGTCAAAAAGTCCTTCGGACATTGTTGACCTGGGGAACATTCAGTTTTATAATTTTTTTACGTACAAACGGATTTATTTTCAATAAACGCCATTTTGGAATAAAACATTGGTTATTCAGGTTCGCATGAGAAAGAATCAGGTCGGACAGAAAATAAATCATTGCACAATAAAAACTTTTGTGATAGTTTATTTCGGCGAACATTGACCCACTTTTTCAACATAGGAAACAGGATGCTGGAGAAATGCATGATTGCTCAACGAAAGCGACAGTTCAAATTTGTTTTCATCTTTTTTTGTCTGACACTTCTCGGATTTACAGAACCCACCGCAACACCCGACTTAAAACAGTTGGTTACCACACTCAAAGAAGACCCCAGAGGACCGTACCGGAGCATCCGCTGGTTTTGCCCCGATGGCACGATCCTGCCGCCGAAGGAACGATGCCCGCAACCCGGCGGCATTCAACATGCCCAGCTAAAAGATGTGGTCAAACAAATACAACAGGAACACGGCATTTACCTCGGTCAGATTCTTGCCGGCACGAACTTTCCGGATTTCCTGGATGCCGGCCATCAAAACTCGAGGTTGAAACAGTATCAGTTAGCAAACTATTTACAAGCCGTCGATGACGGTTGGATTATGCGCCGGGCCCGCTTTTACCGCGGTGCCGTGCAGGCGGAAGACGAGGAATCCTGGGGGATTGCGTTTTTAAACTGGCTCCTTGCCAAAGATGACCTACTCGACGCACAATTTTCCCTTTGCCGGCAAATCTGCAAAGACATTCCACATGCCGCCCATGAGGACAGGGCAACGCGCATCCGGGCGCTGGCAAAATCCATTGCCGACTCACTGCAGGCCTTCATGAATATCCGTGTCAAGATTCACGGAAAACCGGACGCAACTGATTTGCACCGGGTCAGAGCATTCCATCATTTGTACGAGAACAAACTATCATCGAGACTAAACCGGGAACTCACGACATTGGAAGGTGATCTCGAATCGGTTTATCAGAAAGTGACGGTACAAAGCCTGCGACGTTACCAGCCAATTTTTCCCGCAAACACGTCTGTGGGATTCCAGTTAAGAACGGTCATTGACGAGGGCGACAGCTCACGTACCGATTCTCTCTCAGGCGCCGGGCTTGATCGGCAGGCGGCGCCCTCCCTGCAGCAGACGGCGAGCCAAAATGAAAATTTAGCAAAACTGCTTTGGATCATCAGAAAACAGATCCTTGCAGAAAAAAATGCTGCCGTACGGTTGATAATGCTGGACCTGTCCATTGAGACGGAGAACGTTTTATTCAGAGAAATCTACAAATGGAAACCTGAAACCATCCGGCAACTTTTACAAAAAAATTATGTGCTCGCTGAAGCCGCCGCCGGATGCGGCTTCTTTGAAATCTGGGAGTGGGAACATTTAGAGGGAGATTTGTCTGTTCCGGGTTTTGAGAAGAAGATGACTTTGGACGATTATCTCAAAAAGACGAACGATTCCCGGCGTGCTGTTGAATGGGCATCCGGTATGGTCAAAGCCGTTTACAATCCCGTGGTGACGATGTACGCTGATTTTGAACCGTTGGCCAGCGGCTTTATCGATGACCGGATTCGCTCCTCAATATTACTCCCATTGGGGGAGGTCGCGGGCGAGATATCAAACATAGCTGCAACGTTTTCAAACCTGTCAAATGACGTTTTAGGAATCGCCAGCCAAAACGACATTCGGGGAATGAATCCGGGCATTGCAGTGGGCGAGCTCGAAGTCGTGAACGGCCTGCCGGACGACATCAATTTTTCGGCAGATAAAATTTATATCCTGTCGCAAACGCCTGCCGACCTGAAACCCGTTGCCGGTATTGCAACGGTTTCGGAAGGCAACGCCGTCTCCCATGTCCAGTTGCTGGCAAGAAACCTGGGAATTCCCAATGCCGTCGTCACGCTGCAAAACCTGCAGGCACTGGCAGCCTTTTCGGGAACGAAAGTTTTTTACGCGGTTTCGCCACAGGGAAAAGTGATTATGAAACCTGCATCCGAAATGACGCCTGAGGAAAAATCTATGCTTGCCGACCTGCAAAAGAATGAAACGAAAATCGTGGTGCCTACCAACAAAATCAACCTGGAACAAACCAACCTCCTGGACTTGCGAACGGTTCGTGCCACAGACTCAGGACGGATTTGCGGACCGAAAGCGGCGAACCTGGGCCAACTAAAATCGCTTTTTCCCGACAAAGTCTCCCCGGGACTTGTCATTCCCTTTGGCGTTTTCCGCAACCATCTCAACCAGCAAATGCCCGGCACAAACCTGAGTTACTGGCAATTCCTGCAAAGGATATTTTCCCGGTCGCTCAAAGAGAAGAAACGTGGCGTCAGCGACCAGGTCATCGAGCAACGTGTTCTTTCAGGACTCGCACAGCTACGTGCCGCCATCCGGACGATCCGTTTTCTACCCGATTTCAAAGAACGTTTAGAGAAAACGTTTCATCGCGTGTTCAACGCGGACATAGGGCACTTACCGGTGTTTATCCGCAGCGACACCAATATGGAAGATCTGCCAAATTTTACCGGTGCGGGTTTAAATCTCACCGTTGGCAACATTCTGCAACAGAGCAAAATTTTTAAAGCCATCCGGGATGTCTGGGCCTCACCGTTCACAGAACGCAGCTATCGCTGGCGACAGAAATATTTAGAAAATCCGGCAAATGTCTACCCCTCGTTGTTGGTCCTGCAGAGCGTCAATGCGGAAAAATCGGGGGTCATGATCACCACAGGAGTTTCCTCTTCGGACTCGGCAGACATCACGGTAGCATTCGATTGGGGTGTTGGCGGCGCCGTTGCCGGTCAGGCTGCGGAAACCTATTTACTACGGCATGATGGCGCGGACGTCCTCTTAGCTCCTGCCAGAGAGGTCGAATTTAATTTTTTGCCGTTGAGTGGCGGGATTGAGAAAAAACACCGCTATTTCAATCAACCGATTTTAAATCGTGCGGAGCGTCACAAACTCCGTGTCCTTGCAGAAGAAATCAGCAGAAAACTGCCCGGGACTCCCGGTATTCGCACCAACGGGCCCTACGATGTGGAGTTAGGTTTCTGGAATGAGTCCATCTGGCTGTTCCAGGTGCGGCCTTTTGTGGAAAACAAGTTGGCGCAATCCTCGGCTTATCTCAGCTCGTTGGATTCCACCATACCCGGGGATATGCAGATTTCTCTGAGCGAAAAGATCGGGACTCACTAACACATAAACATGCTAAGAAAACAAATTTTGCTTTTCGGCCTGCCGCTTCTTTTGCTGCTCACGCTGGCGATGATGTACCCTGTGGATGGCTACAAATACACCGGCATTCGCAGGTTGGAGAGACTGCGGCTGCGATTAGAAGGGAA
>CAYVXE010000090.1:0-18395 GCA_964455375.1 uncultured Calditrichaceae bacterium
ACAAATATAGGCACAAGCTTTCCCTTAACCACGTTCTTTCGATATTTTAGAATACTCTTTAAAGTAATAACGTCTAAATTTTTTAAAACGTTTTAGAAATGTGATAAAAAAAAGGAATAATTTATTATGGCAATTAAATTTTCCTTTGTCAAGAAAAAAATGACATTTTTTTAAAAAAAGTAAAATTTAGTTAAAAAATGCTGCTACTTTAATTTTTCCATAAGAAATTTAATGAGCACCGCATAATTATGATATTTTTTGCCGATGTTCCAGTTTTTAGCAAGCCATTGTTTTGTTTTTACATTCGTTAGCCACGTTAGCGCCTGGTCAACGGCATGATTTAAGACAGTCTCAGAAATTGCTGCGAAATTGGTCGAATTTCTTTGCCAGGTATCCCCAAAGGAAATAAATTTATATCCTTCTTGAACAATATCGGATTTGAAAACCGGATATTCAAATAATACAATTGGTTTTTCAGCAAAGACTGCTTCAATAAATTGGTTCCCCCACCCTTCAAACAAACTGGGATAGGTCACTAAATCTGCATGTGCATAAGCATCCCACAGCGAATAACGTTTTTGCGACGACTGCATTCGTTCGGAACCGATTCTATCGGAAATAAACACTGCACGAATGCCGCTATTTTCGATAAATTTTTGCAGATTTAGCAGATATTTCTTAGCCGATTCTTCCGCATAACCTGCAAGCACAAAAACAATGCTGGAATCGTTGGTAAAAAGTTTTCCGTTATAAAGCGTTTTCCCGAACAATCGTTCTCTTTGTTTCGTCAATTCAGCCACAAATCGAACCGCTATTTCAATGCCCTTCCGTTCTACAATTCTAGTCGCCTGCAAAACAACCAAATCATCGTTGCTGATATTGAATTGTTGCAACATATCCGAATTGAACTCATCACGATACCATCTGCGTTGATTGAAATCAAAAATGTCAGGAAATACCACTGAATAAATTTTTCTTTTTTCCCACAAGTCGTTTTTTGCTAAACTGTTAATGCAAATATGAGTAATATACTTATTATTAGGCGGTACATAGGTATTAAGATAGTCCCGAACGAAAGTATTTGTCGGTTGTTGATACTCAATTCGTTCCCAATAATAATCATGGTTTGTAGACAAAACTGGGATTTTTAATTCTTCAGCAATTCTCGCGAAAGCTGAGGCCGCCGCAATATGCCTGCCATGAGAAAAAATGTTATGTATCAACAATGCATCGAATTTTTCTTCTTGATGTATTTTCAGGAAAGCCGCTTTAATATTGTGCGACAGGCTCTCTATCATCTCCTTTAATTTTTTTTCAGCAAGGTCATTTTTACCAAAATATGCAAAACAATTTTCCTTAATGCACTTAACCTGGTCTGTATCAAATTCAAGCTCATCGATGATATAATCGGCGCCATTTTGCATGGGGCCTGAAATTAATTTCACTGAATGACCGAGCTGATTCAAAATGAATTTTCGCTTTTCAATTTCCAGGGAAACACCGTCAGTACGTCCAACGCGGTAATGAATGATGCCGATTTTTTTATATTTTGCCATTTTCTTTAAGAATAGAAATGACTCTGTTTAAATTGTTCAAATAATCTTTGTCATAAAATCCCAGCTCAATATCATAGACAAAGGCTTTATTTTGCCGGGCGGAATTAAATCTTTCCGAGAGCAAATCAAATAATTTGTGTTCCGTAAATATCTGATAAGAAACTTCTGAATCGGGATGTAAAGACATGAAAAATTGTGCATGTGTTTTGCCGTATGGATAGCCTCTCCGGTTTTCATTATTTTCCCACAATTGAGATTTATCCCGAATCAAGATTTGATAAAAATTTCCTGCCGGAAGTCTGAAGATATCTGAAACACCTTCAAGCCAAAAGTTGATGCCCAATCGAATAAATTCATCGATCATCCTTTTGTACCCTAAAGCGAGTGGAGATTCCGGTTGATAAAAATTTCGCTGGTAAGTAAATTGGTCAATCTCTAGATAAGAAAATCCCAGGTTTTTTAGGTAATGCACGGTTTCAAAACATCTTTTAAACCAAATGTCTGTATTTAAATTCATGACAAAATGCGGGTGATCTTTGTAAGGCTCTAAAACGTTCTTTCCATCCTTTTTAACAATGGCCGGTTGGTATTCAGGAAACTGTTTTATCCAATTACTGTCTGCAATTCGCGGATTATAATGATGACTGGTTTGCAAATTAAGAGATTCTGCAAAATGTAGAAGGTCTTTTAACGCTTCGGCGCCGCCAAGTGCCGGGTCAATCGTGTAGTCTGGAAACATTCTGTCAAAACCATCCTTATTGGTTCCAAAAAAATGAATGATGTTACCAGAACCGAAATTATTGCGAAACTGTTCTATGGCCGGCTTCAATTCATTGAAATGTTTAATATATACATTTTTAAATGAATCTTTAATGCCGAGTTGCAGCATATACCTTGGTTCTGAAGTTCGGTTCTTTTGTGTTGTGAGTTTAAAATGAGACCGGTACAAGTTAATTGCATTGGTCCACTTTTCCGTAAAAGGAATAATGATAAAATGATGACGTCTCGAAATGAATTTCAAATGAAATTTCTTGGTCGAGACTCTGTGTAAGACGATCTGTGCATATTCGTATGACGGTTCTCCACCGATAAAGAGATTGTAATCCTCCTGATAGATCACGATGCATTTCATTGACGCCGTGCCGGGATAGGTCAGCGAATACTCACTACCAATTGCTATTTTATCCGGCTCGTCGATGTACTCACCTTCCCTTGTTGGAAAGATTAATTTCGTGGGATGGATTTCAAATTCCAGTGCCCAATTACTCATACATTCTTTTTTTACTACAACTCCACCATCAGCCGATTTAAGGGGTATGGGGGTCAACAGCATTTTTCTGATTTTCGGTATCATCTCAATGAACGTGTTTTTATCCTTAGAAACAGGATGTCACTAAACCATTTAAATCGTTTTAAATTTTGATTAAAAAAAATGAGAAGGTGTAATGCTTTGACTGATTATAAAAAAGAAAATGTTAAATGTCAAGAAATTAAACTAAAATTTAACGCTCACTTTAAAAACAGGTCGTTAAGTTTATGATACAACCTTTCATTTCAAGATCAGGTTCATTCATTGAGTGAATTGTTTCAGTTACAATTGAATCTTCTTGCAATAAGTCATAAATTTTATTGCTTATTCGTTTAGAAGATGTTATTTTATTTTTTTAATATTGGTGATAAAAAATGGACCTGTCTTGCACCACTTTAAATTTGTATTTTTACAGAAAGTTTATGATATTTCTTTTTGGAGGAAAAATGTAGTAACGATAAAGAATGACCTAAACAATGGAGGGTGAGTTATGGCAATTTATTTAGATCCAAACAAGTATTACCGCTTACCATGGAATTTAACCGACAATGCAATCTCCTGGCTTGAACCTACCTGGAAATGTAACATTTACTGCGAAGGTTGTTACCGACTTAATGACCCTCGCGGGCACAAACCTCTCAAAAAAATAAAGGAAGAATTAGCGGTCTTCAAAAAGTATCGCAAAACTGATGGCATTTCAATTGCTGGTGGGGATCCGCTCATTCATCCTGACATCGTGGAAATTGTTCATCACATTGCAGAGCAAGGCTTTAAACCGATTTTAAATACAAACGGAGTGGCCTTGACAAAGGACCTCCTGAAGGAATTGAAAAAAGCCGGTGCAAAGGGGTTCACCTTCCACGTGGACAGTAAACAGCATCGTCCGCACTGGAAAGATAAGACCGAGCTTGAATTGTGTGAATTACGAGAGTATTTTGCAACCATGCTGCATGAAATTGGTGGTCTCTCCTGTGCCTTTAATTCCACCATCTATGAGGACACCAAACAGTTTATTCCCGATTTAGTGGCCTGGGCGCAGAAGCATATTGATATAGTGCATGTCATCGTATTTATCGCCTATCGTGCTGCTACCCTGGACGGCCGTTTTGACTACTATGCCGGTGCAGAAAAAGTGAATATGGATGGAATTCCTTATATAAAGCCTTCAGATCGAAAAGTAGATATTACATCGAATGATATGTATGAAATTATCAAAAATCGATTTCCTGATTTCGACAGTGCTGCTTATTTGAACGGAACGCATAAACCGGACACGTTCAAATGGCTGCTAAGCGGTCGCATCGGCACGAAGAAAAAAATCTATGGGTACGTTAGTCCTAAATTTATTGAAATTGCCCAAACGTTTAACCACCTGGTGCACGGTTGTTATTTAGCCTACAATGATCCGAAAGTCCACCGCCGTGGAAAATCAATGTTGTTACTTTCTGCAATTGACAAAGGCATGCGCAAAATCGCCGGTCGTTATTTTCGTTCGGTTATGACCAATCCACTTCGATTGTTTCAGCGTCTGCATTTTCAATCGATTATGATGATTCAACCGATTGATATTCTGGAAGATGGTTCGCAGAACATGTGCGACAGTTGTCCGGATATGACAGTCCTGGATGGCAAGTTGGTGTGGTCATGCCGCGTGGAAGAACCACTGCATTATGGGGACTTTGTGAGAAGTATTCCAAAAGAAAAGGGAGCTTCACCTGGAGCTATCGCGGGCTAAATCCCACGCTACAGATACAGAGTTACCTTTATCTTGTCACCTTGAGCGGATGTAGTGGAGTCGTAGGGTCTGATCGGACAAATCGATTTTAGAATTAGGAACAACGAAAGACCATTGTGGCCTCCGGATGTAAAATCTGTGAAAATCTTTTTTGTCCGTGAAATCCGTGTGCCCGGTTTAACGTTTTTTAATTACGAATTACGAATCGGCCTCAGCAAGGGATATTCGGAAATAGGATAAGACGGGGGTGTGGACTTTTCTTTTTGGGAGCATTTGTTTTTGGAGAGAGATTTATTTCCTCACAGATTCCTCCCTGCGGTCGGAATGACACGGTGACACTCACAGGTACAGATACCGACTTTTCGGGGTTCTATAAAATGCTCACACAGGTTAGGAAGTGCCAACCAAGCAACGTTTTTGTTACAAGCAAGGCGTTGCACGTGCAGGCTGAAGCCTACGCTACAAGCGATAACCTATTTGGACTTATACCTTTTTACCCTGTATCAGAAAAACGGGGTATTCTTTTATCTCACCGCTGTCTTTTTCTTTTTTAATCGTGTGCACTGTAACTGCTTTAATATTTGACAAGCCATTCTTTTCGAACAAAGTTTCAAGTTCAGAATATGTAAATCCATGGTGTGCAACACCGGCATTGTCGTCGTGAAAGGAGCCGTCCTCTTTTGCCAAATCGGCAATGGCAAGAAACCCGCCAGCCTTTAAATGCTCACTGAATAATTTTATGAGTGAATCTGTCTCGTGAATGTGATGTAGCGTCATGCTACAGTAAATCAGATCATACAAATTGTTTGGCAAACCGTCTTTCAAAACATCTGTTTGCAGAGGGAAGATATTTTCAGTGCTGTTTTTTTGAATTTTTTGTTTTAGAACGTCTAGCATTTGTTCTGACGTATCAACTGCTGTGATCGATTTTAAAAAGGGCGCCAATCCCATGGTTACAAGTCCCGTACCACAGCCAAATTCAAGAGCCTCCATCCGGTTTGTGATTGAAATGTCATTTTTTATGGCGGCAGCCACCTTTTGAGCCATTAAGACACGCCTCGGTTCATCGTCCCAGGTTTGAGCGCTTTCATTAAACCGTTTTATATTTGAATCCGTGATATTTTGAGATTTCATTTTAATCCTTCTAATTGTAAAAGAGATTCTTTCTTTTGAGAAATTTTCTGACGAATGAGTGTAAACGGATCCGGCTCAAATGGTACAGGAATGTGATACTGCATGCCTCCATGTCCCACGGTCGTGGATTCTCCTCTAAGTGTCTCTATGCTTTCCAACGTCATTTCCTCTGTTTTAGCCGGCGTAACCCATTCCAGAGTTTCACCCACTTCAACACGGTTTTTGAAATCCACTAAAGCCGTACCGGTTGCTGCATCATATTCCCGGACAACGCCGCCAAACCGGTGCGTGAGCGGCAGAGACGCACCATCTTCAAAATTTTCACCATATTCGTTGGGGCGTTTTTTCATGAAACCGGTCATCATGGTTCGGTTGGATGTACTCACCAATTCTCTGAGATTGTCCGGATTAAAAGGTTTGCCGGCTATCAAATCATCAATCGACCGTCGGTAAGCTCTTGCCACAATCGACACGTAATAAATGGATTTACTCCGTCCTTCCACTTTAAAGCTGCAAATGCCGGCATCATGTAAATCTTTCAAAAGTTCAACGGCGCACAGATCTTTTGAATTCATGAGGTACGTTCCATGCTCATCTTCATCAATTTCGAATTGCTCTTTAATGAAAGTTGCTTCGGCCTTACCGGCTTCGGAGATGTTGTATTTACCCACTAACGGTTGATAGTCGGTTTTAGCAGAATAGGACACCTCGGAAGCACGCAAACTGCCCTTATCGACGGAAAGAGAATATTCCCAGCGGCAGGAGTTTGTACACGTGCCCTGGTTTGCATCCCGGTGATTGATGTAGTTTGAAATCAAGCAGCGGCCGGAATAAGCAATACAGATGGCGCCGTGCACAAATGCCTCCAATTCGATGCCAGGCACCTTTTCAGTGATGGTGGCCATTTCCTGAATGGAGAGCTCTCTCGGTAAAATGATCCGTTTCACGCCGATATCCCGCCAAAACTCGATGGTTGCCCAATTTGTGGCATTCGCCTGGGTGGAAAGATGAATGACACTATCCGGTCTCAGCTTCAAGGCTTTATTAATCAAACCCGGATCGGTCATGATAAAAGCATCGGGGCCAAGATCAGACATTTCGCAAAAAGAGTCTAAAAAGCGCTCAATTTTTATATTATGGGCGTAAATATTCATCGTCAGGTAAATCTGTTTTTCGAGTTTGTGGCTGTATTCAATTGCCTGCCGGATTGTTTCTTTATTAAAACCATTTTCACGAGCCCGGAGAGAAAATACCGGCACTCCTGCATAAACGGCATCGGCGCCGTAAGCAAAGGCAAATTTAAGTTTTTCAAAATTACCTGCCGGCATTAAAAGTTCCGGGGAAGAAAATTTATGATTCATAATGCTGCACCTCGTTAGGATTTTTTCTCATTTTTTGTATAATCATATACGCCTTTGCCTGATTTCCGTCCCAGCCTTCCGGCTTTGACATAACGTTCCAGTAACGGGCATGGCCGGTATTTCTCACCAAGTGTTTGGTGTAAAAATTTCAAAATACTCAATCGTGTGTCCAGTCCCACTAAGTCAACCATTTCAAACGGGCCCATCGGATGGTTCAGGCCTAACTTCAGCGCTTTATCGATTTCTTCCGGCGTGGAAATACCCTCCTGCAGCATATAAAAAGCCTCGTTGCCGATCATGGCATTAATGCGGCTGGTAATGAACCCGGGTGACTCTTTAATAACCACTGTTTCCTTCCCCATCTTTTCGGCGACCGCTTTCGTAATTTGGATAGTTGATTCGTCGGTCTCCAACCCGCGTACAATTTCCACTAATTTCATTTTGTGAACCGGATTAAAAAAATGCATACCGATAAATTGGTTCGGCCTGCTGACAACGGCAGCCATCTCAGTCACACTTAAAGACGAGGTGTTTGAGGCAAAGATCGTCGCTGAATGGCACAGTTTATCCAAATCAGAATACAATGCGGTTTTTAAATCAATTTTTTCAGGAATGGCCTCGATGACAAAATCTGTGCCTGCAACGGCCTTTTCCAGATTACTCTCCTGGACTAAATTATCAATGGCAGCGGTTGCTTCGCCACCTGAAATTAAGTTGCGTTCCACGGCCTTTTGCAGATTCGCTTGAATAATTGTAATGGCGGATTTAAGCATTTCAGGAGAAACGTCCTGAAGGATCGTTTTAAAACCGCCCAGTGCTGCAACATGGGCAATTCCACGCCCCATGGTTCCACTGCCGATGACCGTAACTTGATTTATCGTCAATTTTACACCTTAAGTCATTAATTGTTACAACGTTATTCCGTTATCATGGAGTCAAAACTATTTTTCCGAATTGTTTACGCTGCATAAGCAATTGATGTGCCTTTGCAACTTCCTTCAACGGCATGATCCTGTCAATCACAGGTTTTAGCTTGTGAGGGAAAAATTGCAGCGCCTCCCGCAAATCGGATTTTCGACCCATTAAATTACCGAGGATTTTAAGTTCTTTGAAGAAAACATACCGCAAGTCGGTCACCGCATCATGACCACTGGTGGCCCCACACGTTACCAGGGTTCCACCCTTTCGTAAGGCTTTAATACTTTGTGTCCAGGTTGATTTTCCCACATGCTCAAAAACAACGTCCACACCCTGTTTTCCGGTGAGCCGTTTGACTTCATCCAGAAAATTTTTTTTCTGATACTGAATGGTTTCATCTGCTCCTAATTCTCTGGCTTTTTGCAATTTGGCCTCAGAACTTGCAGTGGCGATGACATTTGCCTGAAACAGTTTTGCGATCTGAATTGCGGCGCTGCCAACGCCGCTGCCTGCTGCGAGAACAAGGATCGTTTGGCCGGGTTTAATTTTAACCTGATGCACAAGCATGTGCCAGGCAGTGAGAAAGACGAGCGGCACCGCGGCTGCTTCGGTAAAATTTAAACCTTCCGGTAAAGGGAAAGCGTTCTCAGCCGGTATTTTCACATATTCCGCATATACTCCGCTCGTCGTTTCACCTAATATTTGGTAATTTCGGCACAGGTTGTCATCACCGGCGAGACAGTGCGGACAGTATCCACAACCCCAACCCGGGGCGAGCAAGACATGATCACCCACCTGTACATTGTTTACAAATTTCCCGGTTTTAGATACAATTCCGGCCGCGTCCGAACCGAGAATATGCGGCATTCTAAGTTTAAATGCCGGCAATCCCTGACGCACCCACAGGTCGAGATGGTTTAACGCCAGAGCTTTGATCTCGACTAAAACTTCGTTTTCACGAATTGCCGGGATCGGCACATTTTCATAGCTTAGTTTTTCTACACCGCCATGTTCATGAATAACGACGGCTTTCATTACGTTATTTGACATTAATTCGACATCTCTGTAAGGAGCCTTCTTACATACACACCAACCATGGCCTTACGATATTGCGGTGAAAAATGAACATTGCGATAGGGTTTCACCACATCCATAATTTCCTGACTGATTTGTTCAATTCGTTCATTTGTTAATTGATCTCCAATGAACTGCTGTGTGATTTCATCGAACAATAGCGGCGTTGTCGCGGTGCCGGTTAAAGCGATTCGGAACGCGACAATGGTTCTTTCCTTCAATTTCAAAGCTACCGCTGTTCCCATGACCGGGTAATCCATCGAATCCCTGATGCGAAGTTTTCGGTACATGGCTTTCAAGGATTTTGACTTTTGCGGAAGCGTAATATGGGTTAAAATTTCCTCCGGAAGTTTTACATTGCGCGTGATGCCGTCATGGGTGAAGAACTTGCTGGAATGAACAGCCCGTTTCCCTCCAGGGCCTGCCAGGTGAAATGTCGCGTCCAGAACCATGAAAACCGGCGCCAAATCACCGGAATAGGTGGCGTAACAAACCTCCTTTTGTGGGACGACCAGACAATCCTCACCATCGGCCTTCAGACAGAATCCCTTCGACTGACGCCACAGATAAGATTGATTGAAGTACCAACAACGTGTATCCAAAAGAATGTTACCTCCCACCGTCGCTGATTCCCGTAACAGCGGCGTTGCCACGAGATGAACAGCCTCGGTCAAAGCGGGATAGTTTTTCTTAAGAATTGGACTTTTTTCTAAATTGACCAGTGCGGTCATCGCTCCTATTTGCTGTTCATCGATTTGCGACAATTCTCTAATTCTCGAAAGGCTGATGACGTTATTGCGTGCATTCAATCTATTTTTGTAATTGGGAAGTACGTCTGTTCCACCGGCAATAAAATCAAAATCATCCTTACATGATTTTGCAATTTCGATCGCTTCTTCAACAGTCGCAGGTTGATAATATTTAAATTCGGGTAAAATCATAATTAATTGTTACTCTTTGGAGCGACGGATAATATTTTTTCGATGGTTTGGTCATTGGCAACTAAAATATCGACGGCAGGTAATCGAGGAATAAGCGTTGCCCAATTTTGGTCTTTGGCAAAGATTTCTTTGAACAGAGGTAAGGATTCATCCACCCGCTTTGCGTTAACCAGAGACACGGCATGCCAGAACTTCATCTCCAGATTATCCGGGAAAAGCTCTTCTGCAGCGCCGTATTCCTTTAGTGCTCCTTCGATATCATTGTGCTCAACCGCCAAATCACCTTTATTCATGTGCTCATACGCACGGTGGAGTTTAACCAGACGACTTAACTCTTTTATCGGTTCCTGACTATCTTCCACACGCAGATCCATCACGGTGTCTTCCCAGGGTTTCCCGGACGATTTTCCTTTAACGATGAGAATCGCCGCTGATTGTCGTCCCCGAATATCTCCTCCGACAGATTGGGCGGCTTTCAAAGCAGCTAACATTCTGTCTGCGAGGTCACCGGTTGTGTTTTTGTAAGCATTTGCCATGGCACCCCATACCTTATCGTTGAGCATCAGATTGGCCTGAACAGAAAAATTATCGCCGATGATATGCCCTGCCGCTTCGATACATTTTGCACCGGTGTGCGCAGCGACATTTCCATGCGCGTCGATCATCGCAACCTGACGTATTTCGGGATGTTCGTCCGCGGTTTTTAATCCTTCCAGCGCCTCGGGAGCAGTGCGTCCGGCTCGCATTAAATCGAGACCGAGTTTACCATAGGTCACGTCCACAAATGATTGTGTGGCCACAGCACCAACGCCTGCTTCGGCCCAGGTTACTGAGGAGCCCACAGAAAACCAATGTGACTGCACGGCAACACCCATTTCCCCGGTTTCAGGGTCACGAGCAACGATAGAAAATGTGTGTACGGGCCGTAGTGGTTTCCTGAGATTCGTACCGGGTGCAGAAAATGAAGTACTCGGTGAAGCAAATGCAATGATTAAAAAGACAAAAAGTAATCTTTTAAACATGTCCTCTCTCCTTTTAAAAAACGATGATAGTTACGAAATTTCGACCATAGAATTTTTTAATTTTACCTGCTGCCTTAGCGCAGCTTTCCAGAGTTTGTCAGGCGTTATCGGTAATGAGTTAATCCGAATGCCGACTGCATCGTAAATGGCATTTGCCACGGCCGGCAAAATCGGCAGCAACGGGCCTTCGCCTGCTTCCTTTGCACCGTACGGTCCCTCCGGATCATTACTTTCTACGATAATCACGTCTACTTCCGGCATTTGCATGGGCGTCAAGGTGCGGTAATCGAGAAAATTCGGCCCCTGGATATTTCCTTTATTATACGGCATTTCTTCAATGAGTGCCTGACCGAGTCCCATGTGAATACAGCCTTCAATTTGACCTTCAACCGCTAGCGGATTTAGTGCCTTCCCACAATCGTGAGCGGCCCAGACTTTGTTCACCTTCACCTCAAATGTTTCCGGATCGACTGAAACTTGTGCAATATAAGATTGAAAACTATAGGTGGGAGAGAGACCGGCACGCCAGCCTTTGAATTCACCACGTTTACCGATTGGCGGCGGCGCCTGGTATCTTCCTTTGGCGATGAGTGCACCGTTGTTGGCGAGCGCCTGTTCTAACACGTTGTCAAAACCCATTTGAATGTCTGGATTTGGTGCATAAATAACTTTTTCATCCTGCAAAATAAAGCCCTTTGCCGGATAACCCGTCATTGCCGCGGCGGCATTCACCAGTTTTTCCCTGATCCGGTTTGCCGCTTCCAAAGCAGCATTTCCGGCCATGAATGTCACCCGACTGGAGTAGGAACCGAGATCCACGGGATCCGCGTCGGAGTCACCGGAAAATATTCTGATGCGGTCTAATTTTACCCCAAGAGGTTCAGCCACACATTGCGCAAGCATGGTGTCACTCCCCTGCCCGATTTCGGCCGCCATACAATGAACTGTAATGCCACCATCCATATCGATTTTAATGTGTGCCGTGGAATGCGGTAAATCGTTAAAGTGGATGCGATGGGCGCTGCCGCTGATATAAAATCCGCAAGCCACCCCGATGCCTTCTCCGAATGGTAACTTACCGTGCTTCATATCCCATTCGGAACGAGTTCTGGCCTGTTCAATACATTGCCGGGTTCCGTTGCTGGTAATCCGGAAGCCATTGAGCGTTTCTGTATTTTCTGGCAGTAGATTCTGCAACCTGAAATCACATGGATCAAGTTTTAAATCTTCAGCCAACTGGTCCAGCAGCACTTCAAACGAAAAACGAGTATTGACGGCCCCATGTCCACGCATAGCACCGCACGGCGCTTTATTGGTGTAAACCCGCCGTCCTGCATATTTAAAATTGGGAATACGATAGGGTCCCATGGCCAAAACACCGTTGTAGTAGGTGGTCACAACGCCAAAACTTCCCCACGCACCACCGTCGATGGTTGCATCTACATCGAGGGCTGTGAGCATCCCATTTTTGTCTGCGGCAACAGCAATTTTGGTTTTCGTTGGATGCCGACCATGATTATTCAGGAAAACATCCTCCCGGTCAAACAAGATTTTAACCGGACTGCCACACTTTCGCGAAAGCAGCGCTGCGATCATTTCATGTGGAAACGGGTCGCTTTTACCGCCGAACCCGCCGCCAACCATGGGACGAATCACCCGAATTTTGTGCATGGGCATTTCCATGACAGTGGTCAAAGCACGGTGCAAATAATGCGGTACCTGTTGCGCCGACCACACAGTCAATCTGCCGTCGGCGTCATAATGTGCAATGCTGGCGATGGGTTCGGTAAATGCATGGGTGACTCCGACAAATTCAAATTCTCCCCGTTGGACGAAGTCGGCTGTCTCGATTGCCTCCGGAACATTGCCAAAATGCTGCTGCACGGATTTTTGAATATTCGTGTTATCCTGGGTTTTGTCCTGCAGCGGTTCTTTAGTCGGTTTGAGGCCATCCTCTGCTTTTAAGATCGGTTTTAATTGTTCCCACTCAACGTTAATCAGTGAAATGGCTTCATTGGCGATTTCTTCATTAATGGCGGCAACGGCAGCAACACAATCGCCGATGTACAAAACTTTGCCTGCGCGGCCTGGCGCTCCCGGCCTGGGCAAACTGATTTCATCCTGTGAAATTGGCAGGACGCCGAAACGATTTTGAGCGCCCGGTTCGTTTCCGGTTAAGACTGCTTTCACACCATCCAGGGCCTCGGCTTGCGAGACATCGACCCTTTTCACCCGAGCATGCGCATACGGACTGCGCAAAATTTTTCCGATGAGCATTCCCGGCAATTTGATGTCATCTGTGTAAACACCTTCACCGGTCGTTTTCTTGAGTGCATCAACTAACGGGACGCGTTTGCCAATAACATTTGAAGAGAGGTGGTTATTTTTCATTTTATTGCCCTGAGAAAAATAATTTATAAATGATGCAGCGGCATCCTTAGTCCGCTAAAAGTTCTTTTGCCGCTGATTCAATTGCATCGACTATCTTAATATAACCGGTGCAGCGACATAAATTTCCTGAAATTGCTTCCTGGATTTCTTCACGCTTTGGGGCAGGATTCTCATCTAAAAATGATTTTGCCGTCATGATGAAACCCTGCGTACAAAAGCCGCATTGCGACCCGCCGGACTCTGCAAAAGCTTTCTGCAGCGGGTGAATGAGCGGCGATTTCAACCCTTCGATGGTGGTGATTTCCTTTCCCGCTGCTTCCAGCGCCAGGGTTAAGCAGGATAGTTTCGCCCGTCCATCGATGAGAACCGTACAGCAGCCGCACGTACCCATGTCACACCCGCGTTTCGTGCCGGTCAGATTGAGATTCTCCCGAATGACATCCAGTAGAACGTCATAATCCCGAACAGGTGTTTCATAGGTTGAACCGTTAATTTTAAGGCTTACAACTTTACGTGACATGATTTTTCCTGAGATAGTTTATCGTATAATCATAAAACAAAATACAGATGCATTTAATTCGTGATTGATCGAAAACGCTTGGTTTAACCTGCAAAGCGCCAAAAAGCAAGCTGAGAATTTAGTCGACAGGCTGGGGCGGTTTTGTCAAGTTGAAACAATTGTTTTAAAGTGCCTACATAGTACATCCCGTATAACCTTCGTATCCTCGGCTTTTTTACCCCGTGAGATATTATTTCCCTGAAATTCTTGCAGCATCGCCGGTTTCTTCGTTCTCACTACAAAAAGGCCACAGCTTGCGGTTTATCTCATGGGGTGTAGACGACGCCCATGCCACCACTGCCAAGCTCTTCGAGGATTTTGTAATGGAGTATGGTTTTACCGATCATAGTCAAGTGCCTTTGAAATATTGCCTCTTATTCGGGTCGGCCTAATTCAGCTTTCTTAAAGCCTCTTGAAACCGGGGGTAGCCTCGAATCGCATCAAGGTCCGAATCATTTTCAATCCATTCTTTGGAAGCAAAACCCGCCTCTATTGCACTCTCAAAGTAATCGAGTGCTTGTTCAAATTTACCCAGCAGTGAATAGATACATGTGGCATTATACAGGACTGCCGTTTCATGTGGATTTATTGACACTGCTTTTTCCACCCACTGCAAAGCCTCTTCGGGTTCGCCTGCTTTCGCAAGAGTCCCGGCGCCAAGATAAAAAGCACGCGCATCATCCGGGTTCAATTCCAGATGCTTTCTGACAACATCGAGCGCTCGCAGGTTTGCTTTCTTCATTTCGCTTTCAAGGTCGAGGTCATTATAAGCACTAACGAGAAAGAGTGCGGCTTCGTAGTCGTCCGGTCGTATCCGGGATGCCTTCTCAAACAGCTTTACAGCTTGTTCGTGCTTTCCTTGCGCTCTACAAGTTCGCGCATACTCGTAGTATGCCTCAAAAAATTTCGGGTCTAATTGAATAGCTGTTTCAAACTCTTTTTCCGCTTCTTTGTATTGCTTGTTTTGTGCCAGGGCCAGTGCAAGCGAGGCATGGACTTCCGGTAAATCCGGATCTAATTCAAAAGCTTTTCTGCTTGCCGATAGAGCTTGCTTCAAGTGTTCGTCTTTTTTATCGTAATACATATAAAGATGTGAATAGCCATCTGACAAACCCGCGTATGCTAAGGCATAATTTTTGTCTTTTTGAATCGCCTTTTTAAACATTTGTATTGCCAGGTGAGTCTTGTCGCGATCTCCCTGATGATAATACGCCCGTCCGCGGATATATAAATCGTACGCCTGAACGTCCTTGGTTTTAACCTTTTCGAAAACATGTTTTTCTCGCCTGCTTAGTTTTATCTCCAAAGCCCGGACTATGTTCTTTGCAATTTCATCCTGTATCGCAAAAACATCCTCCAATTCCCGGTCATATCGTTCTGACCAAAGATGATAACCGTCGGCAACATTGATTAGCAGGGCTGTGATGCGCAACCGATTTCCTGCTTTCCTTACGCTTCCTTCTACAATGGAATTTGCGCCTAACTTCATACCAATTTCACGAATGTCGAGATTCTTAGCCTTGAAGGCAAAACTTGAAGTTCGTGCAACCACTTGCAATCCTTCCAGATGTGCCAGATCATTTATGATATCCTCTGCCATACCATCGCAGAAGTACTCCTGCTCTTTATCATTGCTCATGTTAGCAAATGGCAATACGGCAACGGAATGAATAGCCTCTTTTTCAGGGATAGAAGATACTGATTTGCCAAGTGTTTTTAGTTCATCTAACATGTCTTTTGTAGTTTGAAAACGGTCTATAGGATTTTTCTGCAATGTCTTTTCGACAATGTTAATTAGTTGCGAGCGTACATCCTCCCGAAGCACCGGAATTGAGTCTGGGTCTTCGTTAAGGATTGAGTAGATGACTGCTTGTTCGTAATCCCCTTTGAATGGCAACTGCCCTGTGAGCAACTCATACAAAACCACGCCAAACGACCAGATGTCTGTACGTTCGTCGACTTTCTCGCCGCAGGCTTGTTCGGGTGACATGTACGCCGCCGTACCCAGCGTTGTGCCGATTTTTGTGAATTGTGCTCCGCCGCGTACTTTGGCCAGCCCGAAATCCATGATCTTGATTTGGCCGGATTCCGTGACCATAATGTTGGATGATTTGATGTCGCGGTGGACGATGCCTTTCTCGTGCGCTGCCTGCAGGCCATCGGCGATCTGGGTGGCGTAATTGCTGACAACATCAATTGGAAGGAATCCCCCTCGGTCCCCCTTTTTCAAAGAGGGGGGAAAGCAAGTTTCCCCCTTTCGTAAAGGGGGGGCAGGAGGGATTTCATGAATCATTTCCCGCAATTCCTGGCCGTCAATGTATTCCATCACGATAAAAATTTCCTCATCGTGTTCTTCGATGGCGTAAATCGTAGCGATGTTTGGATGGTTCAGCGCTGCCGCTGCTTTGGCTTCGCGCTTGAAACGCTCGTCTTCCTCCTTGCCGCCGATGAGACTTTGGGAGAGGAATTTCAGCGCAACCGGGCGCTCGAGTTTGGTGTCTTCGGCTTTGTAGACGACGCCCATGCCGCCTTCGCCGAGCTTTTCGATGATTTTGTAGTGGGAAATGGTTTTACCGATCATAATTTCCTTTTCGAAACTTTTTCAGAAAAAAACTTCTCTTTGAATGCTTCATGTTTGAGCCGGGCTTTTTCGAGAACCACATCGAGACCGGGGTTGCTACGAGCCGGGTCCAGGAACCGGCACTTAAGCATGTGCGGATAGGCGAAATAGCCCCGCTGGACCGCCGTGTCCAAAGCGGAGATGCCCTTGTCAATCTCCCCGTTTATGAAATACAACCCGGCGAGGTAGAACCACCCTTCACCGTCCACGAGGTTGGCATCTTCCCACTTACAGGCAGCCTCAATCCCCCGCTGGAAGTCTCCGTCGAGCGCCGATAGCTGGCCGGTTGCAAAAAGATTGAGAGTACCCCCCAGACCAGATGCGATGACCCGGGACCATTTTGCGCGTGCCACTTCGACCTGTCCGCGCCGAATCGCGATTTCACCTTCCCAAAGCAAGGCGAGATTGGTTGGTCCCAGGCGCATTGCTTCCACCGCTTCATCGTATCGTCCGCCATTAATAAATGAAAAACCGGCCGACTTAAACGTCGGATTGGTGGGATCTATCTTTAGAGCGTTGGTCATGGCAGTCATGGACTCCTCGATCATGCCGGCGTAACGCAGTACGTAGCCGTACGCGAACATCGCCTCTGCACTGTTGGGATTAATCTCAAGCATTCGCTGCGCGGTCTCCATAGCCAAATCCGTCTCTCCGAAATCGGTGTAGAGCATGGTGAGGTGCAGCAGCGCACTGAAAAGCTCCGGATTGATCGCCAGAGCCTTGAGATAGAACTCTTTTGCCTGTTTCGCGACCTCCACACCCCCAAGCTCCCAGTAGGCCATTAAATGCGTTCGCCGACCAAGCGCACCCCACGCCGGTGCAAACGTCGAATCAAGTTCGATCGATTGGCGCAGCATGTTGACAGCAAACCGGTTGCCCTCGGCTTCCTCCGGATACGACAACGCGCGCAGGTAATACTCGTAAGCCAGGGGATTTTGCGAAACATCAATTTGCATGCGGGCCCGCTCATCCTGTGAAAACTGGAGTTTAAGGCGATTGATGATCTTTTCTGAGACAATATCCTGCAACGCAAAAGCATTTTTATACTCCACTTCAATGGGCTCCCGCCAGATCATTTCATTGGCAACTACGTCGATCAGTTCAATATTCAGCCGGATGGTATTCGCCTCTTTTAAATAGTTGCCGGTCAGGATGAGATCCACCTTCAAATTCGTCCCGGCGGTTTGGGCATCCAACGTCCGGTTTTGATATTGGCGAACCGAACCGGAGGGGCGCACTAAAATGTGCTTAAGATGGGATAAAGAGCCGATGATCTGGTCTGCCAGGGCGAATCCCAGGAAATCTGTTTGTGGATCATTGCGAATGTTAGTGAATGGCAGCACCGCCAGTCGTTGTTGGGAATTTTCCGAGCTAACCGGGGTACCAGAAGAAGTCTGCCGCCAATAAAAGAAGCCACTACCAACCACGAGAGCAGCCAGAAAGAATAGGCCGACGGTTAGCGGCGCTTTTCTGGTTGGTTTCGATAAAGCCAGGTCTTTTCCAGCCGTGGGCTCTGCGCTCACCGATTTCAAATCGACCAGCATTTCGTCCAGTCGTTGGTAGCGCTCCGCCGGATTCTTTTTTAGCGCTTTGCTGACAATGCGCTCAAGCTCCATGGGGACGCCAGTGCGCAAGCCGGTGAGTGGTTCCGGATCCTCGTTCATAATCGAATAGAGCACCGCTTGTTCATAATCTCCCTGGAAGGGTTGCTTGCCGGTGATCATCTCATAAAGCACCACACCCAATGCCCAAATGTCCGTACGGTGGTCGACGTC
>CAYVXE010000091.1:0-18117 GCA_964455375.1 uncultured Calditrichaceae bacterium
AAAATATCATAGATTATTGACTATCCGTTTGAGCCCGTCTTTTAAAATTGGAACATTAAAATTAATTATCAGACCTAATTTTAGATTCGATAATTTCAATTAGGTTAAAAGTTGTGCCTGATGGATAGGTTCGATTTTTTTCAACTGCCTTTATTCAATAATTACTAATTTCTCTACAACGATATCAAGTCGATAACCACAATCTAATTTTACGCCTTTATAATTTATAGGTAACGATTTTTGTCTTTCAAAGGCCATTTTATGAATTGATAATTCCCGGCAAAGACATTCTTCATAAGCAGATTCAAGCAAACCCGGACCCAAATGACGATGTACTTCAATTGCTAATCCAATAATTGTATTGGACAATTCGTCTTCTCGTTTAACCATTTCTTCACGTCTTTATTCCTTTGCGAGTTTTGCGCCTTTGCGGTTTATAATTTTATTGCGGCTTGCCGCGTTAGGAATGTATGCTAATATAGAAATTAAATGCAAAATTGCAAATAGTTTGCCTTTGAAGAAATGCGCGGTGAAAGGAATAAAAGTCGTCTAAAATGGTTGAAATTGCAACATTGTTTCGTTACATTTGGTTTTAACAAAAATTAAATGAGCGCCATGAAAATATTTTTCTCACGTCTCCGCGGACATTTTAAAGGATTGCTTTTCATTTTTGCCCTGGTACTTATTTTGGCTCTGATGTTTTACAGTCAGGGAATTGTAAATTCATTACGGGCAGAGTCCAGGGGCATTGCAGAATTTTATGCCAATCTTTATGCTGCCGCAGCGTCGGCAGAATCCGGTTCAGGGCTCAATTTTCTTTTCGAAAAAGTTATTTTACCGTCGAATTTTCCGTTTGTGCTGACGGATTCGAAAGGCAATCCCAGCGCCTGGAAAGGGGTTGGCATCAATCCGGATGATCGTTCTCCGGCAACGATTAAAAGGGTACGGAAAATTGTCGCTGTCATGGAGAAAGAAGCGGATCCCATTCCCATAAAATATGAAGACTATTTGGTGGGATATTTGTACTACGGCGACACGAAAATGATCAAACAATTGCGCCTGTTGCCATACATCGGGATCGTTGTGGTTGGCTTATTTGTGTTCGTGGGATTTTTGGGATTTCGCAGCATCCAGCGCAGCGAACAGCAGTTTATCTGGGTGGGTCTGTCCAAAGAAACCGCACATCAAATCGGAACGCCTTTGTCATCCATGATGGGGTGGATTGAACTGCTCAAAATGGAGATTCAAAGTAATAAGGCGAAAAATACCTTGCACGAAATGGAAAAAGATATCGAACGTCTGAATAAAATTACCGCAAGGTTTTCACAAATCGGCTCAAAGGCGGTTTTGAAAGAAGTGCGGGTTTCGGGAATCATTGCCGATGTCGTGCAGTACTTCCAGGCACGTTTGCCGCAATGGGGTAAAAAAGTGGAAATTACGACAGATTTTGATTACGATGCCAAAGTACCTCTTAATAAGGAATTGTTCGAGTGGGTCATTGAAAATTTAATGAAAAATTCCCTGGATGCGATCAAAAATAAGAACGGTAAAATTGCAATAAATTTGCGCCATTCCCAAAACGGCAAACATAAAGTTTTTATTGACATCACCGACAATGGCCAGGGCATCACCGCATCAAAAAAGAGAGACGTATTTAAGCCTGGTTTCAGTACCAAAAAGCGCGGCTGGGGACTTGGATTAAGCCTGGCAAAGCGTATTGTTGAAGATTACCACGGCGGTAAACTGCTGGTGAAAGAGAGTAAACTTAATCACGGCACGACCATGCGTATCGTTTTGTGATTTTGTAACCATTCAGCCTCTAAGTCTCTAAGACTCAAAGGCAAAAACTGTGAACAAATAGTTTTCAGGTCAAAGAGAACTCAAATACAAACGACAAATCGATATTCCAATTAAATATGGCAACTTCATTTTTAATGAAGGACTGCGCTTGGATGTATTGATTGAAGATCTCATTATTTGTGAACTAAAAGCTGTTGATGCAATGAATCCTGTTTGGGAAGTTCAACTGCTGAGTCATTTGAAATGAACAAATAAGCATAAATGTACCAATAATCAAAAGAGGTCTTAAACGATTTACCATATAAACTTGGAGCCTTTGTGTCTTAGTGGCTGAATAGTAACGTGATTTTAAAGATAAACGACAATCCAACAAACGAATATAGAAAGCGGCTATGCTGAACTTCCCATTTGCAATAAACGTTATCATCATCGGTTCATTTGTCTCGCTTGTATTGGGACTTTTATTGTTTCTGTTTCTCGTTTTCAGTCGGGTAAGAAGAACAGTGAAAAGGGTACGCCGGCAATATGTACAATACATTTCCGTCCCACAAAATGTAACCCGTTTCGTTTTAGTGATTATTTGGATTTTAGTTTCATTTGGAATTTTGTTTTTGGCGGCATTCATACAGTCGTACAAATCATTCACGAAACAGCAATTGGTAGCAGAAGTTCGTTGTCGTGTATTGGAAGATGATAAAACAGCGATGTTGCTGGAACTCACTCCGGTTGTGAACGGTGTGCGCGGGGAAACAGAGGGGTTTGTTTTGCACGGTGACCAGTGGGCGCTGGAAGGGAATATTCTGAAATGGGATGATTGGCTGAATTTTGCCGGTGTGCACACGCAATACAAACTTACCCGTGTTCGCGGCCGGTTTGTGGATACGCAGGATGAAATTAATCTTGCTCCTACGGTTTACAGTCTGGTGCAGCAGGAAGAAGACCCGCGCTGGCACTGGTTGTTTAAATACGGCCACAAGCTGCGTTTTGTGCAGGCGGTCTACGGAAACACGGTTTACACGTTTCCTTCGAATGACAACGTTTATGACGTCTACGTGACGACATCAGGATTGATGACCCGGGTGAGGGAATAAAGTCCGGACTAAGGTTAGCTGTAATCGGATTAACTGCCAAAGTTTATTCGGAGATTTCAGGATTCGGTGGAGGTAACAATGGATTTGAGTTTAGAGCAGAAGTCAGAGCCGAGCTTCATATCGCTCAACTCTGACTTACGAAGGTGGAAGGTAAGAGTAAAGAGGATATTGATTCAATTGTTAGAAAGTTGATAGTGATTGATTTTGGTCCTGAATGAATGCCGCGTTGTTCGAGCCTGAACCAAGCCGTACCGCCACCCAGAATTTAAACTGTTCCGGCACTGACGGACTGACTCCAAGACGTCCGCGCCCGCCACCGAAAGCACCGCGACCGCCGCCACGGCCCCCACCAAAACCACCAGCGGGACGACCACCAAAACCTCTTTCCGCCCGCAATTTTTCGAAGTCAAATTTGGCAGTCTCAAATCCCACACCAACTTTCGCACCTTCCCTGTTTTCTATAGCGTAGGGATAGGTCTTCGTTCGTTTCAGTGGCACTTTTATCTCATAAACAAGAACATCGGCGGGTTTGCCTATTTTGACTTCAATGCCCGGGACTTCATTTATTGCAAACCGTTTGCTTTCGTCTTTTTGCGGTCCAAGGATTTCCAGCTCTGTTTGCTGTGCAAAACGATCACGTATTTCTTCGGGAGTTCGCTCGGCTCTCCTGTTGCGGGGCATAAACATTCCATTGTCAAGCATACCGGTCGGGAAGCGGATGCCGAACGTTTTATCTTTTCCACCATCGGCGTCAAACCAGAGAATGAACCCCATACTTAGCATCTGCCGCTGCAAAACTTTATCACTAGAGACCAGGCAGATATATAGAAATTCATGATCGTTTCTGACCCCGATTGATACATTCTTTTTTTCAACAAACGTTAGTCTCCCCTCCCAGTCTTCCTGATGACCGTCGATTTGGGTCGTTTGTTTTTCCCATGCACTGTTCAGCTTAAGCGTACTGCTACAACCGAACAGGAAGAAAAATGGTAGCATGGTTAAGATTAACTGATTATGCAAGTGTACTATTTTGTTAGAATGTGGCATTTTTAATCCCTTCTGTATTTTAGAATGCACCGGGGAACTCAATTGTTTCGGCCAAACCATCTGTGACCGCCTTTTGGGCCTCGCTCTGCTTTTAGCGCTTCAAATAGTTCTATTTGTTCCGGCGTCAGGATGCTTTTGATTTGTGCATCGATTTCAGCCATTCTCTGCTGCATCAAATGATGCCGTTCTTCGGGACTTAAATCCTGGAAATTGTCGGGTCTGTTTTGTTTCAGGTTGGTGAAAATTTCCTGCAGTTTTGCTTGCTGACTTTCATCCAAATTGAGAGCTTCAACTAAATGCTGGAAGCGTTGTCCGGCATTTCTCTGTCCAAACCGTTGCATTTTTCCTCTCCTGTGCTTACGGCGTTCAGTTTTCATTTGTTCGAAAACAATTTTTTGGTCCGGCGTCAGAATATTCAAAATCTGCTGTTCATGCTGTTGAGAAATATCTTTCATTTGTCCGCGTGCTTCGCCTGGATTTTCCTGCATTGTGTTTCTTGCCTGTACAAGTTTATCCCACGTGTCAAGTACTTTTATTTGAGTTTTTTGTTCATCTGTCAAGTTGAGTTTTTCATCCAGTTTTGCAATGCGGTAGTCGATGAGCTCTTCCGGCATTTTACCGCTGTCCAATTGTGTTTTTAAAATGGTAAATTTGTTTTGTTGTTCCGGGGTTAGAACCGTCATAATTATTTGCTCGATGGCTTTACGCATTTCTTCACGTTTTGCCTGTCTTTCTTCTTTAGACGGGCGTTGTTGTGGCCGTTCTTTTGGGCGCAGCTCCTCTAATTTCGCTTTGACGAGATCATGGATTTGGGTTTTCTGTTCTTCCGTCACATTGAGGACTGCGAAAATGCCGTTGTCATGAAGCAACCCGGGTCCGAAATCTACGCTCTCTACCTGTGAAACGTTTTTGTCCAGCGTAGACGTTTGTGCAGAAGACGGCTCTAAGGCGCTGTTGCTCGAGCAGCTAAGAAGCGCAAATGACAGGATTACCGCAATGATAAGATTTAAAACTTTCATGGTTATCTCCTTTTAAATTGTGATGAATACATGTGATTTCTAACGAGACCGTAGAGAAAGTCGAAATTGAATAAATTTTCATACATCCGACAAGCAGCATTCTCTTTCGCATGCTCTCTTTCCTTTGTGGTCTGTTATTATCTTTTTCTGCCCGTTAGACAGTTACGGTATCGATTTCATTCCAACGATAAATAAAAAAATGAGTTTAAGCATCGGATTGACTTTCGGTCGTGGGTTTAATGTTGCTTGTCAGGTGTTTGATGTCCTCTTTCATATTTGATAACAGTACTTGCCAAACCGAATTTCTCTGCCGCGACACTTTATAATGAAACGACATTTTCGGTGTTTCCGCTCAGACACTATTCAGGTGGCCGGTTTCGGTGATCAAACGGCGGATGCCGAAAAAACGGTCTGTGGAACGGCGGTCGCATGTTCATTCTTAATTTATCGAATTGTACGACCTGTTCCGGCGTTAGTACCTGTTTGATCTTCTCCTGAATGTCGCGCCTGCGTGCCATAAAATGCCTTTTCATATTGTCTGGATTGCGGTGCATCTCTTCCGGTGGTGGAGGTGGTTCCATCTCATCAAGAATTTTACGGATTTGTTGCTGCTGCTTTTTGGTGAGGTGCAATTCTTTTGTTAATCGTGTTAGCCGGGATTCGACGATTTTGTTTGAACTTCGCTCTAAATGTTCCTCAAAGCGTTGGCGTTGTTCGTCCGTGAGGACCGCTTTTAATTCCGTACGCATAGAATCATAAATAGCAAACAATTCATCCTGATGCTGGTCGAACAACTTAGCCATTTTCTCCGAATGTTTTTTCATGATTGCTTCGAATTGGTGGCGCTGCTGTTCTGTCGGTTGGATGACCCTTTCCATGAAATAAAAAAAACGGTCCATGGGGAGCATGTGCTCAAATCTTCGCTCGCGCGTATCGCGAATTGTTCCGCTAACCAGGGCGCCAATGATGATGCCGATGACCAGTGTTCCGAGTAAAATAAATGTCGATTTTGTTTTGTAGCTCATGGTTTCTCCTCTTTGAGCAGATCATCTAATTGCCAGGTATTCTCAAAGGTGATTGTTGGAATATTGAAAATAGAATTTAGAGACATCTCTTTACCGAGTTTGGAATTAATGGAAAAAAGCAAAATAATGGTTACTGCACCGATGGTGGCAAACATCCGAAATGCCCAGGTCAGAGAATTAGCGAATTCTTCTTCCTGCGATTGTGATGATTTTATTTTCTGCATCACCCGTGCTGAAAAGAACGGTTTAAACTTGTTCTCACCTGATTCAGCCAGTCGTTTGCGCATTTTGATGATCCGTTTTTGTTCTGTGCGCAATTCCGGTGATGACTTCAATGCCTGGTGCAACAGGTCTTGCTCTTTTTGTGACAATTTTGCATCGAACGAAAGGATGAGTAACTGTAACTGTTTGTCGTTCATACTTCCTCCAAAATGATGGGTGCAAGCAGGTCTTTTAATTTTTTTTGAGCACGTGCCAATCTTGATAAAACGGTACCCACGGGAATGTTGAGTATTTTTGCTGTTTCTTCTGTTGAGTAACCTTCAATGAGCCGGAGTATCACCACCGAGCGGAATTTCGTTTCCAGTTTTTGAATGGCGTTTTGTACCAGCTCCTTTTCTTCACTGTTCACTGCGGAATCGTCTGGTTTGCTGGCTGGTTCGGGAAATGGTCTGTCGTCAGGTTTTGAAAAAAACATAAGCCGCCGTTTGCGCCGTTTGAGTTCGTTGATGGAAAGATTGATGGCGATACGTATCAGATAGGTGCCGAGATTGGCGGTGCCGCGAAATTTGTGCATGACTTTGTAAAACCGGATGAACACTTCCTGCCCCACATCATCTGCGGCATCGCACTTGCCCAACATACCGATTACCGTGGCCGCGACCCGATTCTCATATTTCCTGACAATTTGCTCAAAAGCATGGTCGTTACCGTTAAGTGCTTGTTCGATCAACTGAAGGTCTGTCACCGGTTTCCTATAAATTCAGTTTTACCAAAAGTTAGACCTATAAAAGGTCGTGCATATTCCCCGTTTTTCAAGAAAAATAAAAAATGACCTGAGGGCAGATTATCTGAAGAATAGAGGTTGACACATGACCACGAATTGCAGTGCGGAAGAGGCTGGCAAAAACCGGCTTGCATTTTGAAATTGAAACAACCGGTGAGCCGGCTAATCCCGTTTTTTTTATGGATATTCCTGCACATATTCAAATAGTCCGCGATATGAAAAACTACTTGCAAACCCAATGCACCGGTAATTTTCGGTAAAATGCATGAGAAAAATTGGCTGGAGTGTTTCAGATGCTTGTACGGATGGCTGTATCGATAATATCTTTCCGGGAGGATCCAAACCTTCACAACGGTGTTTTCCTCTCAAGAACGGGACTTTAGAAAGCGGTCTAATTTTTCCATGATTTTATCCAAATCAGGTGGCAGTGCAACCGGTAGATTTGCATGACACGATTGAATGCCCGGTAACCGGTTTTCATGATAGTTTATTTTAAAGTCAGTAAATTTTAAGCCATGTGCGGTTGAAATGATCACCACGCGATCACGCGGTTTTATTTCTTTTTTCTCCACTAATTTCAGGAACGCTGCAATGGCCACGCCGGTTTGCGGACAGGTAAAAAGACCGTCTTTATCGGCCAGGGCGCAGGCGTTGGCCAGTTCCTCTTCCGTTGCCTGTTCCACGATACCGTTAAATTGTTTGAGTACGCGAATGGCTTTTTTCACACTTACGGGGTTACCGATTTGAATGGCAGTGGCCAGAGTCGGTTGCGCTTGCTTTGGGTTGAACTCGTCGAATTCCTGCCTGAAACTTTCATACAAAGGATTGGCTTTTTCCGTCTGTGCACAGACGATTCTTGGCAAACGGTTGATGAGCCCCACGTCCTGCATTTCCAGCAGCCCCTTGCCGATGGCAGAGACATTTCCCAAATTACCGCCGGGCACGATAATCCAGTCCGGAACCTGCCATCCCAATTGCTGTACCACTTCCATGCCTACGGTCTTCTGCCCTTCCACCCGCAGCGAATTCATAGAGTTTGCCAGATAGATTTCTTTTGACTCTGTGAGCTGCTGAATGAGCGTCATGCAGCCGTCAAAGTCCGTGTCCAGAGATAGGGTGAGGGCGCCGTTAGCGATTGGCTGGATAAGCTGTGCGGTGGAAATTTTATCTTTTGGCAGCAGCACCAGTGCTGGAATATCTGCGGCTGCGCAATAAGCAGCAAGGGCTGCAGAGGTATCCCCTGTGGAAGCACACGCAACGGCTTTTATGGGTTTTCCCTGCTTGATCATCTGGTTGACCATGGACACCAGAACCGTCATGCCCAGGTCTTTGAATGATCCGGTGTGACTGTTGCCGCATAATTTAATGCGGAGGTCCTTCACACCGGCGAATTTACCGAGTCTTGTGGCGGGGAAAAGTGGCGTTCTGCCTTCACCAATGGTGATGATGTGTTCATCGGAAATTTCCGGACAGACCCACTCTTTCTTACTCCAGACACCGCTGGCGTTTGCTCCCGTTGTATTTTGCAACCGGGACTCGAACAGCCGTTTCCATTCTTCCGGAGATTTCGATTTTAACTGCTGCATATCATGGTGTACTTCCAGAAGCTCGCCGGAGTGCGGACAGCGGTAAATGATTTCGTCTAACGGGTATTGGTCCGGATGACCGGAAATACTTTGATACCAGGCGTGGAAGGTTTTTGAATTCATAAGCAAATAGTTAGTCAAACGAAAACATAGATTCGATAGTTTTTTCGTACTGTTTAATTTCCTGCTTCACCCGTTTGCGACGCCAATTGAGATATTTTCCCATGATTTTAGCGCCGGTTTTTGCGCAATCCAGACCCAGTCCCGGGCTGATACCCACTCCAGTCCGGCGTATGTAGATGTCTGCAAGGGTCCGGGCAAATTCGTGTTTGATGGCAAAAATAATTTGCGCAACAATTGCCGGGTACTGGTCGGAGATTGGTCGTGCGAGTTTGGGGTCAGATTCAGCTAAATCAATGATTTGCTTAAAGGTAGTTCCGTAAAGTGAAATCAAATAGGCAATCTGTTCAGCAGAGAATCCGGTTTTTTTTGCATAAAACTGGACGGATTCATTTCTGTAATGTTCGATATCATCAATGTCCCCACCCAGAATAGGATATTCATTTGTCGTACAGGGAGGAGGATCCCGATCGAGTTTTTTGAAAATAATATCGACGGTTTCCTCAGAAAGGTTCCGGTACGTGGTTAACTTTCCACCGATAATGGAAATAAGTCCTTCAAGACCTTCATCCTCATGGTCGAAAATGATATGCTTGCGGGTAATTTCCGCTTCTTCGGTTTCACTACTGGTAACCGGAAGCGGTCTGACGCCGGCGATGCAATAGATGATATCCTGAGTTGTTATGCCGGCAAGAGGAAAAACGAAATTAACTTCCCGCAGAAGATAGTCGATTTCTTCCCTGCTACTTCGTACGTCATCCAAATTGTTGGTGAAGCGGATATCTGTGGTTCCCACCCAGTAATAGTTTCTCCACGGAATGATAAAAAACGGTCGTCCATCCTGGTGCGTTGGTACATAGATGGCATGTTGCGGCCCTGAGGGAAATTTCGGCAATAAAAGATGTGTCCCTTTGGTGCCACCCATTTTTCTTTTTGGGCTGATCGCGTGTAATTTCAGAACCTCGTCCACCCACGGTCCGGATGCATTTACGATAATTTTTCCATAGATTTCTTTTTCTTCACCGGTAAAAACATCCCTTACGATGACGCCGGTAATTTCATTTCCCGTTTTGATAAAATCTACAACTTCGGTGTAATTGTTAATTTGCGCACCGCCGGATTTTGCCATCATCAGATTCATAAGGCAGAGACGCTCCGGGTACTCCACCTGGCAGTCGTAATAAGTAAATCCGCCGTTACAGTTTTGCTTGCGAATGTTTGGTTCAATGGTGTGAAGTTCGGCACAACTGAATGACGTGTGATTTTTGAGGGATTTGTCGTAGGATAAAATATCATAAGCCAGCAATCCCAATTTTACTTTGCCGTAACCGTATTGATTATCTTCATAAATGGGGATGACAAATTTGACCGGTTTAACTAAATATGGCGCCAGGTGCAGGAGCGTTTCCCGTTCACGCAGTGATTCACGCACGAGACCGATTTCGTAGTATTCGAGGTAGCGCAACCCGCCGTGAATGAGTTTGGTAGAGCGAAACGTCGTGCCAAAAGCAAAGTCATGTTTTTCAGCGAGATAAACAGACAAACCACGTTCGGTCGCATCGCGGGCAATACCGGCCCCGTTGATGCCGCCACCGATGATAATGACGTCATAGGTTGAGTTTTTCATGCTTGTTCATGCCTGTTATATTTGAAATCAAAAAGTAGTTTTCCAAGTTGCGCCAAACCTGAGATTACAGTTTGTGACGGTATTTTGTACATCAGGTTTGCAATTTTTAGATTACGATTGAGCTGCTTTCCAAGTCTGCTGTCTAAAATAAAGTTTGTATAGTTTCGAAAAGAAAAGTCTTTGTTTTGAAATGCAGACTGAATCGCTCTTGCAGCCACAGGACCATAACCAAGGGCAATGGAAATACCTTCTCCCAGCCAGGGTTCAATGCCGGCCGCATCTCCCACAAGTAAGACGTTTGGAACCGCATAGCGGCCGCGCCGCGTAAACCAGCGCTCAGGATGTCCCTGGAGGGGGACATCCTCACCCGAGATTCCATGCTTACTCAGGTATTGTTTTAAAAGTTGCCGCATGTCTGCTCTTTTTCCCGCTTTGATTCTGCTATCGAAAATGCCGAGATTATAATGGGCTTTTCCGTGAATATAGCCAGGAAAGGTCCACAAATAACCCTGCAGTCCGGATTTCATTGCCCGAAAGTCAAATGTTGCTGTGTGCTGTTGAAACTCTGCTGCGGTGCTCTCTGCCGGGACGACGATTTCCATCAGTCTGGAAATGCGTGATTTTGGTTCATGCAGCATTTTTTTTCGAACAAAACTTTTGGCGCCGTCAGCACCAACAAGAACGTCCGTCAAATAAGAATCATTTTCAGTTGTAACGTTGATTTTTTCATGCTTCCGGGTTAGTGATACGACCGGCTCATTTTCTTTTAATTCGATTCCGGCGTTTCTGGCGTGTTGTGCTAACTCGGCGTCAAATTCATCTCGTCTCACAATACGCATCAGATTTTTTCGGCGGAAAACAAGGGGTCTGTTTTTTATATAAAATTCAATCGTATGGATTGGAAAGCCGAATGTTTGCGTACGGATATTCAAGGAACGTAACGTCTGTTCGGCATACGCGGTAACTCCTCCACCGCACAGTTTGGGACGCGGATGTTTTTCTTTTTCGAGAATTAAAATATCGTTTGAGAGTTCCGGCATTAAATTAATCAGACTCAGAGCAGTGGAAATTCCCGCCGGCCCCGAACCGATGATGACGACAGCTTTTTTGATCATATTCAGCCAAAAGTTGGTTATTAATATGAATAAAAAAAACAAAATTGTCAATAGTTGCATTCGTTTGATTTTTGAGATTATGACGATTTACACATTCATAGCGAAAAGTATTGATTTTTATGAAAGAACTGTTTATATTTCCGCCATTAAAAAAAGGACGGTTTAGGAGTAAATTTTATGGATTCCAAAACTCTACGAGCATCGATTCAATCGTTAGATCCTTCCGGACCTACATGTGTTCCGCTGGGTACAACTGTTAGCGAAATCATCGACATCATGCAAAAGAATAAATTCGGCTGTGTTTTGGTTGTTAATAATGAGCAGTTAGTGGGTATTTTTACGGAACGGGATGTGCTGACTAAAATTGTGGGAAGTAACCTGGACCCGGGGCAGATGTTGGTTGAAACTGTCATGACTATAAATCCGGAATATTTGTATATTTATGATGAAATTGCGTTTGCATTAAATCGCATGCAAATGGGGGGATTTCGGCATATACCATTAATCAATGCTCATGGAAATCCTATTGGGGTTGTTTCTATGAGAGATATTACGGATTTTTTAGTAAAAAGTCTCGTACCTTCAAATTAAAGTTACGGTTAGGAGGCGATAAGATTGGGTATTTTTGATGCAGATCAATTCGATGATGAACTTCAAATTATGAAGGAATTGATGAAGGACCGTAAGATCGATCTTCAGGACAAAGATCTCAGGAATCCCGTAAAACAATTGAATCTGAATAAAGCGGTTACTGTGGAGGTGGGGACAAGTCTCGAGCAATGCATTCAATTATTAGTGGCTCGCGGCATTGGCTGTTTGATTGTTGTTGAAAACAACATGCTTCGCGGTATATTTACCGAGCGCGATGTTCTTTTAAAAGTGGCAGGTAAAGGAATAAATCTGCAAAAAAATACTGTGGATAAATTCATGACATCAAATCCGGTGCCGATTACATTGGATAGCACCATGGAAGATGCGTTAAATCTTATGTATAAAGGACGTTATCGCCACGTCACCGTTGTGGACGGAAAAAAAACTCCTTTATTTGTTCTTTCTATAAAAGACATTGTTCGTTATATTGTGGAATTTTTTCCGCAGGATATTTTAAATTTGCCGCCACATCCCATTCGGCTGGGTGCCAGACATCGGGAAGGCGGTTGAGCGGCAGCGCTGCAAAAAAAATGTAATTGAGTGGGAAATATTTAAGTTTTTGTCAGTTAACTGAATGTAGAATAACATGGAGCGATTGAATCGAAATGGGTAAACCTGTAGAATCACTTAAGGAAGCTACCATCCGTTTCGCTGGTGATTCAGGCGATGGTATGCAACTTGTTGGCAGTGAATTAGCCAATACATCTGCGTTACTCGGAAATGACATCGGTGTTTTGCCTGATTTTCCAGCGGAAATCCGGGCTCCAGCCGGAACACTCCCTGGTGTGAGTGGGTATCAACTGCACATCAGCAGTTTTGATATTCACACTCCGGGTGAAAAATACGATGCCCTGGTGGCGATGAATCCGGCAGCATTAAAAGTGAATATAACCAATTTAAAACCAAACGGCATCTTGATTGTCAATACCGATAGTTTTACGGAGCGGAATCTCCATCTTGCTCACTATGAGAAAAATCCGTTGGAAGATGGTTCTCTGGATAAGTTTCAGATGTTTTCGGTCGGGATGACCACACTTACCCGGAAAGCCGCCGACGCATTAGGTTTGTCGTCAAAAGTGGTCGACCGCAGCAAAAACTTTTTTGCCCTGGGGATGGTCTTCTGGCTGTTTAACCGCTCCATGGATCATGCGATTGGCCTGATTAAGAAAAAATTTGCTAAAAAAACCGAACTGGTAGAGGTAAACCTTTTAGCCCTTAAGGGAGGCTATGCATACTGTGAAAACACGCAACAGTTTGCCCATTCCTATGAAGTGCAGCCGGCGAAATTACCCGCCGGAAAATATCGTAATATGAATGGAAATACGGCAGTTGCTTACGGATTAATTGCCGCGTCGCAAAAATCGGGACTGCCCCTTTATTTGGGAAGTTACCCCATAACCCCCGCCAGTGACATTTTACACGAATTGTCGAAATACAAAAATTTTGGTGTCAAAACATTTCAGGCGGAAGATGAAATTGCCGCCGTGTGTTCGGCTATAGGCGCATCCTATGCCGGTGCTCTGGCTGTCACCACCACAAGCGGGCCGGGTTTAGCGCTTAAATCTGAAGCGTTAGGTCTGGCAGTAAGTACGGAATTACCGCTCGTCATTGTGAATGTTCAAAGAGGTGGCCCCAGTACAGGTTTGCCGACAAAAACGGAGCAGTCCGATTTGTTTCAGGCTCTGTACGGACGCAACGGAGAAGCCCCCATTCCGGTAATTGCTGCGTCGCAACCATCGGATTGTTTTGATGTGGCATACGAGGCCTGCCGTCTGGCGGTGAAACACATGACTCCGGTACTCCTGCTTTCAGACGGTTACTTAGCGAACGGTTCCGAACCATGGCCGGTACCAAAGGTGAAAGATTTACCGAAGATTCCGGTTAAATTTGCAACAGACCCCGAGAGTTATTCACCATACTTGCGGGATGAAAAAACACTCGCACGTCCGTGGGCTATTCCCGGAACCCCGGGGCTTGAACACAGAATCGGCGGTCTTGAAAAAGATTCCATTACCGGTAATGTGAGCTATGATCCAAGAAATCATGAATATATGACCCGGATGAGAGCCGAAAAAGTGGAAAAAATTGTCGATGACATTCCACCGACTGAAATTGATGGCGCTGAAAAAGGTGAATTACTCGTCGTCGGTTGGGGCAGTACTGCCGGAACCATCAAAACCGCTGTTGAACATAAACAAAATCAGGGGAAATCGGTTTCAAGAATTCATTTGCGCTATTTGAACCCACTGCCAAAGGATCTCGGCGGCATTTTGAGAAATTTCAAAAAGATTTTGGTGCCGGAAATCAATGCCGGACAATTGATACATGTGTTGCGGGGAAAATACCTTTTGCCGGTGGTTGGCCTTAATAAAATTCAGGGCCTGCCGTTTTTCTCAACTGAAATCGAAGACAAAATTGATGAATTACTTGGAGAATAAAATGAGCGTAACTCAAAAAACATCTTCACCCAACGGACAGACCGGTCAAAAATTAAAGAAAAAGGATTTTGAATCGGATCAGGAAGTACGATGGTGCCCCGGTTGCGGTGATTATTCAATATTGGCACAAACGCAGCGCACGCTGCCCAATTTAGATGTGCCCAAAGAAAAGTATGTTTTTATATCCGGAATCGGCTGTTCATCACGATTTCCTTATTATATGAATACGTACGGTTTTCATACCATTCACGGCCGTGCCCCGGCAATTGCAACCGGCGTAAAAGTCGTTAATCCCGATCTTTCAGTTTGGGTCATGACCGGCGATGGCGACGGACTCAGTATCGGCGGGAATCACTTGATTCACTTGTTGAGAAGAAATGTGAACATAAATGTCATCTTATTCAACAACCGCATTTATGGCTTAACCAAAGGGCAGTATTCCCCGACGTCTGAAGTTGGGAAAGTAACCAAATCTTCACCGTTTGGTTCTATCGACCATCCGTTTAAACCAATTAGCGTGGCCATTGGAACGGGCGCAACTTTTATCGCCAGGACAATTGACAGAGACCCTGCACACATGCAAAAAATGCTGCAAAAAGCCTCTGAGCACAAAGGAACTTCTTTTATTGAAGTTTACCAGAACTGTCATATCTTCAACGATGGCGCCTGGTTGCAATATACGGATAAAGATTCCAAACCGGAGCATGTCGTTTATCTGGAGCATGAGCAGCCGCTCGTTTTCGGTAAAAATAAAGATAAAGGCATTCGTCTGGATGGATTTAAACCGGAAGTGGTTTCCCTGGAAAACGGAAAGTATTCCTTAGATGATCTGATGGTGCATAATGAAAGGGTGGATGATGCCACCTATTCCTTCATCCTCAGCCACATGACCGATGATCCAGATTTACCTGTTCCCGTGGGTATTTTTCGATCCGTGGAAACGGATTGTTATGAAGATGCTCTGGTACATCAAATTGAAGAAGCAAAGAAAAAGGTCGGCGAACCGGACTTGCAGGCTCTCCTGGAATCGGGAGATACCTGGGACGTGAAATAATTTTCTTTGCTTGAAATGTAAATAATCTGGGCCCGGCGATCTGTTTTGCCGGGCTTCTTTATTCAATCTGAAAATATGAATAAAAAAGCACGTTTACAGTTTTTGTCGGTGTCGTGGTTGCTCGCCAGATTATGGGGAACGCTGGAGGTGTCAAAACTAACTGTTTTTCGAATGAAGCAAACAACGATGAAACGGATTATTTTACATGATACTTGTCTGGATGGAGGCCACTGGTTTATTCATCGCAACCAGGTCTCTTTTTTAAGCGTAGATGAAATAAACCGCCGGGTGCAAATCACACGAACGCCGGAAATTGAATTGAATTAAGAACAGAATACATATCGAATGTCTGAAAAGAACAATAATCTTGGTGCGATTCTTTGCCCCAGTTGTAGAAAACTGATCAGTGCTTCTGCTGAAAAATGCCCTTATTGCGGGATGAAAAATCCTAACATGTGGGGAATGGCCGGCGTACTGCGAAAGATGTTTGGCGGAGATGCCAGTTTGATTCCTGTCATTTCAGCGGTTTGTATCGGCGTGTATGTCATCAGCATCTTGCTTGACCCCGGGGCAGTATTTCGTATGCGTGGATTTTCCCTGTTTGGGTTGGGCGCCCCAAGTCCTTATGCGCTTATAAAATTAGGTATGACCGGAAGCCACATCATGCGGCAGGGACAGTGGTGGACGCTCATAACAGCAATTTATCTGCACGGTGGTTTGTTACACATTTTGTTTAATGTACTTTGGATTCGACAGATAGGTCCTTTAGTTGAAGAATTGTACGGTATCTCCCGGAGTTTCGTGATTTTTACGATCGCGGGTGTGTTGGGATATCTTGTTTCAAATTATGTTGGCATTCCTTACACCATTGGGGCATCCGGTTCTATCTTCGGTTTTTTTGGTGCCATTGTTTATTATGGCAGAAAACGCGGCGGAGCTTTTGGCACAGCCATTTATCGGCAAATGGGACAGTGGGCGCTTGTACTTTTTGTGATCGGGTTTATCATGCCTGGCGGCATGGTGAATAATTTTGCCCATGGCGGCGGTTTTGTCGGTGGCTACGCTGCAGCCGCAGTTCTCGGATATACTGAAATGAAGACGGAAAATCATCTACATCAACTGGCAGCGATTGGCACTATGCTGCTTACGGTGTTGTCTTTTATTCTTGCACTGTTGCATTAGCAAAGGTCTTCAGCCCGCGAACAAATCTCCCTGATTTTTATTTTTATAGACGCTGTTTTTTTTGCGCAGCAGTTCCTCTAACACTTGCTTGCAAACATCGGCTCTGCTCACTGACATCACCAACCGATATTCAACCTCGAGTTGAGTTGAAAAACGTGTGAATTCTCTGATACACTCTTCCAGTTCATTTTTTGATTTCGTATAAAACTGGTTTATCCAGAATTCCTTTCTGCAATAAGGGTCCTGAAAATTTGCATCCATTTTCATGACGGCACCTCACATGATTTAGTTTGAATGGAGAATTTATGGTCACCCTTTCAATGTAGTGATATAATGTTCACCTGTCAAGTTGTATTTTCATTTTATTTTATGTAAGGTGGTTTTATTACAAGAAAAAACTGGAATATGTTGTGCAATAATTCATACCTTAAACAGGTACAAAATCTAATCTCAATAAGTGCATTTTAATTGTGTTAGAGTGAGGAGGAAGTCGCGCATGTACAAGCTGATGTTAAGTTTGATTGCATGCAGTGTTTTTTGTACGTCAGTTAGAGTCCTGCCGCAACGAATCAATTCTCTTAATTCAAACGAATTGGCCGTAAGTGATTCACTTGAATCCGATCAAACAATTCAAACTATCAATTCAGATGACTTTGACCATTTGCCTTTCAAAGGCGAGTTAGATGAGTATTATGAATTGTTTTCAGGTACAGTGGTACAGGACTTCAGCGGCGAGCAGAATCTGCATGTCAGGGGCAGCCGTCCGGATGAAACCAGCTATCTGTTCGAAGGCGCAGATGTTCGAAGCTGGGTTACCGGTGCAAATATCATTCAACTCATCCCGGAAGCACTTGCTACCATCCGGTTAAACACATCTCCCGGGTCCGGGGAAAACAGTGCAGCCGCTGTTTTACTCCACAGACTCAGGCGTGGAGGGGAATCGTTGAAATTTTCATTAAAGACTGAAACTGACCGGTTTACCTCAGATTACAATTCACGGTTTGGCACATATTCTTACGGGTACAGGAACTATTTGATGACTGCAGGCGGACCGCTCGGTACGGAAAAAGTACGCTTTTTTACCGCAGGTCAAATTCAAACATTTACCGACCACTACCGTAAGTTCTGGGATGGATTCCGGATTGGAGGTTCGGCGTTTCCTCTTGTGGACCAGAATTCGGGAGAGACGTTGCAGAATATTGTCGGAACTGATGAACTCAATGTAAGACCGGGGAACATTCCGCGCGCTAAGTCGAGGAATTATTTGTTTAATGGGATTATCACCGCGGATTACCTGCCGGTTACATTCAGTTTGGTTGGTGCTTATTCTTATCTTAATCAGGATGAAAATGACAC
>CAYVXE010000092.1:0-17882 GCA_964455375.1 uncultured Calditrichaceae bacterium
ATTGAGTTGAAAATGATTATTCAACGCTCATAATAACCGTATCTTTGTCAACGGAATCGCGTTCTTTCTTAAATATTTTTGTTACGGTACCAGCTTGATGTGAGCGGATTTCATTCTCCATTTTCATTGCTTCAATAATGAATAAGGCATCACCCTTTGCCACAGTCTGCCCTTCACTCACATTGATTTTCACAATTAATCCGGGCATAGGTGCTTTAATCTCAATTCTTCCTGTTTGACCCTGTTCCGTCTTAATTAAAGATTTCAGAAAACGTGTTTTCTCGTCTTCCAATTCAAATTCATATTTTCTGCCGTTTAAAGAAACCCGGTAAATGCCTCCGTTTTTATGAATAAACAACTCATAAGATTGGTTGTTTAACAAAAACGAATAAAGATTTTTCTTACCTAACGGCGTCAGCTCCACACGGCTGTTTTCACCATTCAACATTAGCTGCACAGCGTCATTAGAATTAGTAAACTCTATGACATGTTCGGATTCACCGTTCTTTACAAAATATTTCATGCTTCAGCAGCAGCTTCCTTTAAAATAATTTTCCAGCTAATTCCAATCCTCTTCACCCCAATCTTCTTCAACATCCCAATCATCATTTTCTTTCCAGTCGTCCTCCCCCCCAAAATCCTCATAATCATCTTCTTCATCCTCCCACGATTCTTCACCCTCCCATTCAAAATCATCTTCTTCGTCAGAGTCCATACTCAACAATGCACGTTGCATAGATTGTTGGTACGCGTTTTTAATTTTTCCGATCATTCCTTTCTCCCAGAAGCCTACCAATAATTTCACCTATGTTCAAAGCTACTTTGCGCTCAATTATACTATAATGTTAAAATAAAATCAAGATTTATTTGAATGATTAAAATATTTATTAGGTATTTTGTATCTGATTATTTTTTATAAGTATAACTTTTCTTTGACGATAATATCTTCCACTATTTCCGGTACCAAATACTTGATGGACCGCCCCGATTTTACCAGACTGCGAATATACGTTGAAGAAATATCAATTATCGGCGCTTTCTTCAAATAAATGGCCTTTTCTTTGAATTCGTGGCGTGTAAGATGAACATCGTTGTGATTTCGTGGAAATATGACCAATCGTGTCATTGTGCAAATTTCCCGAGGGTTTTTCCATGTATCAAAGGAAATAAAATTATCCGAACCCATTATCCAAAACAAGTCACATCCTCCTGAGTCGTCCAGTCCGCGCTTAATTTGCCTGATTGTGTCGACGCTGTAGGTTTGACGCTCCTGGTGAATCTCCAATTCCGAACATTGAAAGGAGGCATTATTCTTTGTAGCGGAATAAACCATTTTCAATCGAATTTTCGGTTGAGAAAATGTACTTTTATGAGGCGGATTTGCAGATGGGATAAAGATGATCTTGTCTAAATGAAGCTCTTCTTTAATATACTGTGAAATAATCAGGTGGGCATTATGGATGGGATCAAATGTCCCTCCATACAATCCAATCTTCAATTTATTCTCAGACAATTATTCATTCACTTTTGTATTGGAAGATACACCATTTGCATTTTTTATCTTTGCCAAATCTTCTTCAAGTTTTTTTATTCTGCCTATGGATTTCGAAGAATATGGATTTTTAGGATATTTACTGATAAATTCTAAGAACGCCTGTAAAGACTCCTGTTTTTTCAGTGACTTAAATAAACATTCAGCTTTCCAATATTGTGCATCATCTGCATATTTTGAATCATAATAATTTTCTAAGACACTACTAAAATAAACGATTGCAGCATGATAGTCTCCCAATTTTCGATATAATACCCCGGTCTTATAATCTTTTTCGGCTAATTTACTTCGACATTTTTTCAAAATTCTTTCTGCTTCAGGTATCAAATCACTATTGGGAAATTCTTCAATAAATGACTGAAAATGCTGCACTGCCTGGATGGTATATTTTGGGTCTAAAGACGGTTTCGGTGAAAGCTTATAATCACACATCCCGATTTTGAAAGACGCATCGTCAACCCAATCACTTTTGGGATACAGCCGAATCAGACGGTTATACTCATCAGCAGCAAGGATGTATTCCTTCATGTGGAAATGGCTTTCAGCCAAATAAAATTGTGCCTCATCAATAAAAGGTAGGCCAGGATTATTCAGAATAAGAATTTTGAATTGGTTTTTTGACTCAAAATAATCTTTTTTACTAAACATTAATTTCGCAAGTTCAAACCTTTCCTGCGCAGCTATATTGGGTTTGATATGATACGAACTACAGTCTGACATCAAAAAAATGACAAGAAGTAGTGCAGGAGAAAAATATTTTTTTACTTTCATCAGTTTATTATTTTCCATTTTCTGTTCAAAATTTATCGGCTTCGCAAAGAATAAAATAAATAAATGACCACGCCGCTTACACCTGCTATCAGCACCGGTTGAATAATACTCTTTCTCTGATGTTGCTCGATTATTTGTCCGGAGGTGAATGGGATATTCCGATTCTCCACAGCGGCAACTTCTTTTCGCTTTATCTCGTCTGTTGCATCTCCATTTATTTGATCATTCCATAAAACTCGTCCTTCCGGCATTTGAACGACTCTTGCAAAGAAGGCCACGCTTGCTTTCCTCGAAAAACTTTCCGGCAACTCATTAACAGAGATATATTCAATTTTCAGGTCTAATGAATTAAATTCAATCAGCAAATAATCTTCCGGTTCTCTCCCCTTCAATCCTTCATTGTTCAAAAATATATCTTTTCTTGATTTCAGACTATTTGTGATTTGACTTTCCAGCAACCAACCGGATTTATTTTTTGCTCCCAGGTTTTTTATAACAATGTTCTTTTCCCTCTCCGGAATCCATGGAATGAGTTGGTGTTGTATTAAACGACCGGTCAGGTTTCTTAGCACTTGCAAATTATCGAGAGTTTGTGCGAACGCTTGACTACCGATCAATGTACCAAAATAAAAGATGAGACAAATCAGATTTTTCGTGCGTGCACAAATCACTTGATACTTACTTTTCCCGATATTTAAAGTTCCATCTTTAAAAGCAGACACGTCAATTTTCTACCCGAGCGGTGGCATCAATTAAATCCTGAAAATAAAGGAGAAAAAATGGGAAATCGTGTCGTCAGAAAAATCCGATCTCTCGTAAACAATGGCATAGTTTATCCAATAATTTTGATGAAAAAACCGATTGTCAAAATTAAATAATGTATTTCCATCTAAAATTCCAATGCCTGCTGAAAACACTTTTTTCCCAAAATCGCCTTTAAAAAATCCGCCTCTCAATGCCAACTGTGATAATATCGTTTGCTCAAAGCCAAAACGAAATTCCCGAATAGCTGTATTTTGTTCCTCACCGAGATTGCGAACATCCATCGAAATCGTTGTCCCGGTAAAGGGAGTATAGGAAATTCCAACATTTACAGACTCGTCAATAATGCTTTCTAGTGGTGACCTCACCTGTTGCAAAGAATCCGGTAAATTGTGAAATGCCACGCCGATCCGCAATCCTCGCTCCGGTTTCAACAAAACACCATAACTGATCCCCCACTTGTTTTGACTGATTTGTGGTGAATCCGGAGTACCGCTATAGTAAATGTTTACAGCGCCCCCTAAAGCTACTTTGTCAGCAAAATTTACATTGCCAAATATGGTGTGCGAATGGTTTTGGCGGTAACCTTCAGCATTTATAAATCGATCCTTTCGAATAATCTCTGGTCTATCCAGGTTCTCCTCACCCAAAATTACGCCAACCTGCAATGACTTTTGAGAAAATGTAACCGCTTTAAGGAACAGTCCCAAAGAAAGCAACAGATCATCCACAGGAGAGCCATTACCGGAATAAAGATCGTCTTTTTCCAAAACTGCAAATACCGGACTTACCGGATTTAAAAAAAATGTAACTCTATGCTGTATATTTGCTTTGTAAAGTGAAAATGCGGCAGGATTGTATTGTACAGATGCAATATCATCCACAACTGAAATAAAAGCCCCTCCCATAGCCAACGGGCGTGCTTTGACATTGTTCAGCGTAAAATAATGATTCGCCTGCGCTAAACCAACTTGCGGTAACCACATCAAGACCAATACAATAATATACTTCAAACCCATTCTCTTTTAACATCTCACGATTTCAAAGTAATTTCTTTACCGCTCTGTGCTGACTGATATACGGCATCGAGAATTTTCATTCGTTCCAATTGTTCTTCGCCACTCGAAATCATATCTATTTTTTGCAGCAGGCAATCGGTAAAATGACGCAGTTCATTTTTATATGATTTTTTATACAGATTTTCCTTGGACTCCCTTTTTGTTGGCGTAACGTTTACAAGATTTCCATGCAACTCTTTGTGTACACGTAAAGGATTTAACAGTGCACTACCGTTGGTCCCGAATAGATTGGTATAAAAAAAATCACTTTCAGACAACAGTGTCCAACTTACTTCAATGGTAAGTGTGGCGCCATTCTCCAGATTAATAAATGCAGCCGCAGAATCTTCATCCGGTAATTGCTTTAAATTACTGTACAACGATGCTTTTACAGTTTTTGCTTTTGGATTACCCATTAACCAGAGGCCGACATCAAGCATTTGTGTGCCTAAATCCATAAAAACGCCTCCCCCGGAACTTTTTTTTAGCTGAAGCAGGGAATTTATTGAGAGATTCTGTTTCCTCCTCAACCACCCGGTTTTCGCATAAAATATCTCGCCTAATTCTCCCTGTTTGGTGAAGGTATTAAGAATGATCGAATCCTGACGGAAGCGCACATTCATGGCAACCATCAATTTCCTCTGGTACTTTTTTGCAGCATCGGCCATGTTTTTTGCCTGAGCGAAATTCAGCGCCATAGGCTTTTCCACTAACACATGTTTGCCGGCGCTGAGAGCGGCTATGCCAACATCCATGTGACTGGCAGTCGGCACACAAACATCAACAGCATCGAGGTCCTCCAATTTCAACAAAGCAGCGATATCTGTAAAACAGTGTTCAATATTAAAACGTTCAGCCAGCCACTGCATTTTATTTTTGTTCTTGTCACATAGCGCCACGACTTCTACATCTTCAAAGGAGTGCCAAATCGGCAAATGCGCAACTTGCGCAATGGCACCAGTGCCGATAACTGCAATCTTAAGTTTTTTCATTCTTTAATTGTTCGAGAATTTAATTGATCCAAATATTGCTGCAGTATTAAACGCGCGGAAAGCTCATCTTTCTTTTCTCTACTTTTACTTGGAGATTTTCCGAGTGCTTTTATGATATCGTTTGCGATAACGCTTGTAAAGCGTTCATCGAGTTTAGTCACTGGTAAATTGGTTTCTTCTTCCAATACGCTTATAAATGTTTCAGTGATGCGACCGGCCTGGTTTATTTCGCCTCTTAAATTATACGGAAAGCCAACAACAATTTGTTGAGCATGATTGCCGGCAATAATCTGTTTAATTTGAACAATCGCCTCACTTAACGATTTAAACGTCACAGTTGGTAACCCCACTGCAATGATTCCCAGAGGATCACTTACTGCAACGCCTATTCTTTTCTTCCCGTAATCCAATCCTAATATTCTACTACGCATAGGATCTATCTATTTTTGGTTGCTATACAAAACCATTCATTTTTGCTCGAACGGTTCAGCTAAACAAAATGATTATTAAATTTCATCCAAAGGGGTCTTCAGAACATCTTTCAAAAGTTTACCCGCTTTGAAATGTGTTTTTCGACGTGCAGGTACATATATAATTTCCCCGGTTTTGGGGTTTCTTGCTTTTGGTTTGGGTTTGGTAGTTTTCACCTCAAAGACACCAAAATCACGGATTTCAATTCTTACCTCCGGCTCTGCCTCAGCCATAAACTCACGAAGAGAAGTAAACACTCCATCAACAATTTTTTCCGCCAGGTAAATTTTTTCGCCGACTAATTTAGCAGTTCGTTTTGCAACATCTTTTTTTGTAATGGTTTTCTTCATTTAACCACTCCTCTTTTTGGATTATATGTTCTCTGTACCTGCAAGTAGTGAATTGATAAAAAAAATGACGTATTGCTATTGTCAGGACTCTAAGACTTCTCCTGTTCCGCCTAACCGTTCGATATTAATCACTCCTTTCACTTGACTTATTTTATTCATAATTCTGGTCAAATGTTGTAAGTTACGTACTTCAAGAATAAGATTGCTTTGCACCACCGAATCCTCAACTTTCATTTCGATACTCACAATATTCGTATCTGTTTTGGATATGGAATCTGAAACATCCCGCAAAAAATTCTTGCGGTCACCGCCAATTAATTTCAATTTTACCACAAAATGTTTATCTTTGTCGACATTCCATACGACGTCGATTCTTCGATCGGGATTTTCAATGAGGTTGAGTATATTTTTACAATCACTTCTGTGAACAATAATGCCTCTGCCTCTGGTAATAAATCCCAGAATTTTGTCGCCAGGTAAAGGTTGGCAACAATTACCGAAGTCAATCATGACATTATCGAGACCTTGAACCTGAACGCCGTTTGCTTTACCTCTTGCTCTGCTAATAAAACGCTTGAACAGGCGGCTGTCTTTAACTTCAATATTTTCCCCGGGAACAATGCGGCTAATAATGGTTTGTATGGATGTGTCGCCTCTTCCAATTGAGGCCAACAGTTGCTCTTTATTTTGGAAATTAAAACTTTGAGCTATTTCATTTAACTCAACTGAATTCCTCTTGATATTATATTTCTTAAAATTTTTGACGATGATTTCTTCACCAAGCTTAAAACTTTGCTCATAAAAGGAATCCTTAAGCCACCGTTTTATTTTGTTCCGGGCCTTGGACGTTTTTACAAATTTTATCCAGTCCGGGTTTGGTTTTTGGTTTTGGGATGTTAGAATCTCAACCGAGTCTCCACTTTTCAATTTATAGCTCAAAGGGACAATGCGTCCATTGACTTTTGCACCGATACAGTGGAAGCCTATATCGGTATGCACGCTGAACGCAAAATCCACAGGTGTAGAGTTTACCGGCAGTTTCAAAAGATCGCCTTTTGGTGTAAAGACAAACACCTCGTCATGGAAAAGTTCAATTCGTAAATTCTCCATGAACTCAGAAGGATCTTTTGTCTCCTGTTGGGACTCCAGCACCTGCCTAAGCCAGGCCAAATGCTTATCTAACTCGTCCTGTTTTTTCCTGCCCTCTTTATAAAGCCAATGCGCAGCGATGCCCTCTTCAGCGGTGCGATGCATTTCTGTCGTACGAATCTGAATTTCCACCATCCTTCCATCCGGCCCGATGACCGTTGTATGTAAAGACTGATAAAAATTTGATTTGGGAGTGGCGATATAATCTTTGAAACGTTCCTGTACGGGTATGTAAAGGTTGTGGACGATGCCCAGCACAAAATAACATTCCTCAACTTTGCTGACGATTATCCGGATGGCCAGTAAATCATAAATTTGTTCAAAGGTAACCTCACGGGTTTTCATTTTACCGTAAATACTGTAAAAATGTTTTGGCCTGCCGGTAATTTTGCATTTGATATTTGCTTTTTTTAACTCATTTCGAATCGGTCCAGTGACTCTGCGAATATAACGCTCCCGACTTTCCCGCTTATCGGTGATCTTTTTGACTAACTCCCAATAGGAGTCCGGCTCTAAAATCTTTAAAACCAGGTCCTCGAGTTCCCATTTTATTTTGGCGATTCCCAATCTGTGCGCCAGCGGAGCATAGACATCTCTGGTCTCGATGGCGATGCGCTTTTGTTTTTTGGACGGTAGATATTCAAGCGTCCTCATATTGTGTAGCCGGTCGGCAAACTTAATCAGGATTACACGAATATCTTTGACCATGGAAATGATCATTTTTCTGAAATTCTCTGCTTGCCTTTGCTCAACGCTGTCAAATTTAAGTTCACTGATTTTCGTAACGCCGTCCACCAGCAATGCAACATCTTCCCCAAACTTTTCCTCTACTTCTTCGATCGTTACACCGGTATCTTCCGCAACATCATGTAAAAGACCGCTGGCCACACTAGTGGAATCCAATCGCAGTTCAATCAGAATTTTCGCGACTTCAAAGCAGTGCTCGAAATACGGTGCACCGGATTTCCGGAGCTGATCCTTATGCGCCTCAAAACTGAATTCAAAGGCCTTCATGAGCAAATCATGATCGACAAAAGCATTGAAACGCCGGTGCTTTCTCATCAAATCCATAAATGGTTTTTTATACATGTTTTCCATCAAAAAGATTTCTCTTCCATCAAAAACTCTTCATGGGTTCTGTCAAGATTGGCAAACAAAACATAATCCTTTTGAAATGCCAGTTTTACGGTGTCTGTAGGGCCATTTCTTTGTTTGGCTACAATGATCTCGGCAGTACCCTCCTCATCGGGATCCGGTGGTTTCGTTCTCGTACTATACGCATCTTCCCGATAGATGAACATCACCAAATCGGCATCTTGTTCAATGGCACCGGATTCTCTTAGATCCGATAAAATGGGACGTTTATCATTCCTGCTTTCAACCGCCCTAGACAATTGCGAAAGCGCAAGTACAGGAATATCCAATTCTTTAGCAAGTGCTTTCAGCGACTGTGAGATCATAGAAATCTCAATCTGGCGACTTTCAGACGTTTTCGGCCCTCTGACCAACTGCAAATAGTCGATAATCAGCAATCCGATTTTTTTCTCCTCACGTAACCGTCTGGCTTTTGCCCGAATTTCCAAAATACTCAACGCCGGTGAATCATCGATATAAATTGGCGCTTCGGCTAATTTTCCCACTGAGCGGCTGAGTTTTTCCCAATCATCTGCCGGCAGTTTACCTGTCCGGACTTTATGGGCATCGACTTTGGCTTCAGAACAAAGCATTCGCATGGCTAATTGCGTATTTGACATTTCAAGGCTGAAAACACCAACCGCGGTGCAGGGCTCCAAAACCGCTGCATTTCTGGCGATGTTAAGACAGAGAGCTGTTTTTCCCATAGACGGTCTTGCCGCTAAAATAATCAAATCGGAATTTTGAAACCCCGAGGTTAATTCGTCCAATTTATGAAATCCCGTCGCCACACCGGTAACAGACCCTTCACGATTAGAGAAATTCTCAACAATTTCAAATGTATTGTGCAGAATTGGTTCTATGGCCACAAAACCTTTTCTTAATTTTCTTTCAGAAAGAGCAAAGATTTTTCTTTCGGCTTCATCGATCAGATCCACCGCCGGTTCTTTGGCTTCATAGGCATCACCGGCTATTTCATTACTAACTTCAATGAGTTTACGTATCAAAGATTTTTCTAAAACAATCCTGGCGTAGAATTCTACATTAGCCGCAGAAGGGACACGGCTTGCCAATTCCGTTATATAATATGCTCCCCCAACTTCTTCAAGAAAGCCCATTTTTTCCAATTCATCGGTTACGGTAAGATAATCGATATGGCTTCCCACCGTATCCAAATTGACAATCGCCTGAAATATTTTTTGATGTGCATCTTTATAAAATGCATCCACCTCAAGTATTTCAAGGCTTTTGTTTACCGCTTGTTTGTCGATAAGAATCGAGCCGAGAACAGCCATTTCCTCCTCAATCGCATGCGGCGGCATCCGATCGATCAGTGTTCCTTTTTTGGTATTATTCGCCATTTAATTTATTTTTGTTTTAGTTTTAAAGGTGGTTTATCACCTACCAACGTATCATAAAGCACCCGAAGCTTTTTCACATCATTCCAGGTGTGACGTTTCCATTGCTGGTTTCTTAACAGCGCTGCCGGATGATAGGTAACAAAAACTTTTCTGCCCTCAAAATCATGAACTTGCTGACGTAAACTTGACAAACTCGCATCGGTATTTAAAAGATTATGGGCAGCAACCCGGCCAAGAATCAAAATCAATTTGGGATTTACCAAGTGGATTTGCTGTCTTAAATACGGCAGGCACTGTTTCGATTCTTCCGGTTGAGGATCCCGGTTATTCGGCGGTCGGCATTTCACAATATTGGTAATGTACACTTCCTCGCGTTTAAATCCCATTGCATCTAAAATTTTATTCAGTAATTGTCCGGCCTTCCCCACAAAGGGCTCACCGGCTTTGTCTTCATCATGCCCCGGCGCTTCACCAATGCACATGAGTTCGGCAGTTGCACAACCCGTTCCAAAAACAACTTGTGTTCTCGTATTGGCAAGCTTGCACGCTGTACATTTTCTCACCTTCGCGTCCAGAGCACGCATGGTTTCTGCAGAAGTTTCCGGTTTTAGCCCGGGCTGCGGAATGGCCTTTTTATCCACAGGCCAATTCACGTAAAATCCCGATCCGTAAAGTTCGCTATGTTGACTAAAATGACGTGCGGTCAATTCAAATATGTCTGATGATTCATGCATCCTAAATAAATTCATACCACTAAAATCTGTGACGCCACTGTTTGCGTTAATTCAGACACGCGTTCCATTATAATTCGAGCAAGGTCTGTTTTTTTCATTATGGGATACTTTTCACCATTGCCGTTTTTGGTAAAAATGGTCACGACATTTGTATCGCCGGCAAATCCGGCGCCAGCATCCGCTAGATTGTTTAAAATGATCATATCCAATTCTTTATCATGAAGTTTTTGCATGGCGTTTTGTTCAGTGTTCTCTGTTTCAAGGGCAAAGCCCACATGAATTTTACCGGCTTTCTTTTTTGCCAAACCGGCAAGGATGTCAGACGTCTGTTTGAACGCTAACCGCAAATGGGTTTCCTTTTTCTTCAATTTCGTTGCAAGAACACGTTCTGGCGTATAATCCGCCACTGCCGCAGCCATGACCAAAATATCTGTCTCGTTATAAAAACGTTCCACCGCCGTCTTCATCTCTTGCGCACTTTCTACCGTAATGTAACGAACCCCAGGCAGCTCAGGCAAATGATTAGGCCCGGCAACCAGGGTTACCTCAGCACCAAAAAGCAGCGCTGCTTCCGCTAACGCAAACCCCATTTTCCCGGTGGAGTAATTGGACAGAAACCGCACAGGGTCGATGCGTTCCCTTGTGGGACCGGCTGTAATGAGAACATGTTTCCCGCGAAGTTTTGTTTTTCCTAAAATAATATGTTTTATGCGCCACACAATGTTTTTTGTCTCAGGCAATCTGCCCCAACCTTTACCTTCAGCGTCGGTTGCAAAGGTGCCCCACTCCGGGTCAAGAAATACGTAGTCATGCTGTTTTAACCTGGCAACATTAGCCTGTACAATGCTATTTTCCCACATGGAAGCATTCATTGCGGGACATACGAGTACCGGTGCTCTCGTAGCCATCACCGTGGTGGTCAACAAATCGTCTGCAATGCCAGCCGATATTTTGCCAATGACATTCGCCGTAGCGGGACAAATGACATATAAATCGCACCAGCGGGAGAGTTCGATATGCTGAATGGCCGCTTTCTCAGTCACTTCAAAAAGCGAAACGTGCACCGAGTTTTCAGAAAGAGTTGCAAAAGTCAGCTCGGAGACGAATTGTCGTGCGGCGTCTGTCATCACAACCTTCACTTCGGCGCCGTGTCTTTTCAGCTCCCGCACAAGCTCGCAGGTTTTATATGAAGCAATGCCGCCGGTCACGCCGACGACAATTTTTTTAGATGTTAAGCACATGCTTCGTTTCTAATTATCGTCTGGGCCTGAGTTTTCCGGTTCTTCCTCTGCATATTTGCACGAAATTTTCCCTTCCCGGAACTCTTCTATTGCTAAGTCTGATGGCTTAGGTAAGGTTAAAAAATCCTCGTCGAGTTCTCCCGAACTGAAATCATCTTCATCAAAACTATCATATTCATCATCATAATCGTTTTCCCGCATGAGCACTTGTTTTTGCTCCGCATTGATCTGCCTGGCCCGCTTGGCAATAACGATGGCTGCCTCATAAACATTGTCTGCATGTTCTTCAATTTCCTTGATAGGAAGAGTTTTGATCATCTTTATACCTCCGGTTAACAAATAACATAATTATTTTGAATAATCTCTAATATCGTTTCAACTGTTTTATTTATATCATAATTTGTCGTAACAAAATCATACTTTTCGGACAACTCCATTTCAAACGGGTAACGTTGCAATCGTTTTTCAATTTGTGCATCTGTTTCCGTATTTCGGTCTTTTAATCTTTGCCGTAAACTTTCGAATGACGGCGGTTTAATAAAAATCAGCAGGGCGGAATTTCCATAATACTTTTTAACCTCTAATCCGCCGTAAACATCCAGGTCAAGAAAAACGAGTTTTCCCTCCCGCAACCACCTTTCCAGAGGCGCTTTCAATGTACCATAATAGTTCCCGTGTACCTCTGCCCATTCTACAAACTCCCCATTTTGTTTCTTCTTTTCAAATTCCCTTTGTGTAAGAAAATAATAGTCCCTATTCTGAATTTCTCCTGCCCGTTGTTCGCGGGTTGTGGCTGAAATGGAATACCGGCAGTCATCATCTCCTTTTTCTAAAACTTTCTGAATTATAGTGGTTTTGCCGCCACCAGAAGGTGCCGATATGACCACCAGCAAACCCGATTTTTTCATCTTTATTATTCTATATTCTGAATTTGTTCTCTCAATTTCTCGACATCCTCCTTGATAGCGACGACCCAATGGGCGACCTGAGAATCGGCGGCTTTCGCACCAATCGTGTTGACTTCCCGGTGCATTTCCTGTAATAAAAAATTCATCCGACGACCCTGCGATTCATCATCTTCCAATAATTCCAAAAATATTGTATTGTGACTTTTAAATCGAATGCATTCTTCCGTTACATCCATTTTTTCGGCAAGAAGAGCAACCTCCGTTTCGATTCTTTGTTCATCGATCGTGCTTGAATGAACCAGTTCATGAACTTTTTCAAGCAATTGCTGATACGTTTCCGATGATTTTTCCACCGAACGTTTTTCGATGCAAACAATGGTATCGTTAAGAGTGTGAATTCGTCTGATCAAATCCTTCTTTATTTCAACACCCTCCCGGTTACGCATCTTAATCAATTCTTCAATTGCAGCGGTAGCAGCATTTTTAACGGCGTTCTGCAATTTTTTTTCCAGATCCTCTGAATTTTCAAAACTAACAATATCCGGCAAAGCTAATATCCGGTCAAGTTGAATCGTCCCCTCCAACCCCAATTCGCTCTTTAAATTTTTCAAGGCCTCAATATATTTTACTGCTAATCCAGTGTCAATTTTCATTGAGGCAGCAGCCGTATGTTCCCCCTTGATGTTTACCGTAAGGTTCACACGCCCCCTTGACAGGCGTTTGCTGATTAACTCTTTCAATTCAACTTCCATGCACGTCATATTTTTAGGAATGCGAATATCGACGTCCAAAAAACGGTGATTTAAAGAGCGTACTTCAACCAAAACGCTCAAGCCGTTATTTCTTACTTCTCCCCTTCCAAAACCGGTCATACTCGATATCATAGGTGTTGATGAACTCCAAATCTCATAGTTTCTATCGTTACTATTTCGTTAAAAATCATACCAAAACGACACAAAAGAAATGGCATTAAGTTATAATAATAAAGTGACTTACATTATACAACAAATTTTTAATTATGTCAATCACATTTTCATTTTTTTGCAGGAAGGTAAACCGTCAAAATCGACGAAACAACGGCTTTTTACCATTATCAGAAATTGGTAAGTGAAATCAATTAAGGCGGGCTTGTTCTTCTCTAATGTCGAAAAAATTTAGGTTCCCTTAATGTCAATTTTGCAGAAATTCTATGTGTGCTACCTAACTCTTCATGACTTAAGAATGCATAATCAATATATAATTTGGGGAAATGTATACCGGCCCCTGCTGTAAAATCTCCTACTTCGTTTGAGCCAACACGGATGGCAAATGCATCTCTGTATTGATACTCCAATCCAAAGTTAGCATCCACGCTGGTTCTGCCAATATTCCCGGCTGCTGACTGGCGCCTATTTTCAAAACGGAAAATGAAATCCACCGCTGGTTGCACTTTCCCTCCTAAAAAAGAGGCCGCAATAGGATAAGTGACACCGGTGTGCAGCGATGGTGTAATCAATTCTTTTCTGCCCGTATCCCAGGCGACCAAAGTAGACGTGACATCTTGAAGATTCGCTCCGACAATAAGTTTTGACACCGGGTTGAAGAGCACACCGACATCGAAGCCTACACCCCACGCTGAATTATCGCCGATTGAACGATAGATTAATTTCACATTTCCACCAAAAGAAAAATTAGCAGCCATTCTTTTAGAATAGGTAAGAAACATTGCATAGTCCGAACTACTAAAAGTGTCTTTCACAAATGGTGTATTCCGTACCAATTGACCGTTTTCATCTACATAAGTCTCACCGATACCAATATCCGGATTCGGTAAAGCTGTCCTTTTGATATTATCAATGCCCACGCGTATCAAGCTGAAACCGAGGCTGTTTTTTTTGCCCACAGGGAGTCCAAAACTGCCGTAGTCGTAATTAACCACACCGGAAAATTGTCTGGAATGCATGAGCATAAGCTCGGGATAATCGATGAATGCGAGACCAGCCGGGTTCCAGTAGCCGGAAGTCACATCGCGGCTCACAGCTACAAAAGCGCCTCCCATACCCAATGAACGCCCTCCTGCTCCAAGTGCAAGGAAATCACCCGCATATTTTGCTGTACCGAACCCGCCACCATAGGAACCGGCGCTAAAAAGTAATAAAAAAATGAACACAAATCCATGACTGAAAAATCGCATTTTATACCTCAAAACGACTACCTTTTACATCACATTTATTATTATAAGAATCGGTCGATAAGACAATTGGTTGAATTTACGACGAAACACTCAAAAGAAACAACTACTTTTTTCATAATTTTTTTTGCACACGACGAAACATTTTTGTAACTATTCAGCCACGAAGACTCAAAGGCTCCAAGTTTATACGATAAATCTTTTAATACCTCTTTTGATTATTGGCACATTATAGGCTGCATCTACAATTTTTTTTGCTACTAATTCTTCTCTTTGACCTGAGATATATTTGTTCTTCGTTTTTTTTCTTTTGAGTCTTACCTGCCTGCAGCAGTCAGGGAAACTTAGAGGCTGAATAGGTACATTTTTTCTTTAACTGCCAATCATTCCCCGGAGTTCATTTAACTTTAAAAGCGCCTGCAGCGGCGTCATCTCATTGACATCCAAATTCATAAGCGCATTCCGCACCTGCTGCTCCTGCTTATCAAATAAGTCGATTTGCTGTTTTGCATTCTCGTTTTTGCCGTTTTGCTGCACAGCGAGCTTCGGCATATGGTTAGCCGTTAACTCTTCAGACTCGAGATTCGATAAAATTTCAGCCGCTCGCCTGATAACAGTCGCCGGTAAACCGGCCAGTTTCGCAACCTGAATACCGTAGCTATGATCACAGGCCCCGGCTTCGATCTTTCGTAGAAAGACGACATTCTCTCCCCACTCTTTCACCACGACATTGTAGTTTTTGACCCGCGGTAAAATTAAAGCTAACTCGGTAAGTTCATGATAATGCGTGGCAAAAATGCTTTTCGCCGCAACCTTTGATGCATTATGCAGATATTCCGCCACAGCCCAGGCGATAGACAGCCCGTCAAAGGTACTCGTGCCCCTGCCGATCTCATCCAGCAAAACCAGACTTCTTTGCGTTGCATTGTTCAAAATGTTTGCAGTTTCGTTCATCTCCACTAAAAACGTGCTTTCACCGCCGGCAAGGTTATCCGATGCCCCGACTCTGGTGAAAATTTTATCGACAACTCCGATTCGTGCGCGTTTAGCCGGAACAAAACTCCCCATTTGCGCCAGCAGGACAATGAGCCCAACCTGCCGCAGGTACGTAGATTTGCCGGCCATATTCGGGCCGGTTAAAATAATGATTTGTTCGTCATTATTATCTAATATCGTATCATTGGGAACGAAAGATTCACCATACGGCAGCAATTTTTCCACCACAGGATGACGACCGCCCTCTATCTCAATCTTAAGTCCATCGTCAATTTCCGGTCGGGTATAGTCGTTTTCATAAGCGAGTTTTGCTAATCCGGACAAACAATCCAGGGTGCTGATGAGTTTCGCATTGTTCTGAATCTTTTTTGAATGACTCGCTGCGAATTGACGAACCTCATCAAACAATTCATATTCTATGGAGACGATTTTTTCTTCAGCCTCCAGAATTTTTTCTTCATAAACTTTCAACTCAGGAGTAATAAACCGTTCTGCATTGACCAGCGTCTGTTTACGAATGTAAGATTCCGGCACTTTGGTAAGATTTGCTTTCGTGACCTCGATATAATAGCCGAAGACCTTGTTGTAACGCACTTTCAGCGACGGAATACCGGTTTTTTCGCGCTCCTCTCTTTGCAATCTGGCAATCCAGTCTTTTCCGGAGTAAGCGATATCACGCAAATCATCCAGTTCAGCATGATAGCCCCTTTTTATGATCCCGCCCTCGGAAATAGCTAACGGCGGTTCATCCACAATGGCGGTTTCAATTTTGTCGATTAATTCAGAAAGTTCATCGATGTCTGTAACAAACGCAACCAACGCCGTGGATTCACATCCGTCTAATATTTTCTTCAATTCCGGAATAATGCTCAGCGATTTTTGCAACGCCACCAAATCCCTGGCGGTCGCCCGGTTCGTAATTATTTTGGAAATAAACCGTTCAAGGTCTCCCACTTTGCCGAGTTGCTCGGGAAGTTCCTCAAGAATCTTTTTTGCAGACAGAATTTCTTCAACCGCATCCAGCCGTTGACGAATGGCATCCGCATTCAGCAACGGTTTTAACACCCACTGAACAAGTTTCCGCCCTCCCATTGGCGTTCGGGTGCGGTCGATGGTTGAAACCAGCGTGCCCTGTTTGCTGCCGCTGCGCATGGAAACCAGGAGTTCCAAATTGCGCCTGGTGTCACTATCCAAAGTGACAAACTCTTTACCTGTTTGGCGACTGAGGCCGACAATATGTGCCAAATCATTTTTCTGCACATCTTTTAGATAATGCAACACGGCACCCGCCGCACATATTCCGGTGTCCATGTCTTCGCAGCCGAATCCTTTTAACGAAAGTGTTTTGAAATGCCCGGTGAGCGTTTCATACCCAAAATCGCGGCTGAACATCCACTCTTCACGTTTTGTGATGAAGTACGAATTCCCTTTTTGCAGGTTCTTTTCAATAAAAACTGCTTGTTCTTCAGAAAAAAGGATTTCAGCAGGTTGTATTCGGTTTAATTCTTCACCTATGTCGTCTTTCTTAACTTCATTGATGAAAAATTCACCGGTGGAAACATCCACACAGGCGACACCGGCAATGTCCTCTTTCACGTAGATGCTGCAAAGGAAATTATTGCGGTCACTTTCGAGTAAATCATCTGATAGAACCGTCCCCGGTGTGACGATTTCAGTCACATCCCGTTTCACCAGTTTCGTCGCTTTCTTCGGGTCTTCAACCTGTTCACAAATAGCGACGCGGTAACCGGCTTTAATCATTTTCGACAGGTAGGTATCCAGACTGTGGTAAGGAAAACCGGCCAACGGCACATCGGCGGACTTACCGTGCGCCCGTGAGGTGAGGGTCAAACCAAGGACTTTTGAGGCCGTTTTCGCGTCATCAAAAAACATTTCGTAAAAATCACCCATCCGGAAAAACAGGACGGCATCTTTATGTTTGGCTTTTATGCTGAGATACTGCTCCATCATTGGAGTGGATTTAATTTTTTTCTCCGGCAACAATGAACCTCTATTTTATTTATCCTTAAGATTTTTCAGGAAGGATTTTTCTCCGCCTTAAAATTGTGAAAATATAGTGATTGAGGGGAATTGAATCAAGAGTTTATTTCAGAAAGTAGCTGCTGAAAAAATCGTGCTGCGGTTGGCTAAATTGACCGGATTTGTTATTTCGCCGGGAGTCTGTAGTCTGTAGGGTGGAGTCCCACTCCACCATTTTTCTTATTCTCCAAAA
>CAYVXE010000093.1:0-17507 GCA_964455375.1 uncultured Calditrichaceae bacterium
TATGTCGAGGTTTTGCAACAAACACATCGTCTTTCTCTGCGTCCTTTGCGCACTTTGCGTTTAAAAACTTATTTTTCAAGGCAACGATCCATTAACATACTATATATTAACAGTTTAAGGTTTATTCAATAAGATTTTGTGAATAATTCAGGCTAAGAATGTTTTTTCAAACAAGTGCAAGATTTGACTTCTCAGGTACTAAGAGGGTGGCTCCGAAAAATGGTCGATTATTTTAACAATAACATTTTCTGCACTTGCTTAAAATCTTTGCCGGCTTTTAATTCATACAAATAGACGCCACTGGAAACCGGAAGGCCACGGTCGTTTTTCCCATCCCAATTAACAGCATAAAATCCCGCAACCTTATTTTCATTGACCAGAGTACGAATTTTTTGACCTAACAGATTGAAAACAGTCAATTCAACCGCAACGTTTCTGGCGATTTCATACTGAATGGAGGTTGACGGATTAAACGGATTCGGGTAATTGGGTTTTAAAGAAAATTTCGAAGGCACCGCGGGTCCCGGATTTTCTGCCACAACTGTCGGGAATAAACCGCCCCAGAGGTTCTGTGCCGCATCAGCATTCGCCCGCAAGTCAGTGATCCCGACGCCGCCAATGAGAGCAATACCAACTTCGATAAAATTATTGGGCTGGATAGTAAATGGCCCGGCGGCAATGACATGGGAAACGTCCGCATTATTTTTACTGATGGTCTGAATGCCAGTGCTGATGGCCTGCCACTTTTCATCATCAGAAAAACCATCATTTACGGAAAAATCTGTCCCATTGTTATCGATGGCACGATAAGACATATCACCTTCGGTCAAAAATTTCACTCCGGCATAATTTGCCTGAAAAAAAACGTACCCCATTTTTCGGGCAATATCGTATCCGGCATTATTTTTCGTCAAACTATTATCATTATTCGGGTCGATATCCCAATCAAAAAAGAAACCGAAATGAAAATTTTCCAGGGTGCTGCTTCCCTGATTCTCAATGGTGTAACGAATTAGAACAAAATCGTCATTGGGGGCAGTGGAGTCGGCGAAACTCTCCTGCGTGACGTGCACGTTCATGGGTGTATTGGAGCGCGTATCTGCAAAGGCGGCAATGCTTTCCTCATCGGTAATCGTTCCGGGGGAACCAATTTGTAAATCGCCATCCGGCGTGCCGGCAAAATCTTTATTGAAAATCAGCGTACTGCCCACGACTTGTGCACGCACGGAATTCGAAATTCGTTGTGCGCTGGTGCCGCATATAATTCCGCCTTCGAACAGCATATTATTGCCGCCGTTAAAAATAAACCCAATCCCGCCTAAAGAATTATTCGGATCAGCGAAGCCAATACGGCCGAGATTGGTGAGCGAAACCTGCACATTGTTGATACCCACATTGCCAAACGTCGGCTCCACGACGAGCTTAAACCGGTCAGTGTCCTGGTAACTACCGTAATCGAGATCGACCACGAAATTGAGGGCACGGCCGCTGGGGGCGGCCAAACTCACATCTAAAGAAAAGGTCACGGTTTGTTCTGCAAGCGTATTGAGGGAGGCAATGGTCGCGCTCGAGCTCGTTAAGGTGATAAAAGGATCATTTTCCACTAAAGTAAGATTCGTAGAGGTTGCCGTCGCCAAATAATTTTTGAATGTCACAGAAACAGTAACCGACTCACCAGCCTGAATGACACCATCATTATCTTTAACGCCGGTATCCGTAAAGGTTATATTGGTGATACGTAAGGATGGTTTATCTGTTTCCGTAACCGCGCGGAATGCGTTTACCCGCCCCCTGCCGAGCAGCCCGGCGAACGTTTCATTCCCGACCACAGCATCGATATTATCTGCAGTGATGCGCACCTGCTCCCCGGCCTGAAAACCATTGTAACCGGGAATTAACGCTTTTACAAGAGCGATAACGCCACAGACGGTCGGTGAGGAAAAAGAGGTGCCGGTTAAAAATCCATAACTATTATTATTGATGGTACTGCGAATATTGACCCCCGGAGCGGCGAGGTCAACGGTGGGTCCCCAATCAGAAAAACCTGCTTTCACATCCTGATCGTCTGTAGCTGCGACCGACAATACTCCGTTATAGGAAGGAGGATAACTCAACCCGGCATTACCGTCGTTTCCTGCAGAGGAAACAAGCGCGATTCCAGCGTCTGCGCCCACCGTCATGACATCCTGCTCAAATTGCGAAGGGCCGCCATCCTGTCTTCCCCAGCTCATGTTGATAATATCTGCACCATTATTAATAGCATAAAGGACCCCTTCATAAGCATGAGGTACTCCCTCATCATCGGTGGAACCGGCAGCATTTACCGGCATGAGTTTAGCATTCCAACTGGTTCCTGAAACACCAACACCATTATTGGTTACCGCGCTGGCAACCCCGGCCGTATGTGAGCCATGATTTGCACTTGCAGGTGTGGTCGATAAACCGGACGGATCATTTGTATCATTGGCAAAATTCCACCCATGCACATCGTCCACAAAGCCGTTGCCGTCGTCATCGATACCATTTCCGGCAATTTCTCCCGGATTGGTCCAGATATTCGCCTGTAAATCTTCATGGTCAATGTCGGTTCCACCGTCAACAATGGCGATGACAACATTACCCTGCTCACCTTTAATGATATCCCAGGCGGCATCTGCCTGAATCGTTCTTAAATTGGTCTGCTGTGCAAAACTCGGATCATCGGGGGTCGCGGTCAAATAATGTCTGAATAAAGGTTCGGCATATTCCACCGACGCTTCAGTCTTAAACGCACCGGCAACAACCCACGGCGATTCTGTTCCTGAAAAATAGGCATAATAAATTCGGTCAATCGCTACCGATGAATTTATTTTATTCAAGCGTGGTTTGTTTTTTATGACTGGTTCAAGCCGGTTAATTTGATAGGTGGTCATCAATTTATCAAAATGAGCATTTCCGGTCTTCGTGAGTTGATTTCCAAAGAAATGGCCGGATTTGAATTTGATGACAATTTCATTTGGAAGCACACTGGTTTCATCACCCCTCTGCGGCGCGACCTGGCTTACCTGCGAAACTTTTTTGGCATTCGCCGCTCCCAAAACGGGCAACCAGAGTTTAAAGGTTACACCTAACAGTAGAAAAAAACCACATGCAAATTTGAATCGGATGGACATAAGAATTCCTCAGTCTGGTGATTTGTCTGCTCCTCTAAATAGACAGGAAGGCTCTGTGAAGAAAAATGTCGACAGAACAATTAAACTATTGAATTTCATTTGAAAAAAATTAACTATTATTATTTGAAAAATCAAGGCAAAATCTTTTTTATAAAAACGCAACGATCCCCTCTTTATACAAGCATTCAGGCAGGCAGAATTATTCCCGGCAAACCGTTGAGACTTTGGTAAAAGTAGTTTCTGGCTTCGGCTCAAGCGGAGTCGATGGCTGTAACCTCTCGTTCGTAACTCACGCTTCGACGACACTCAGCATGAAGATTTATTTGCTTCAGACTTTTTCGACGGTCTCATTAGATAATTTACCGCGGCGGTTTAAATTTGGAACTGGTGAAGGACATTTCAGCCAAAGTTTTTTTAAACGTGCTCAAGAGTTTGTAGCTATTCGCAGACCTGGTCTACCAATTTCACCACGGTAATAACGACCCAATCGGCGACCCGTCCGGCGGCGTTAAGACGTCTGAGAAGGTCATTTTTTCAGGGTTTTTCTGAAATTGTCGAATCTGTTCACGTGCAAAAAACAGATGTGCCTTTTCTCGCTCGTCTTTTACCTTCGACTTTTGATGCTCAAGCCAGTTTTTAAGTTTATCCAGATTAAATGAAGCAATGGCGCGCACCTGGTTCGACGCCGATTTATTTGCAGCTAATTTCATGAGATTCTTTAGAACGACCGTGTCCACAGCCCGATGGATTTCTCCATAATAGCCGTCTTCCATTTTCGACTTCCAGGAAGCGGAAATCAACCGTCCGATGACATCGCTGAATCCGGGATTTTCTTTATTGCGGGCATGGTACTCCACCAGCCGTGCAGAGCGTTCAGGGTTCAAAATCAGTGCAACGGTCATATCGGCTGCGGTCTCTGCGGCTGAAATCGGATCAAGCGTGAGTCCGGTACGAATTTTAAAGGTTTCACGACCCCGGCTATATCCATAGGAACGCGGCGGAATCAATTGCAAAATATGCTCGGGAAGTGCCAACGCTTGCGGTTTTAATGTGGCCAGCAAAGCAGTCAGAGCCTTGTTTTGCTGATCCGCAGACACGATTTCATTGATGCTTTGTCCGTCTCCTCGCAGCGCATACGTGTAATAAAGGCCTCCCAGAAGTTTCACAGCAGCCTGGGTCTGGTAGCGATGGAAAAAATACATGGGCACCAAAACTTCTTCGAGTGTCGCTAACGGCATGCCTGTGCGAATCTGTTTTTCCGAAAAATTGTTCAGAACATGCTGCCGGAGCTGCATGACGCGGTTGAGTTCATCCGCCGCATTTTTCCCGTTGTCCCAGAGATGTGCCAGCGGATGTGCGCCGCCAGCCGGACGCGCGTCCTGGTCGGAGATAAAAATCAGACCGTCCTGAATGGATTTCATGATGATTTTGTTTAGTTCCGAATTGACATCCACACCTGCAGGGAAGTCCTGGTAACCGTAGGCAATGGCAACTTTGTCCCACTCGCCGATACCGCTGTCGTACGCGTCAGACCAATCAATCGAGCCAGTGCTTGTCAATTTTACATACGGGTACGGGTAATCCATTACCGATGCGCGATTGGACACACTGGCAGCAAAATTGTGCGCCAGTCCGAGCGTGTGTCCCACTTCATGCGCCGCGAGCTGCCGCAAACGGGCTAACGCCATTTCCTGCATGTCCGTGGGCACTGTCTCACCATCAAAGGGAGCGAGCAAACCAACGGCAATCAAATAGTCCTGCCGCACCCGTAGCGACCCCAGCGACACATGCCCTTTGATGATTTCACCGGTGCGCGGATCGATGACTGCTCCGCCATAAGACCAGCCACGGGTTGCCCGGTGCACCCACTGAATAACATTGTAACGTACATCCATTGGGTCGGCGCCTTCAGGCAGAACTTTGACCTGAAACGCATTTTTGTAACCGATCGCTGTAAAAGCCTGATTCCACCATTGTGCGCCTTCTATCAAAGCGCTGCGAATGGGTTCAGGAGCGCCGGAATCCACATAATAAATGATGGGTGCCACAGCTTCACTCACCGCCGCTTCAGGATGTTTCTTTTGCAAACGGTGGCGAGCAATAAACCGCTTCACGAGCAGCTCGGAAATCGGTGTACTGTAGTCCTGGTATTGAATACCGAAAAATCCAGCACGGGGATCAGCCTTGCGCGGTTGGTAGCGGTCGTCCGGTAATTGAATAAATGAATGATGCTGGCGCACGGTAATGGCTTCCGGTGAGGGAACGACCTGACGCACAAATTTTCCCGGTTCTGTACCGACGAAGGTCAGCGTTGCTTCGACCTCGGTATTTTGTGGAAAATTTTTTGTACGTTGAAGATAAAAGGCTGAGCGCGACGGTTCGAGTTTGTAAGTACCTTGCCTGGCGTGTTTGAGCACGCCGGCAACATCGTGTGCATCGCGCAGAAAAAATACACTGGCATTCACCAGAACCCGGTTGTTTTCTTTTGCTTCAATTTTGAATCCCCACAAAACAGATTGCGCAAAGGCCTCTTGTACCGAGTTGCGCTCTGCCTCATTGTCCGACATTGCCCGGTAAGCGTAATTCGGTTGTATCAGCAAAGCTTTCGGCCCGATTCGTTCAAATTTTACGACCCGTGAACGTCCCAACTGTCCGCGATCCAAACCGATATCATTGGATCCGACACCAGCAGGCAGAGAGTTCACGTAGAGAAATTCAGTCTCCCATTTATCGATTTCAAGCCAGAGTTCACCGGCATTTTCATCCCAATAAAAATTGAAAAAACCGGAATATTTTTGCATGTTTCGGGTTTTATTTTGTATGGTAGGTAGTTCATTTTCACCGGACGCGAGTACAACAACATTAAACAGAAAAAGTAAAATGAGGGAATAAATGAAGTGTCGCATCAATGCCTCCCTTTGTTTATGCTTGAGTGTGAATTGCCGGAAATGTAAACAATACACGTTTAAAGATCAACTTATGGAGTAATATGCACCGATTTTACAGATCATTGACACCACTTTTTATATGCCTGTTGATGTCTGCTGACCCCATGCTTGCTAAGGAGACCGACTTAAACAAGCCGGTTTATGCAACTTTTGAGACGTCGCTGACTAAATGCAATAATCAGGAGTATGAAGCAGCTCTGCAATTGGCGAAACAAATTCGACAACAATACCCCGAATCACCGGCAGGCATTTTTGCTCAAGTCATCGCTTACCAGACACTCATGGAAACGTTTCGCATAAGTACCTATCAGTCCAGGTTGGACAGTCTGTTAGGGTTCGCAGTGAAAATCTCAAAAAAATCTCTCAAACGGGACAAACGCAACGGATTGAATTATTTTTATCTGGCCATTGCTTACGGCGCCAGAAGTGCTACTTTTGCCAGACGTGGTAAATGGCTGGAAGCGTTAAGAGACGGCAGCCGCATCAAAGCTAATTTGGAACGCGCCATCAAATACAGTCCTGATTTTTACGACGCATATTATGGAATAGGAACTTACAATTATTGGGTAAGTGCGAAAGCCAAAATCCTCCGCGTATTTGGCGACCATCGTCAGCAGGGTATTGAACAAGTCAAAATGGCAACAGAAAAGGCACGGTTCCTCAAAACCAATGCACTCTATGGTCTCTCTTCCATTTATTTTAATGAACAACGGTATGAAGAGGCCGCGCAACTGTGTGAGCAGATCGACGAACTTTATCCGCACAATCCAACCGGTTTCTACCGTGCCGGAAGAACCTACCAGCGCCTCGGTAAATGGCAAGAGGCAAAAAATGAGTTTACCGAAGTCTTGAAAATACTTCAGGAAGCACCTTATCAAAGCATCAGCTATCAAGTGGACTGCTTGTATCAACTGGCCCGCTGCGAACAGGCTTTGGGAAATATCCCGAAAAGTAAGACGACATGTGAAGAAGCATTGGCTCTGGCAAAGAAATGTGATTTCTCTAAAGAGTTGAACGGACCGTTTGAAAAATATGAAGATGTCCTCGAGGAACTCAATGATTTCTACGCAGAGTTGCAACCGAACGTGAAATAAAGCCATTTTTCGCTAATGTCTTTTCGCAATTCTTTTAGAACAAGTCATGCACCGTTGGTTGAACTCCTTAGATGATGATCACACTTTTTCCCACAATCTCAACCGTACAGACGAATCACAAAGTTAACTGAACACCAAGCTGCAACAGTAAAAAACTCAGCGTCGTGGTGGCGTCGTCTATCTGTTTGCTCACCGGTTTGCCACCACTGTGACCGGCTTTCGTGTCGTAGTGCAGGAGAATGGGGTTCGTGGAACCCGTTTCTGCTTGCAGCAGGGCGGTCATTTTGCGTGCATGTAACGGTGCGACTCTGGTATCGGAGTCCCCGGATATGAACAACACAGCCGGATATTTTGTGCCGGGCTTAACATTCTGATAGGGAGAATATTTCAGAAGATATTTAAACTGTTCCACATCATCAGAAGAACCGTATTCCGGCGTCCAGAAACGCGCCACCAGAAATTTCTGATAACGAACCATATCCAGTAGTGGTACGGCGCAGACAACTGCTTTAAATAAATCCGGCCGCTGTGTAAGCGCGGCGCCCACAAGGAGACCACCGTTGCTGCCGCCGGCAATGGCTAATTTTTGCGAGCTCGTATATTTTTCCCGAATGAGCCACTCTGCAGCGGCGATGAAATCGTCAAACACGTTTTGCTTCTTTTCCAACATGCCGGCTTTGTGCCAGTCTTCACCAAATTCACCGCCGCCGCGCAGATTCGGCTGGGCAAATACACCGCCAAGTTCCACCCAGAGCGCCGCAGTCGCTGAAAATCTCGGCGTAAGACTGACATTGAAACCGCCGTAACCGGTTAAATAGGTGGGGTTTTGCCCATCTAATTGCAAATCCTTTTTGTGAACCAGAAACATGGGAATTTTCGTCTTGTCCTTCGATTCAAACCAGACCTGTTTCACAACCATGTCTGCATTATGAACAGGAACATCGAGTTTCGACCAGACCTCTTTGCTTCCGTTAGCCACATCGTAACGATATATGGTGCGCGGGATAGTAAACGACTGGTAGGTAAAAAAGGCTTCATTGCTATCCCAATTTCCCGATACGCCGCCAACAGAGCCAATGGACGGAAACGCAATTTCACGCACAAAGGTGCCATCGGGATTGTACACTTTCACCTTAGATACGACATTTTCAAGATAATTCACAAAGATTTTCCCACCCGCCAATGTAAAACTCGTAATAGGAAATTCAGACTCGGGAACGACTTCAGTCCACGCATCGATGCTTTTCGGCCGAGCATTCAACCCGGCAGATAAAAGACGTTTGTTGGGAGCCCGGTAATCCGTAAACAGAAAAACCTTGCCCCCGGCAATTTGCCCGAAGGTTCTGGCGTCTTTGTCCGTGATGACAGGTACAGCCGGTGCATCAGACGCTAAATTTTTCAGATAAATCTCGGTTTTTCCGGCGGAACCGTGCAGCACGTGAATCAGCAGATTTTTTCCGTCATCGGAAAGACCGGCAAAGATAATTTCACCGGGGCCGTACCCTTCGCCGAAGACATATTTGTCGTTGCCGAGAGGATCGCCGATTTTGTGGTAATAAACCGTCGAACCTTTCTGATCATAACGCGTGTAGTACAAACCGGAATTGTCCGGTAAAAATGCAACCCCAAAGTATCTTGCTTTGGGAAATGTATCGGCCCTGTCCATTTTTTGATTCACATCATAAATGTGCACCACAATTTCATCCTGACCGCCCGAACGGATGCCATAGGCCAGCAAACTCCCGTCCTTAGAAACAGTTTGAATGGATACGCTTTTTGACAGATCTTCACTCATCGTTTGCGGGTCAATTAACGCAATATCGTCACCGTGTAAACCCTGTCGCATGTAAATAACGGATAAGTCCTGATCTGCTTTGCGTTTCGTGAAAAAATAGCGTCCGTTCCTGGCAGTGGGTATATTGACGACATCAATTTTCAATAATTCTCCGAGGCGTTTTTTTAATGCATCTCTTCCCGTAAATTCACTTAGTATCGATTCGGTGTAAGCATTTTCACGCTCGATCCAGGCACGGGTTTCGGGACTGTTTTGCTCTTCCAGCCATCGGTACGGATCGGAGATTTCCACCCCGTGCAGGTTGTCTTTAACCACATCGACGCGAGTTTTCGGCGCCTTTTTATTATCCGGAACGCCGGTGTGACCTGACGTGAAAGTAAAAAGAATGATAAAAACAGTTAAAATGCGATGTCGTCTACGCATGATTTTACCCCTCCAAATAGTTGTTTGGGTCATTTTGAAGAAACGCACGAACTTAACTATAAAACTTTGTAAAGTCAAATTTCACCTGATTCAATCGGAATTCTCATTCATCCTTAAATCAGAAAGAAAGGCAGGTTTACAAGCTGCAGTAAAATAACCTTGCAAATGAACAAATTGTTTCGTTTTCATATTAAAAGGCGCTGAATGGAACAAAAATAAGAAAGGATCCCTTAATGAATATTGCCATCATTTCAGATATACATGATCACATTGGCAACTTGCGCAGTGCCATGGCCAAATTGACGAACGCCGACGCATTAATTTGCTGCGGAGATCTCTGTTCTCCTTTCATCGTGAAAGAGCTGGCAGAAGGCTTTCCGGGAAAAGAGATTCACATCGTGTTCGGTAATAATGACGCAGATTTATTCCGAATCACACTTACCGCAAGCAAATACGACCATCTTCATTTACATGGTGAATTTTGTGACATCATGCTGGATGGTAAACGCTTTGCAGTCAACCATTTTGACAATATCGGACGGGCACTGGCAAAGTCAAGCGAATATGATGTTGTCTGCTTTGGTCACAATCACCAATTCGAGATTGCAAATGAAGGGAAGACGCTCATTATCAATCCGGGTGAGATCATGGGGGAATTGAGCGGGGATGCAACATTTGTTCTCTACGACACAAGAAAAGGCGTCACGCAAAAGATTGACCTTTGAATAGTCAACAAACCGGTAAATCTTTTTTTTAATAGGATATGAAACCCGATCTAACAAGTCATTCACTGGTTTTTATGCAGTTCATGGGCATTCTTCTGTCCGTATTACCGTTCAATGCTTCAATGCAAAACTCATGGTACTTTTTATTTTTTTGTGTGCTGGGGTTGATTTTAGGGTTCTATACATTATTATTTAATCAGATCGGCAATTTTCGTGTTTATCCGGAGTTGAAACCGCAGTCAAAATTGATCACTACCGGTCCTTATCGTTTCATACGTCATCCAATGTACGCATGTGTTATTCTTTGTGTTTTAGGTACTGCATTTTACAGAAACCACCCGGCTAATTATTTGGGCCTGGTGTTCGTCATTACCTCAGTCACTCTAAAAGCTTACAAGGAGGAGGGGCTTATCCTTGAAAAATATCCTGAATATAAAAATTATATGCGGCGAACATCGAGATTTATCCCCTGGGTTTTATAGAAAGGGGTAGAAAACAAAAAGTCCCCTCATCAATTGAGGAGACTTACCGTGCATGAGTAAATAACGATTGAACTCACTATCCTTGCAAACGGTTTCGATAAAATGTGTTTTAATTCATTTTATCTTTTGTTATGAAAAGTAAATTCTAGTCAATTATCCCATCTAGCCAATGAATCACATTAAGTAGGAGCTTGTAATTATCTCCGGCATCGAACCTGTTCATACCCATTTTTCTTCTCCCTGGGTCGCCTATTTGAGCTGAAAACATTGAAGCCTCACCAAAGACTACGATTCTACCTTTTCCATACTTTTTAAAGGCTCCTTGCGACCATCCCTCTATTTTTCTCATTTTAGTACTGCCATGAAAACTCCATGCCGTATCTGGCATTAGTATCATGCTAGAATTATTAAAGACTAAAATGGGATTTGCATCGGCGGGAATATGAAATGCTTGTCCTTCTGTATTTGGAATTTGTTTGACAGTTTCCAGGCTATCCCTTCCGGTCGTTATGATACTTTCAATGATTGTGCCATCACTTATTCTAAAGTAGGAGGGATTAATTACATCAATATTAAATCCATTAAAGAAATCGAATCCAAAAACAGAAGCAATATCTTCCGCTGCTCCCGGCCAGGGCATGTGATCAGCTATTAAAAATAAACTTCCTCCATTGTAAACCCACTTCCGTACTACTTCTATTTCTGACTCTGTAAAGGCTGAGGGAGTAGGCAAGGTCCAGTTATCTACATTGACTTCATTTAACGCATTCGCAATTACAAGGATTTTTCCCTGAGCAAGCTTCTTACTATCAAATTTTCCTTTATAAGCTTCCACCACGTAACCATCTTTTTCTAGAAGTTTTGAGAACGGCATATACCGTCCATTTTTTGTGTGAAAATTGTGATGGCCCTCATCGATAAAAATCAAAGATCCCTGGCCTGTTTGATATGCTGGATTTTGAATATCGGGATTATATGATGTGTCTGGAATCTGCTGTGAAAACAGTTCATGTCCAAATGCACATAGAATAAAGAGAAGGACTGTTCTTTTCATGAGAATGGTTTAGTCGATTTATTATTTTGCTAACGGTTTGGCTATGTTTAGTGCGGGACTTTATTACACTTTACTTTAAATTTACCGTACATCTTATTACTTGTAGAATTGTTCAAAATACCACTGAAACCCGCATTAAATATAGCCTTTGTTACCTACAGTACCATGCACTTAGCTCTATTCTGTGTAACTCTTAATCGTATCTAGCCAAAGTTTTAGATCATCATAACTATTTCTATCCCTAATCCTATCGACTGTCATTTTTTCAACAGCTTGAATATTTAGAAGTTTCTTCTTGTCACTTGACAGAGACTTATGTTTATCATGATCAATTGAATTCCAATCATTGCCATTCAACTTGTAGAGTTCTTCCGCAACATACATAGGAACGTCTTGGTTATCCGTGAAGGGATTTAGAACCAATCCCGTTGTACCGTTATCAGCATATGCTTCTACAACCGCTTCGTGGTGTAAATAAGATTCAAGTTCTAGCTTAGAGGTGTTAAAGGCTTTTTTCTTAGGGTCGCCTTCAGCATTAATTCTATCAACAGCTGTTCGGTAATCAGCTACATCGTTATCATAAATGTGAACTACTGGCTTGCCCAAGCCTTCAAGATGTTTATGCTCTAAATAGTGTTTTAGTGCTGATCCCCCCGTTATTACATAGCCAACTTTTCTACTTGAGGTCAAGTCAATAATTGTTGGGTCATCGGCATTTAGAATATAACTATAACGTTTGAGAGCATTCACATCATGGTTTCCCTCTACATATACAATTACTCTTATCCAGTCGGATGGATTTGGAAGTATTCCAAGAGTTTTAATAATCTTTTCAATTACTTCATCGTTGTCAGATCCATCAACAATATTCTTCCCATATTCAATCTTTATTAAATCATTCTCATCTATTGAAATGTATCTTAAAGATTCAATGGGAATTTCTCTTACCAAATTGGCACTATGGGTTGTGAATAAGACTTGAACATTTAATTGTTCGCTTAGATTTGTTAAAGCATTAATTACAATTTTTTGATGATTTGGATGTTGTGATGTTTCAGGTTCTTCAATCGCATAAATAATTGAAGGAGCGTTGGCTTTTGCTTTTCTGGATTCGGCCTGTGCTTGAAAAAAACTTAGTAAAACTAATCTCCGAATTCCACTTCCTCTTTTGTTTAATGGTATGTTGTTTTCATTTAGAAGGGTTAAGTCGAAAATTTTGTTGTAAGAAGGAGATTTTCTGAAATCAGACTTCATGCGTTCAGATAATGATTCATCAAAATCCTTTAACTTTTCTATTGTACGATCGGCTACTTCAGTTGATGCTTCTCGCACTTTATCTTCTACTTTATCTAAGAGATCTATTATTTCCGGTAGGGCTAAGGCTTCATCAATTGCAACTTGCATAGGGTCTTTTATGTCTCCATCTTTATCATCTAATGGTTTGTCAACTTTAAACAATGAGAAAATCGGAAGCAATTTTTTTAAAGAACTCCATATCGTTTTTAAATTATTTTCACTCTCAATATTCCCGTCTACCTTAAGTTCATGGAGAGATCTGTCACCACCAATCGATTCTCTTATTTTTTGTCTTATTGGCGGATTTTTTCGTTTGTTAACATCTGCCAAATCGACCCCTAACTCTTCAGCATAGCTTTTGAGTTTTGTGTTTTTCATACTAAGCAAATCAGCAAGTCTTTCATCGGTTGGATAGTTGCCATTAATAAATATTGCTATTGATTTACGTCCTCCGAATGAAAACATCTTCTTAATTTCTAATTGATTTTCTTGATTTAAAATCCCTTCATCTATTGGAGAAGTTGGAGAAGTTGTGTCAAGAACTACATCATTTGGAATACCTTCAAAAAAGCAAGTCAGTTCAATAGAATTTGTATCTGCATTAACAGATAAATCACTCTGGTCAATCTTATCATTAAAGAATCCGTCAATAGCTTCAATAAGGGATGATTTCCCAATGTCATTCTTTCCTATTATTGCTGTGAGGTCATCAACTAGAAATGTTGTTTCAGTTTGATAGCATTTATAGTTTTTGAGTTTTAATTTTACAAGTCTCATTTGATCATATTTTCTTTAATGCTCATAACCTATATGAGGTATTGTAGGTAACGGTCTCGGCTATGCGTAGTGCAGGATTTCAAGGCACTTCACTTTCCGTTTACCGAATAGTTAATTTATTGTAATTCCTTTCATTTTAGCACTTTAGCCCGTATTACGTATAGCCAATGTTAGGGGCAGTTTTTATTTTATCCAACCTACTTTTTTTCTCCATTCGTCATATTTTTGCTGTCTTTCTTCAAAATCTGTCGGTGGAAATTTGTTCTCGCTTTTAACTCGTCTTCTCATAACCTGGGTTTGCTCTTCAAGGGTGTTAAGCCCGATGGATTTTCTTCGATTATTTACTTTAGTCAAATCGTCAAAAGGATTTGGACTCATTTCCCCATTTTCGTCCCAATCAAATTGAGTTCCGTAATGTTGTGGTTTCCCTTCAAATACAGCTATTCGGTCTGTCAGATAAGCCAATTTTATCGGGTCAGCTTTATTCTCGTTAACGGCATTTTCTAGTAATTTTGCACACTTTTTCATAAAGTCGGGTTGCCTGATGGAATGTTGTATTATCAACCACGCTGCTTCGTTAGCTCCTTTGCCAAGTTTATCTGTAGTCGGGTATCCAATGCTATCAATTATCTGGCTCAACTCTTTTGCATTGCTGTCGTGCAACGCTTCCATTTCCTTATTGTAACCATCAGAAAGCGCTCCCTTTTTAATGAGATCATTTCTAAGGTTTACATCTTTTCTTTTTAGGCCAATTATTTTTTCAGATATGCTTTCAGTCTTCATAATTCTAATTATTTACAAACTGGGAAATGGGATTAATCACCATCTGAGATTTCTGCAATTAAATCGACTTCTAGTTTGGCATTGGGTTCATACAATCTACTTATCTGCACCCAACTAGCTGCTGGATAATCGCCTTGATAAAACTCTTTTCTTACATCATTGTATTTTTTCATTGCTTCTATGTCAGTTGTATAAAGGGTTTCTTTCACTACATCTTTAGAGGTGGCTCCAAATGATTTCAAACATTCTTCTAATGTGTTATAAAGTCTGGCTATCCCATCTGGACTTAAATCGTCTGTTGGGACGCCTGATATATAGATTGTATTGCCAACTTTTACAACTTGTGCATATCCCGCACTCTCACTCTGTTTATCAGGATTGTCCCAATGCCATTTTTCTTTAACTATTAAAATCTTTTCAGATTCGCTTTTTTCTTCTTGTTTTGAGTCGTTATCGTTTTTGCAACCATTATTGACAAATAGAATCGAAAAAAGACAAAAAAGCTGAACGGTTTTTTTCATACTAGATTTATTGAAGTCAATATTTTTTGTTTCAAGTTTGTCATTTTACTCCAAAATTTGATGTTGTCTTGAATTGCCCCTAACGGTTAGTATAAGAATAGTAGCCGATTACGGGCTTCAAAACTATCAAGTTACATGAAAGTTGAAGCGGGCTACAACCTTTGAATTTACTACTGAATCGGCTATTATTTTTATACATTGTTGGTGGTCGTTATTTAGACCTTTACTATTTCGACTTTCGCTTCTTGTATTGCGCCTCCACGACCCATGTCTGTTAAGAGATCATCCGTGAGCGCATTAGCTGAAGACCCACCTTTTAACAAAGAAGGCCAATATCCTTGAGGCATACATACCACTCCTTGCCTTACTTTTCTACTAATACGTGCCGTTATATATACTCTACCTCGCTGATTATATACTCTCAATTTATCACCATCGACTATGTTTCTATAGGATGCATCATCTGGGTTCACCTCCAAATAGGGCTTCCCTTCCTTTTTAAGAATATGATCAATATTGGCATGACTACTATTCAGCAAATATTTAGGCGTTTTAATAGTCAATAAATGCAATGGGTATTTCTCCCTATCTGATTTATTATATTCCCTGGGAACATAAGTTGGAAGACTAGGTTTAATATCCTCATCGTAGAAATGGCATTTTCCTGTTTTGGTCTTGAAATTACCTTTAGCATGAGGCATCCATTTATCTGGAAGGTTCAATCTTTGTCCTCCTTTTTTTCTCAGTGATTCAAAAGTAATACCCTTCAAATATTCGTGATCACTTTGCAGTGTTTTCTTTACAATATCAATATCTGATTCGTATAGGTACGATTCCGCAAATCCCATTTCCCGAGCAAGTAATCTGAAAAGTTCCGAGTTGGGTTTTGATTCACCTAATGGTTCAATGGCTGGCTCGTTGATGTTTATATATGCTGTTCCCCATGAATCTAGAATGTCCCAATTTTCAAGAACGCTTGTTGCAGGAAAAATATAGTCAGCGTATCGTGCTGTATCAGTAATGAAGTGCTCTGATACAATGGTCAATAAGTCTTCCCTTTCCAATCCCTTAAGAACCAGATTTTGATTGGGAGTGGTAACTGCCGGGTTCGAATTAAATACAAATAAGGCATCTATACGAGGATTTAGATTCTTGCTATTCAAAGCTTTACCCAACTCTATCATATTGATAGATTGGGTTTCCTTGCTTGCCAACTCTTTAGGTAAAGTTATGCTTTCCCAGTTCAATGATGCTCCGAATAACTCATATGTCATGTGCATCAATCCACCTCCAAAATGCCGCCAAGCACCTGTCAATGCCGGCAACATGGCTACAGCCCTAAAGGCACTTGCTCCATTGACCTGATGTTCCATACCTATAAGAACTCGAACCAGGGAAGGTGAGCTTTGTGCATATGTTTTAGCTAATGAAATGATAGTTTCCTTTTCCAGACCCGTAATTCGAGCAACTGAAACTGGGTCATATTTTTGCACATGTTCTTTTAATTCTTCAATCCCAACAGTATAAAGGTCAATATATTCCTGATCATGTAGATTTTCTTTTAGTATTACATGCATCAGTCCTAAAGCAAGAGCCGTATCAGTACCTGGATATGGCTGAATGTGCCAGTCGGCTTTCTCAGAAGTAAGAGATTTGAAAGGATCGACCACAACAATTGTGGCCCCATTCCCTTTAGCCTTTTGAATAAATGGCCAGAGATGTTGGTTGGAAAGTACCGGATTAGTTCCCCATAAAATTATAAATCTGCTATGCACGCAATCTTCAGGTAATACACCTGTTGTTTGCCCGTTTGTTGCCAAAACTCCGGCTACTGCTGTATCGCCACAAATTGTTCTTTCCAGTTGGCTAGCTCCAATATGTGCAAAAAATCGATTGGGAGCTTTGCTCTGGACTTTGCCTTGATTACCGCCAAAACTATACGGGAGAATTGACTCACCACCTTTTTCATTAATGATTGTCTTGAGTTTTGTTGCAACTTCGTTTATGGCTTGTTTCCAGCTGATTTTAGTAAACTCACCTTTCCCCTTATCTCCAGTTCTTTTTAGGGGGGTCAATATTCGATCGGAATTGAATGTCACATCATTAGGAAAGTTGACCATCTTATCACATAATTTTCCAGCGGTGTAGGGATTCTGACTTGCCTGAAAATCAGTAACCTTATTATCAATTGTTGTCACTTTCCAACTACATCTGTCCGGACAATCGTGATAGCACGCACCGTGTACTATTTTGGTAGTTGTAGAAGCGAGGCAACTGGTAGTCAATAGAGGCAAAGAAGTCAGCCCAATTCCTATGGCAGTCTTGGCGCTTATTTCAATAAACTCTCTGCGATCAATACCTTTATTCTTATTTGACTTCATATCTAGTTTTTAATGACCACCAACGTCTGTGTATGTTTATTGTTCTTATACGCCCCAATTGGCGGTATAAGCACTA
>CAYVXE010000094.1:0-16693 GCA_964455375.1 uncultured Calditrichaceae bacterium
GATGTTCGATTTTATCTGACATATTCTTTAACCGCACACTCCTGATTTTAAACAATAAAATTAAGATTAAATCTTAAAATTGTCAAGTAAAAACTCACTGCGTGACGCGCAGGTATCTTTATATTCTGTTTGTTTTTTACGCTCGACCCTAGTATATTGTGCAATCGCAAAAACAATTGAATTAACGATTTATTTTGAATGGAACGGAGCAGAGCAGTTATGTCAGGAAGAATAAGGAGAAGTGTTTTATTTTTACTCGCGGTGTTGTTTACGATACCGACGTTTTCTTTTGCGCAATTAGATACGTTGAAAATTGCCACGTATAATGTGTTGCATTTTCCCAGCGCGTTGGGAAGTCAGAGGATCGACGATTTTCAAAAGATCATAAAATTTATGGATCCGGACATTTTGGTTGTGGAGGAAATGGAAGATCAGGCCGGCATGCTCTCCTTTTTAAACGATGTGATGAATGCAAACGGAACAGTTTATCAAGCTGCGCCGTTTACCACAACGCCGAATTTTATCAATAACAGTTTGTTTTATAAGCAGGACCGAATCCAGTTGTTAGGGATGAGTGAAATTCAAGGGTCACCGCGGGACATCACCGAGTACGTTTTGTTGGCCTTTGGACAGGAGTTTTCTATTTATGCCGCACATCTGAAAGCGGGGTCGGGGACTTCCGATCAAAATCAACGCTTGAATCAGACAACAAATTTACGCAACTTTCTTAATGATCTTACTGCCGGGTCTAACTTTATTTTGTGCGGTGATTTTAATGTGCAGTCTTCCACTGAAGACGCATTTCAAAAACTCATCGAGAGTCAGGCCGACAATGACGGACGATTATTCGATCCCATCAACCGGTTGGGAACCTGGCACAACGATGCGAATTTTTCACTCATTCACACTCAATCCACACGTACGACATCTTCGGCAGACGGCGGTTCCACCGGTGGGTTGGACGACCGGTTTGATTTCCAACTGGTTTCAAATGCCTTGCGCAGCGGCGGTGGGATAGATGTCATTAAAGCGTCATACAAGACTTTCGGCAACGATGGTAACCACTTTAATCTATCCATCAATGCAGGCCTTAATTTTGCTGTACCGGATAGTATCGCCGATGCCCTGCATGCAGCGTCCGATCATTTGCCGGTCGTGGCAAATTATGTCTTTGGTTTTCCTACCGCAGTTGTATCTCATCAGGACGTCCCGGTGGGCTTCGTGCTGGAGCAAAATTATCCAAACCCGTTTAATCCGGAGACGACCATTCGATTCTCTGTTACCAAACCGGCCACGGTGAAATTAGTTGTCTTTAATGTAAAGGGCGAGGACATTGCGACCCTGGTCAAAGGGTTTAAGCAAGCCGGTGATTACAAGATATCTTTCGACGCAACGACGTTCCCAAGCGGCGTGTATATTTACCAATTGAACGTGGGTGGCAAAAAACTCACGAAGAAAATGCTATTTTTGAAGTAGGCCGATGCAAAAACTGAAGAAAAACACATAGGAAGGCGGGAAGTAAGGGAAGAGCAACCCCTGTTGGAATTCTGAAAAGATCGTTAACGCACATTATTCACAATCCTGAAATGAACGCGATTGCAACGCCATGTAAATATAAAATTATTTATGTTTATGACTTGGGTGAGCAAGTGATTTGGATGTTTTTGAATAATCTGGTTAACAAATTTAATTTCCGGCAGCAACATCCGTTGATAATTTAAACCGGACGATGCGGTTGTTACCTGTGTCAGCAATATAGAGTGTTTTATTGAAAATGGCGACGCCGTTTGGCGAACTAAATTCTCTGTCTCCATTTCCGGCTTCGCCAAACGACTGTAATTCTTTCCCGGTAGCAGAGAACTTGAATAAATGATTCAATTCTGCATCTATGACATAGATACTACCTTCGTTGTCAACCGTGACATCTTCAGGAGAGGAAAATTTTCCAGGCTGAAAAATATCGAAATTACCATCTGCGGGGTTGAGCCGCGGGATGAATCCGAACTCACCTCCCGTAATCCATTGTACTTTAAACGAATTTTGTCCCATCATGCAGAAGATGAAATCTATATTGAAATCCCGTAATGTCGTAATTCCACTGGGGTCGGAGGCCGATTGGATTCCCAGACCTTCCGGCTCTAGATTGACGGCATCCGGAACATTGACATTGAAATCTTCCGGAAAGATGAGCACTTGATTGTCCCGTTTCTGGTTACCGCTGGCCGTCACATAATAACGAATTACTGATTTTCCCTGCAGACTTGTCAATGCGGCGGCAATACCGGTATAACGCCGGTCCGGATTGTCAACTTCTTCAAAAACCAGTTCAGGGGTAATAGTTGCTATGTCATGATTGTGAGCCACAAGGTTGAGGCGGTAAATTTTGTTACTGTCCGTGACGATGAGGAGATTGAGTTTAGAGTCCTGTGTGAGTCCCACAGGGTTTTCTATAGTCTGTGAAGCACCTAAGATATTTCCTGCCAGGTCCAGCATGAGAATGCGATTGTTACCGCTGTCTGCTATATAGATGAGCGGCTCTCTACCAACGAGAATATCTTTGGGTTGGGCAAAATTGTAATTGGTTTCTGCGCTCCAAACAGGACTTAACTGTAAATAGGTTGTATCGTTGACAGCCGTGGTGCCACTATCACCGCTTTGTTGAGGTAGCGGGAATTTTTCTCCGCCGCAGGCGAAAAGGAATAAATAAAATATAACTGCGGTGCAAATTGACGTCATTTTCATAAGCATAATAATCAGTGATTAGATGTTTTTAAAATTGAATGGCTGCTGAAAATCTGCTGGCACTACCTAATCTCCCGAAATCGGTGTAAGAAACATCGAGGTTCAGTTCGAGGACGCGAAATGGTAATGCGAGTCCGGCGCCCACAGCGAAAGACTCTTCATCAACATTAAATCGGTAACCACCGCGCAATGCCAGAAGGCTGTCCCACCAGTACTCAACACCAATATTAAAATTTTCAGCGTTGTCGTTCAAATGATTTAACTGAATGGACGTGGTTAATTTGTTTGTTGCATTATCGATGACTTCCGTGGCAAAACCAAATCTGAAAATAGTCGGCGGTGAAAAATCCTGAAAACTGTTAATTTCGGTGCCGTCTCGTTGGATTAACGTTCCCGAAGGTTTAACATTTGTTCCAAAATTTGTTACTGAAACGGCAAACCTGGATGAGCCGAATCCTGTCTTGTAAAATGTGCCGAAATCGATAAACAGATTACGTGCATGCAGTACATCGAGGGTCTCATCGATATATTTAATACTCAGCCCCACACTGAAACGATCGGTCATTTTTCTGGCAACGGTCAACCCCACTGCAATGTCGCTAAAGGTCACAAACCTGCCAGTGCCCAGCGGTTGAAATTCCGTGGTTTCTTCGAAATTATCTGTTTGCAGGGAAATAAGGCTTAAACCGAGTGCGTTCTGTTCACCCATTTTGTGTACATAGCCGATGAATTCGTGTTTAATATCAACAGGCCAGTTGGTGTGCGAAAAAATAACCTGGTCTTTTTCCAACAGCGTGATGCCGGCGGGGTTCCAGAAGAGTGCAGATGCGTCATTGGCTATGGCCACGAACGTTTCTCCCATACCTACAGCCCTGCCGCCAACACCGATTTTTAAAAACTGAGCCATCGCTGTGCCTGCCCTCTGTGAACCCAGAACAGGAATCAATTGTGCAAAACCGGTCCGGCAAAAGACCAATAAAAGCGAACACGTTAGAAGATAAAATAATTTTTTCATAAGCTAAAATCTCACTGATAAGCCGACTCGGACATTTCTTTGGGTTAAATATCTCGCTGGATTAAATGGAAACGGCGAGATCGGCGCCTGGGTCTCCGGGAAAAGCGGATCGTTGAAAGATGTGGGTGTGGGGTCACCGAATTCGTAAGCGCTTCCCGTTACCGGATTGATAATTTGCGGATTTTTTCGATCCAGTAAATTTTCAACTTCCACCATAAATGTGTACCTTAGTCCGGCAATCGAAAAATATTTTTCAAAATTCAGATTAATCCAGAACCAATATTGTCCGACCTTTCCAAACGGGTCATCGGCCTGACCGTTAAAGTCGAGATCACTGGAATACTGTGGTCTGCCGTTTGGTAAAAATAAACCGGTAAAAAATTGCGGTGTGTACCGCCTGCCTGCCTGTGCGAATAATCGAATGTTCAGGTTCCAGTTTTCGGGAATTTTTACACCCAAAAAATGCGGTGCCTGACCTTTGTCAAGATAAAAGTTGGCTACTGCACTGATTTGCCAAGGACGATCCCAGATGAGGAAATCTTCCGTGATTGGACGTTCATTTAACGTTCCCTGAGCAACTAAAAAAGCGTCATCCGGGGAGGAGCTTTTCCCGGTGGCAATGCTGTAAGAGCCGCTGATTGAGCCGGAAATAAAACGAGATGCCCTGGTGCGGTATTCTGCTTCGATACCGCGCGAACGGGCATAATCCAAATTTAAATAGGTCGTGAAGGTACGCCCTGAAAGTCTTCCGGTACCGCGGAAATTAACGGTTGTCACATAATCAAAAATATCACGATAAAATGCCGTTACCGTCAAAACATCATCTTCGCTGAATTTGTGACGCAAACCGAATTCGTAGGCAACGGTAGTTTCATAGTTTAAATTCGGATTTCCGAAGCGCTGGAAAGACGATTTGGCACTGTTTTCACCTAATTTTGAATAAACAAATTGCGGCTTTGGACGTTTGGAAAAATGGCCATAGGAGAAAAACAACATCTGGTTGTCTGAAATCGGATGTGAAATGCCAATTCTCGGACTGAGTCGGCTGCGGTAGCGTCTGCCAAACAAAGAATGCGTATCCTTAATAAACTGTTCTCGCGTTTGGTCGGTAATTGTTATGAGCTCCGGATTATTGATAGCATCTTCCACCAGTTTACCCGGAAACCAGTAGTCTAACCGCAAGCCGACATTGGCGATGAGCCCTTTAAACCGAAGTTGATCCTGGAGATACATGCTGCCGTAAGCGGGATTCACTTTGTAAATATCGTTATTTAACCCGAGTCCGCCAAACCAGGGCCGGAAAATGTCGATCATTTGTAACTCAGAAAAACTGGTTTCAACACCGGCTTTGACTTCATGAGCGTTGTTTCCAAAATGTCTGGTAAAATCGAGTTTCGCCGTATATTCTTCGATATAATGATCATGCCAGGTTTCCCCATCACCGCTGTCCCAGAATCCATCACCGGGCAGCACCGAAACGATCGTGCTGTCATTATTATAAAAATACTGAATCGGCAGAGTGACAATGTCCTGCGGTTCCTGCATGTCCGGCCAGTCCTTACCGTTGACATCACTACGCAAGTGACTGAAAAAACGCGAGAACTTTAGCTCGTAAAAGGATTTCGCATTCAGGGTTTGCGTCCAGGCAAGAGACAACTGTTTGTTTGTGTGCGTAAATGTATTGAAGTTGTCCAGGTTGTTCTGGTACAGATAGGGGTAACCGGGACCGGGCTCGACAAATTCGAGATTCGTTTGCAGGGACTGTGTATTTTGATTGATTGCCACGGATTGTTTTCCCGAAACTACCAGCTTTTTCGTAGGGTCAATTTTATAAGCGAGTTTAAATAAACCCGACCAACTGTTTTGTTGTTTCGGCGCGAATTTGGTGCCATGAAAAGAAGAAGAAAACAGTTGATTGGCCGTGTGCTTCAAATACGTGTTACTGGTAAGCATAAAAAGCGTGCTAAAGAAAGTAAGCTTTCCGGGCATTTTAATGCCGAGTGCCGGAAGAATTTTTTGCGTGAGTGGTTCAGGGCCGCTTAAACTTACTTCAAAAATATCAGAGTTGAAACTGTGTCTGTTTTTATCACTAAAGGTGCCCACTAAAAAGGCGCCCGGATTATAGCTGCCGAAATGATCGCGTTTGTAAGAAATACTGCCGGAATAATTCTGCGCCCCCTCTTTGGTCTTTACATTAACAATTCCGGACATGGCCTGACCATATTCAGCATTAAAGCCGCCGGTGATGACCTCGATCTGCTCGATAGCATCTGTATTTAGTTCCAGACCAAACCCGGTACCGGAGAGCGGGTCCTGGACGGAAATACCATCGACGAGATAGGCGTTTTCATAAGAACGTCCACCGCGAATATGAATTTCATCATCTGATTTTGTGACGCCAACCTGATTGGCGATAATGTCTTTAATGTTCTCCACTGCTTCAACCTCAATGTCCCTGCTTGACAGGATCCTTTTGCTGGCGGTTTCCTCGATGTTAAAAAGTGGCTGCTCACCAACGACCACTACTTCCTGTCCCAAAGCTAACACGGTTTCTTCAAGTTTGAAATTCAAGGTCGTGGTTTCTGCAGGATTTATTTTTACCCCCGTGTTCTGAACCTGCTTGTATCCGATCATTGAAATTTCAATGGTGTAGACGCCGGGGTTCATTTTTAAAATAGTAAACTTTCCATCCAGGTCGGTTGCCGCTCCGTAATAAGTCCCTTTTACCAGAACATTTACACCAGGAAGCGCCTCCCCTGATTTTTTGTCGGTAATTTTACCGCGCAATTCACCCTTTGACTGGCTAAATCCCTGAACCGAAAAAAGACATGACAAGATCAGGAAAACGATTAGTTGAATGTTTAACTTCATAACAACCACCTGCTTATTACTTCATAAGGATATCATTGAATATTTTCTCTAAAAGCTGTGATGCCGTTCCGAACCCATCAAGAGATGCTAAGGGTAAACCAAAGAAGATAAACGTATGATCTGCATTGATTATGCCCATCGGTGGCGTTCCTTCCCACACACCGGGATTCTCCGGAAGCACATAGATGGTTTCGGAGCTGATTTTTGGAACCACCGGAAAGACATTCGGAATAATTGCTGTGCTGACCTTCAAGTTGGGCAAACCGAGTGCTACATAATCCTGAACCGGCAAAACGATCTGGTTACGCGTGATTCGACTGATTTTTTTACCCAGACTGTCTGCGGGAGAAAAATCAAGCGGGTCGCCGATATTATTACTGAATTCTTTGAATGAAGTCGACATAAGGACTTTGCCCCCTGCTTCCACATAATCCGGAAGGCTGACCTGCGCTTTTTCGAGGTTCGGAGACGTGTCCGCGTACCAGAAAACCCGGTCGAACAGTTTTAACGTCATGAGAAATGCCAGCGAAGAGGGAGGATCCAGCGCCTGGTCGTTGCTTTTTATATCCCATACGTCAGCAGCACCGACAATCGATCGGATCGCTGTTTTATAAAAAGTATCTGTATTATCTGCAATATTGTAGTCGTCGATGATCAGAAAATCACTCTTTGGCTCTTTCACGAACCAGATTTCATTCTCACTGCGCGGCATGCGGATAATCGGACTGATTGCTCCGGCTAAATCGATTGCGCGTAAGTAAAAAATATGTTCACCTTCGGTTAGTCCGGCGTTAGCGGTGAGGGCAATGAGATTGGTTTTTGCATCTAAATCGATCCATGCGGCATTGCTCGTGGTATCATCAAGGACATACTGATAGTTGGCAATGGTATCGTCGCCGTCGAGGTCGGTACCACTCCAGACGAACGTAGCAACCGTAAAGGTTGTTTCAGGTACATCGGTTCCTACCGGGAATTCAACCTCCGGCGGTGTATTGATGATTGGAAACTTTTGGATGGCGCCAACCGGGTCGGCTGCGCCTTCGTCATCGATGGCCTTCACCCAAAATGTGAAGGTCGTATCTGTGCCCGCTAAGGTAAGCGTAAACGTTTCTTCTGATTTTGTTGTGAACGTCCAGTCCGGATCAGAGGTGTCTTGCTGCCAGGTCGTGCGATTAGCAGCGTTGGGGTTTAATGTGTAAATAAAACCGATGACCATGCCGTCCGGGTCATCTCCCCACCAGTGAAACGTCTGCCGGCTGATAGAAGGCGTAAGGTCGTTCTGCGTAAAAATCGACAAAAATGTTTTTGGAGCCTGGTTTGCTTTCGGGTTGTCGCTAAAATTATCCGTGCAGGCGTTAGCCATAAGGATAATGAATACTAAAAAAAGAAGATGCTTGATCTGTTTCATAAAATTTAACGATTCGTTTTATAATACACCCTCCAGGTTTTTAAAACCTGGAAGGTGTAAACAAGGTGACTGTAAGTCGGTGCCTTTCTATTTCAGGAACAACATTTTCTGTACTTTAACAAAATCTCCGGATTTCATCTGGTAGATGTAAACACCGGTGGAGACAAAAGCACCATTGTCGTTTTTACCGAGCCATTTAACTGTGTACTGGCCGGCAGGTTGAACCTTATTGACTAACGTTCTAACCCGTTGCCCGAGAATGTTGAAAATATCGATTTTCACCTCATTCTTCTCGGCAAGTTGGTAACGAATGGTTGTTTCCGGGTTGAACGGATTCGGGTAGTTCTGTGCCAGATCAAAGGTAAACGGCACCGGCGTTTCGTCATTGACGGAAACCGGTACTTTAACGACATCGTTATCGTTTCTTGGAATCAGTTTGAAATTACCGAATGAAAAGTACTCAATTCCGGTGACAGATGCCAACTGTTGATCCTGGACGAATGCGGAGTCGAGGTTGCCGCGGAAATTACCAAGATCATCCACACGCAGACCGCCGCTGCCATCATCGATGAGAAATTCACCGAAGTTGCTGGGGTCATCCGGGAAGGGGTCGCTTACAGTGACATTTTCCAACCGCATGAGCATTCCTTCGTACTTTTCTGCCGTTGGCGAACCCGTCTTCAAGTCACCGGTTTGCACCACAACCGGACCTGGTACGGTATTTCCGCTGCTGTTGATGGTTACGTCCGTCACGTTAAAAATCTGCGTTTCATTGAACCGTTCTCGAACCGTTCCGGATACAGTAACGTTGTCCCCCAATTTGACATTGTTAACATTGTCATCCACATGAATCCCGCTCCACGCATCCGTACCGTCCTGGATAAAATAGAATGAGAAGTCCGATGAGTCGGAGGTGACGACGCCGCTGACGGTGACTCCAAGATTAGAATAACTGGAGTTGCCGTCTGCAAATGGTGTGAACTGCAGATCGAAAACAGTTAAGCCGCCATCACGGACAAAATAGAAGAATTTTGCAGAGGATGTATCTCCCGGAGCGGTTGTGCCATCCCCATCCGTATCTGCCGCGGTAAGGAAATAGTCAACCTGCTTGCCATCGGCCTGTGCAGGAATGGTACCTTCCCAAACATCAGCGCCGGCATTTGTCATTGCCACGGATTGAAAGCTTCCGCCATTAATACGGTACCAGACAACTGCCGTATCAACGGATGTTTGCGCATCTGCAATGTTTGCAGAAACAATCACGTTATCCGCTGAGGTTACGGCCACTGGATTGCGGGACACACTAGAGATTTCAGGTGGTGAAGAGGCTACTTCTATGGCATCAAAGCTAACCGGGTTAATGGTTGTACGGCCCTGTCCGCCGGTCAGAACATCGCGGACGAATCCGGTAACATTGATCTTTGTGCCAGCCGGAAATCCTGGCCAGACGCCCTGGTTATTATCGAGAGTAGTGCGTAGTCCAAAGAAGTAATCATCGATGGCGATAGTGCCGGTTTGGTCACCTGCTGTCATGATATTACCCGGTTGACCGGCAAAATTGCTGAGGACTGTCAGGCCTTCAAAACGAACCAGGGCACTTTCCCAGCGTTCGGTTAATTCCGGATTTTCTGCAGAACCGGTGGCGCCAAGATCGCCCGGAGTGAGTAAAATTGGCTGGGGTGTCGGCCGCCCAAAGTCAACAAATTCAATGGGTGTAACCGGGCTGGTAATGAGAGCAAATTGTGAAATACTTTGTGTATTAGCATTAGATGGAAATTCGCTCATGATGCCGGTCATTTTGATTTTATCGCCAACTTGAGCTGCGGATAGCAAGGTTCCACCAGCAGTTGTATCATGTTGGATAACAAAAAAACCACTCCAGGGACCGCCGCGCTCATCCTGGATAAATGCACCCCAGCGGGCGCCGAGATTGATAGCGCGTGGCCCATTCATGACGATACCGGTAACGGTTAAGGTGTCGCCCAAGAATGGCGAATCGTCATTAGCACCCAAACCGATAACGTCGGCACGGATAAATTGGGTATCCGCAATGGTCAGGCTGTCGGCCGCAGATTTTTTGCCCAGAGCACGGTAGCCGGGAGTCGCCGGTTCGTTAATGCTCCAGATGCCGCCTTTCCACGAGGTGTTTTCGCTGGTTTCATCGTGCCCGGTAATACCGTTGCCGCCGACCCAGATTTCCACATCTTCCACATCGAGGCGGCGTTGTGCCGTCATACCGTCATCGTGAGGATTAGCATCCACATCGTTGTCAGCATTTACAACATATTGGTCAGCGATAGACGTGTCTGCCAGATAGGTGGAAGAATCTGTACCTGCATCTGGTCCGTCAATACTGACGCCGGTTTTGTCCACGGCCTCGGCTTTGTCGCCCCAGACCACGTAATCGACGTCTTTTACCAAATCGGAAGCGCCGTCCCAGTAGTATAAAACGACAAATTCACCAGAGTTTGAGAGCCCGCCCTGCCCGTTGATGCTGCCGGGGGTTGCTTCGAGCATGTCCGGAATGGCATCGGGTGCGGCGTCGTCTTCATAAAGTTCATACGTAGGTTCCACACCATATTCGCCCATAAAGTTGGCGCTGCCATTTAAAGCGATGCTCTGGTATTCCCCGGGACCGATTTTTGCGCCCGCAGGAAATTGTGCGTGAAAGTCACCAAAGCTGCCACCGCCACCGCCACCCTCGACAATTTGGTAGTAGAAGGTGCCGCCATTGGCAAAAGTGGCGTCGGTGATGTAGTAGTTGGTTAAATCGATTGAGTCTGCAGTCGGATTGTAAATCTCAATAAATTCACCTGATGTGGGAGTTACGGCAAATTCCGTAATCAGCAGGTGATCCTGTGCAAAAAGGGAAGATACAGCAAATGCGACTACAAGAAAAGACACTATTATCAATTTTTTCATAGTCCTCTCTCCAAGATTAATGATGAGTAAGTTGAGTGAATTAATTTAATGTTCAATTTTTTAGGTAGTCACCTCCTTTTTTGGTGTTTGTTTTTGTTCGTCTTTGTCATTGAGTTTCCCTCACCCTAACCCTCTCCCACCGGGAGAGGGGATTTACTACTTTAGTATTCATCTTAGTCTTTCCCCAATAAAAGAGATCTTCAAGAAGGATGACTTTTTACATATTCCCTATATTTCAAATATTACATATTCGGGTGAATGTAAGAGAGCGTCGTTCTATTTTTCCAACTGCAAAATAATGACCCATTGCAATACTCCCTTCTCCAAAGGGAGAAGGGTAGGGATGAGGGGAACGATTAGTCAATTTTACCACAATTTTTTGCAATTTTGTTTAAAACCGCTTCAATGTTAAAGATAACGTCTTCATTCTTAAACCGGGCTAATTGAAAATGCTGCTCTTCCAGCCATTTTGTTCTGGTCTGATCTTCGTTTTAATTCGTGAATCCCTCCATCTACTTCGATAATTAATTTATACTCATGGCAGAAAAAATCTACAACATAAGGACCTATTGGATGTTGTCTTCTAAATTTTAAATCAAAGAGATTTCTGTTCCTTAAATGCTGCCAGAGTATTTGTTCTGCGGGCGTTGTTTCTTTGCGTAAAGATTTTGCCAATCTTTTTGTTGTTTCAGATGGATACATTTTTGACTGTTTCACTTTCGTTGCGTCCTCACACTGGCCCTCTCCCACCGGGAGAGGGGACTCACTACTGTGCTATTAATGCTATTCTTTCCCCAATAAAAATATTTTCCGATATTTCAAATACTATCTTTTGGGTGAAATTAAATCGTTATAATTCTATTTTATCAACTGCAAAAAAAGTCAGCCACAGCAATACTCCCTTCTCCTCTTGGGAGAAGGGTGGGGATGAGGGAAATGACTAGTCAGTTCCCCAAATTATTTGATAACCATAAACTTGCCGCGTTGTAGTTTGCCACTGTTGAGATCTTCCACCGTGAAAAAATACAGCCCGGATGCAATGGCCTGATCGTCCTGAGTAACCAAATCCCAGGCGTGCTCTCCACCGGAAAATACACGTTTGCCTGTGGAAAACTGGTCAAACCATTGAATGCCTTCTCCGGCATAAGTCGCACTGTGGTGCTCAAATTTGTCCACTAAATCGCCCGCAAGCGTAAAAATTCTAATATCGCAGTCTGAGGGTAAGTTAAAAAAATATATTTTTCGTTCACGTTCGAGATTGCCGTCCCACGCACCCTGAGCCTTGTAGGGATTCGGGTAAACGCCTACTTTTATGTCTTCTTTGCGCAATGCCAATTCTTCCGACTGTTTCTCCTGAGTCGGTGAGCCCGGAAAAACGCGGGTTGCGTTGGAGAGTTTGCTGCTTTCCAGGCTGCCAAGGTTAATTTCCGGATCACCCTGGTCAAACGCGGTGACAGAATAAGCATATTGCCATCCGTTTAACAGGTTGTCATTTTCAAATTTGTAGGTGTAAAAAATTTCTTTCTGTTCTCCGGTAGAAGGATCCGTTGTGAATTCACCAAAGGAAAGCGGTTTATCCAGGCGCACAAAATCAAAGCCGGTGTCGAAACCGATTCCATCCACAGAATCGAATTCTGCAAACAAAGAAAAGGAAGAAAAGAGGTCGCGCCCCGGTAAATCTTCGCCTAATTTTGTTCGGTAAATTTTGTACCCCTCAAAATCTTTTTTACCGCTGATAAAATCGATGGATTCTTCGGCGCTGCGGTCCCAGTACAGCGTAACTTTGCGGTCTGCAGGCACAACTCTTATGCGCGGTGTGTTTGGCGGCGTCGGTAAAATGTACCGGTCAATCTGACCGTCGAGGTCTAAATCTTCTCCCGGGTCCAAACGATTATTACCGTTGCGATCTTCACCGTCGTAGGCTGTTTGTGCCCAGAATGCATTCGTAAATAAGTTTTGCTTGTTCTGTTGCGTATCCTTGTTGTTGGGGTCATTGCCGAATTTTCCCGCACAAATGACCGCAAAGACAACATTTATGGAAGAGTCAGGGTCTATTTTTTGGTACGGTCCGGTGGTGAGCAACGTCATGAAATTCCCTCTTTGTCCCCGAATAACCGTATCGATGAGAAGCGGTGGCAGCGGCTGTTTTTGTTTCTGGTAACTGTCAATGTCGGTTTGTGGTGAAAACAACACCGGATCGCTGGAATCGCGGAACAGCCAGGCATTGTACGTAGCGCCAAGATGGTATGTTGAATCCCCTGCCTGAGGTGTGGCGCCGAGATTTTTTAAAGCCACATAGAGCCCGTTGTCCGTAAAGCCGGGATCGCCATCAAAGTCGTAAGCGTAAGCCATTCGCAAAGAATCGATAAAACCGTTCCCTACATTCTGAAAAAACGGTGCGCCAACCCTTGGAGGTGTAATGTTTGTATTTCTGATTACCAAATCAGACCAGAGCGAAATATAGACCTCGTTTAATCTTTCTTTGCTGGTGTTTTTGATCGTATAATTAAAAATGACGAATGCATCGGCAAATGGAAAATTCCATGCGTAGGTTTCCAGATGCACAGAAACATTAATTGGCGTGTGCTGGGGAATTCTAATGGTGGTACCCGGAACAACTACATTTGAGTCGGAGAAGTCAGAAACGAAATCCTGGTGACTGATTGCATTTGGTGAGAAAAAACGGTTGTCGATAATGCTGGAACGTTCGAGGACAACATCGGTGGGGTCCTCGGAATTGGTAAATTCAAACCCTGCAGCGACGTCGCGCAAAGAAGGAATGTCGCGGGCGCCGGTTGTGACTAAAATCGCCCCATTGTTCCGTTTACCGCCAACCCACAATCCGCCGACAAAAATGTGTTCTATGCCAGACCCTCTCGGATATTCACAGGAAGGCTGGTCGAACGGAGACTGGATGGCAAATCCATCGCCAAATGTTCCGAAATTGGTGACGGTCAAACCGATGCTGCCGGTGGTGGTAAATTTTGTATCATCATCGACGTAGGTTTTTGTGAATCTCGGATCGACTTGGGCATCGACCTGGATAGGAATTAAAAACAAAAGAAAAAATGCGAGGCAGTATTTTTGGTATCGTTTCATCAGGAATTCAATTAAACGTTAAAGTTAGAATTTAAAAATCAGATGCCGTGTTTAAAATCTATAAAAAAATAATAAAATCTAATCGACGAATAATAGGATTGAAAAAATGTGTTTTATATAGATGTGACCGGACTCGTTGTGTTTTTTAAATTGAGAGAAAAATCAATTACAATGAGGGTAAAAACCAGGGAACGTAAACCGGTAACATTCTCTCATTTCAGAGTCTTTACACGTTAAATATTTGGAATTAGGTTACAGTTTCCCGTGGTGACAACAAATTTACGGTTTGTTGGTAGAGACTTCCCCGACCTTATTACGAGGAATTACACGAAGCTATAATTGCATAGTAAAAAAAACAGGGCAAAAAGTCAACAAAAACTATTTATGAAAATTGAAATACTTTGATTTTTAGAAATTAAGTGAGAGTTAATGGTGTAAATGGTGACAAAAAAAGGCCGATTGCTTTTGGGTATTGGCCTTTCATAGAGTAGTCACCCCCCTATACTACAAGCCTGCAACATTGTGTTTTTTCAGCAAAGTTTTTTGTAAATCCGTGGCTAAATTCTTTTAGCTATCTTTTGGTTGCGGCTCTGCTGCGCTGGGATTCCCTGTGGTAGGCACGACATAAATATATCTGAAAACTCAGGAAAACCCGCGGAGAGCAGAAAAACGGCCGCAACCGCAAAACGAATCACTTCGCCTGCAGCTCCTCCTCGATCAAACGGCCGATGCACTCCACCGTCAGCGTTTGTCCGATTTTGCCGACAAACTTGCCATCCAGCAGCAGGGTAGGCGCCGATCTGATTCCGGCGGCCTTGATCATTTGTTTGTCCTGCATGACCTTGTTGCGCAGCGTTTTGTGCTTCAGTGTGCGTTCAAGTTCCGCACCGTCGAGGCCGATTTTTTCTCCAAGTTTTCTGACCGTGTCGATTGAGAGCCCCTCATGCACCTGCACCTGGAATTGCTCATCTATCAAGGCGAAGTACTTGTCGCTGCCGCTTTTTGCCGCGAACCAGAGGGCTTCAATTTGCGAAAGCGATTTTGGCCAGAGTGCGTAGGGTTTAAGATAAAACCGGACTCTGTCGCCATAGCGCTGGATCACACGTTGCATGACCGGATGCAGCATTTTGCAGGTGGGACAATTCGGGTCGAAGAACTCGACAAAAGTGACTCTGGCGCTGGGATTTCCTACAAACGGATCCGTCGGTTTGATCAAAGGCTGCCAGTCGATTATCGGGCTGGTAGCATCGATTTCGCACGGCGCCATCCTGGCGAGAAAGTCATGCCCGATTCGGGTTTCGAGAACGTCGTTGGCAACCGCCCGCATCTGCTCAATATCAGTGGCGCCGGCGTTGCCTGCTTCCGCGACATTGCCCAGGAACACCAAATCCAGAACGACCAGCGCGGCGGCAACAAAGGACGTCAGCGTGGCCACACCAAGTTCGATGACGCGAGCACCAGGATCCTCGCTGGCTTTGTCGGAGGAGCGGTCTTTTCTAAATTGGATCATTTGCAAAACAAAAATCGCGATCACGCACAAGGCGGACATCAGACACAGCACACAAACCGCATCGATCTTGAAAAAGAGAATGAAAACCAGGTAGAGCGAGAAGGCCAGCGCAATGCCGGCAAGGCCCAACCTGAGATTCGACAGAATGCTGCGTGTGCGGGCGCCTGTAAAGATACCGGCCAGACAGAGGCCACCCATGACAACGTAGAACAGGAAGCCGGCCACGACGTTGTCAACACCGAGCGTCGTGCTGAAATCGCTTTCCATCGCTTCCTGGCATCCGGAAACGGTGATGGTTTGCCGCTGAACGGTCGGCAGGCCCAGACAGCCTGCATCGAAACCGCGTTGTTTTTGCACCCATATATGCGTCGTCAAAACCATACCCAAAAGCGCCAGCGCAAAAATGATTCTGTTCGTCATTTAATCTCCTTAATCTGGGATAGGTGCCGGTGTGTATTTATGCCTTTCGGAGGCACGGAACCGATTTTACAGAGGCGTACGAAAGTTACCAAACTTGCAAAATTTCACTGAAAGAAGCAAGGATATATTCAGCGTATTCATAAGCGGTAGCCCAATAAGAAAAGGGCCGGCGTTCAAAGCGCCAGCCCTTTGATGTGCAGTCAGTCTATGGAAGATGCGGATTAAAAGTTGTATCTTACGCCTAACTGAATTTGCCAGCGTGAAGCAAGGTCAGAAGTCGAGAACACGTCGGCGCGCGTCACCTTGCCGTCGCCGTTGGTGTCGCGCAGACGCAGGCTGAGATCACGCTTGCCATTGGCGTCGTAGCCCTTATCGTTGAACAGGGTTGCTGCATCAAAGTTGACGAACTTGATCTGTCCCCAGTCGTTGTTCAGGAAATTGAGCAGGTTGAGAATATCCAGCGTCAGCTCGAGGTTCTGCGTGCGCAGTGATGGAATCTTCTGGGTAATGCGCAGGTCCAGACGGTCCTGCCAGGGAGCGCGAGCCGAGTTACGTGGAAAGATCTTGCCTTTGGCATCCTTCAGCGCGGGCTCTGAATTGATGAAGGTTTCAATAGCCGCCCAGTTGGCCGGGTCGGAAATGTCGTCGGCAGAGCTCGGAATCCATGCCAGGTCGTTGCCGCGAATGCGGTCGCCGTTGATGTCAT
>CAYVXE010000095.1:0-16633 GCA_964455375.1 uncultured Calditrichaceae bacterium
GTGGGGACTGCTTTACCCGCGCGGCGTCCCCGTTGGGCTGGTGTGGGCGGATGGACTCGTCTGGGGAGGCATGGTAGCAGACGGACGGGAGCCAATCATCCGGGTTGGCGGAACTAACTGGGCATCAGGTCTGCAACCCGGTGCGTTTACGGACATAGGACAGGCGGAGGATCCGGCAGATCCACAAGTGAACCACGTCTGGCGTTACCGTCCGGACTGGCAAACCGCCAACCTGACCGATGAAGCCCGCGACCTCCTCTCCTTCAGACCCGATACGGACAGCCTCAACTTTCAGTTTCCGCCCGAAGAGTTGCAACGGTTCGCCGACTCTTTGCGAACAGCCTACGCGCAGGACCTGGCCACCTGGCCCTGGCAAAAAGGCGCGCCGTTCTACGACGACAATCGCAACGGTGTGATGGATGCCGGGGAGCAACCTGGACTTTTGGATGCCGACCAGATCGTCTGGCTGGTGGCCAACGATCTCGATTCCACAAAAACGCTGGCGTTACACGGCTCGCCGCCCATCGGCATCGAATTGCAGATTACACTCTGGGCCTATCGGGACGACCCTAATCTCGAAAACACTATCCTTCGGCGCAACCGCATCATTTACCGCGGCACAGATACCACACCACGTGGCGCACACATCGACAGTATGGGCTTCAGCGTTTACAGTGAAGAGGATTTAGGTACTTTCTCGGATGACATGCTGGCCACAGACACCACGCTGCAGATGGTTTACACATACAATTCAGTCACACAGGACCCGGCATACACCACCTATCTTTCTTCGGTGCCAGCCGTGTGCTACCAGCTTTTGCAGGGGCCGCTGGTAAAAAGCTCTGCCCCGGACAATTCCGGCACGTTTGATTTTCAGCAAAAACCCGGTTACCGCAATCTCCCCATGACCGGCAGCTTGCTCAACAAGGCTGGAGACAGCATCAGTAATCCGTCAAATGGTCCCGGCTACCACGGGACCTTAATGTATTATAACATAATCAATGGATTTCTACCCCGGCCCTGGTACATTGCCGATCCGATTTTCGATCCGGTGACGCAAAAGCCCACAACGTTCATGTACACAGGGGATCCCATTGCTCAGACCGGTTGGCTTGATTCTTGGGGAAGCAATGCGCAATCCGACATGACCACGTCCGGCTTTAACCTGGCGCTGGGCGACACGCAGGAAGTAATATTTGCGGTCACCGCCGGACTGGGCGCCAACCGGCTGGCCAGCATTCAGGTGATGAATTTTTTCGCCCGCAAGGTGCGGGAATATGTGAGCTACGGCTACCAGCCGATGAAAGTTGAGCAAAACATGTACGAAACTCCATTGCCGGAAACGTTTCACTTGTTGCAGAATTATCCCAATCCGTTCAATCCGGCCACGACCATTCGCTACGAGCTGCCGGTATCCAGAAAGGTAACCCTGAGCATTTACAATCTTCTCGGGCAAAAAATTCGTACGTTGGTTAACCGAACCCAGGAGGCGGGCAGTTACTCGGTTGTTTGGGACGGCACGAACAATGAAGGCAAACGGGTTCCCAGCGGTATTTACGTGTACCGCCTCGACAGCGGTATTTTTCGGGAGAGCAGAAAGATGGTTTTGGTGAGATAAACTCAAAAACCGACTTTCTTGAAGAAAGTCGGTTTTTAAAGTTACGTTTTAAACGCATTTGCCACCTCGAACGCCTTTTGTAAAAACGTCTCAACCACAGGCCAGAATTCCGGATGCAGATGACAATCCGAGTGTCCCTTTCCCGCTTGCACCCACAGACGGGTTGTACGCGAATTAGCGGCACGCTCAAGCTTCCTCCCCTGCTCAACCGGAACAACCACATCCTGTTCACCGTGAATCAACAGAATTTTCGCAGAGGTATGTTGAATATTATTCACCGGAGCAATTTGTTCAAACGTCGCGCCAATTCTCCATTCCACATATTTAAACACCAGCCAACCCAACAAGAAATAAGGCAGGCGCCATTTTCGAAAAGCGGCGCGTAAAATATCCGCCGGACTGGCAAAAGCACCAACCGTCACGACCCCACGAATCCGATGATCATGCGCAGCGGCATAAATTGCCGCAGCGCCGCCAATGGACAACCCGACAACGCCAACGCTGCCGGAAGCCACTGAAGATTTCCGAACAACAAAATCTACCGCAGACCGGATATCTTCAGCAAATTTTAATATGGACGAAAACCTGTCTTTATCGCTGCTGCCGTGATTGCGGGAATCGAACGCCAGCAGGTTGAACCCTTTCGGATGTAACTCCTGAATATAGAGCAAAACCCGCTCAACATTTCGCCCCCAACCATGCACCAAAATCAACGTCGGCAAAGATGTCTTCGATTTGTTTTCAGAGGGAATCCACCAGCCATACAATTGACGGTTATTTTTTGTGGGAAACCGCACTTCCTGAAATGGAACATCAAACCGAGCAGGTGTTTTCAGGTGCGGCCGTTTTGTGTTTCTGAAACCGAATGTCACAATGAAAAGAAAGAATGCGGTAAAAATCGCACAACCAACGAGAAGAGAATAAACGAGAATTATCATCCCTGAAAATCGATCTCCTTATGCGCCCCGTCACAGAACGGTTTATTTTTAGACGCACCACATCGACACAGCGCCGCTTTTGTACCGGTCTCTAACGTCTGCGAGTCGCTATCCAAAAGAACAAAATTTCCCTTCACGATGAAGGGGCCATTTTTCAACATACTGATTTCAACTGAGTCAGACTTTTGCTGTGGTAAATCTTGTGGCTTCTCTACATCGTTCCATGTATAGGATAGTGCCTGCGACGGACATTTGTCAATGACGTCCATAATTTCTTTGGCAGAAGCTGCATCCACATTAATCCATGGCCTGCTTTCCGGGTTAAACACACCGGCATGCCCTTTCACACAATTTTCAGAATGAATACAAATATCTGGTTTCCAGTAAATGGTCAGCGTGTCTTTTTTGTACGTTTTTACTTTACCCGCCACATTAACTCCTGTTTTTGTAGTGATTGAACGAAAACGTCAATTTTATCCGGGCGGTTGCCGGATTCCAAACCCGCTGTTCAGGGTGAGGAATCTGGAGCGCTAACAGTTATCTATTATAAAAACAGTTTCTTAGAATCAAACACATGGGCGTCGCCAGATTTCTCCCCGGCGTCGGCCGGGTCGAAATGACAGAACGCGGGTTTTCGGTCAATCAGTAACTAATTCACTTTAGCCAGTAAATATTCCACCAAAAGACGAACGCCAACGCCGGTTCCGCCTTTAGGTAAATAATCGGTTTTTTCTTCGTTCCAGGCCGTGCCGGCGATATCGATATGTGCCCAGGAAAAATCCTTTGTAAAGGTACCGAGAAACGCAGCGGCCGTAATGGCGCCGCCCCAACGTCCGCCTGAATTTTTGATATCTGCATAATCGCTTTTGATATCTTCGTAATAGTCATCCCAAAGTGGTAATTGCCAGACACGGTCGCCGGAAACTTCACCGGCAGCTTTCACGTCATCCATTAACGGCTGATCATTGCCCATCATTCCAGACACCCGGTGCCCGAAAGCGACCACACATGCACCGGTCAGGGTAGCCAGATCGATGACGACCTGCGGTTTAAATTTTTTCGCGTACGCAAGAGCGTCGGCGAGAATGAGACGACCTTCCGCGTCCGTATTAACGACTTCGATGGTTGTTCCTGAACTTGCTGTCAAGATATCACCCGGCTTCATCGAGGAACCGCTGGGCAGATTTTCAACCGTCGGGATAATTCCCACGACATGTACAGGCAGCTTTATTTGTGCAACCGCTTTCATCGCCCCCAACACCGCCGCCGCGCCGGACATATCGAATTTCATCTCCTCCATACTTGCCGCCGGCTTCAGGGAGATACCGCCACTGTCAAATGTGACGCCCTTACCTACGAAAACAATAGGTTTCCCGGTCGTCTTGATTTTTTCCGGTCTATGTTCAAGAACGATTACTTTAGGCGGCTGCTTACTTCCCTGGGCAACTCCCAACAGCGCCCCCATCTTCAGTTTGGAAATATCCGGCTTTTCGAGTACCTTGCATTTCAAACCCAACTCTTTGCATACTTTTTTAGAAATATTTGCCAGCCGTGTAGGCGTCAACCAGTTACCCGGATGGTTTTGTAAATCCCTGGTAAAATTGACCGCTTCGGCAATGATTTTACTTTGCTGCGCGGTCTTCCGCAAATCTTTTTCCGGCAATTCAGATGGTACAAAAATCGTTACTTCCCGTAAATTTACCGATTTTTTTTTATTTATGTATTTCTCATACGCGTAAGTTCCAATCGAAATGCCTTCCACGATTGATTTTACCACGTCCGTTGCAGACGCCTTTTCCGTTAGAAATGACTCAAGGCCGACGGAAATCTCATCCAGGTTTTTAGCAGTCACCTGTTTAGCGCCCGCACCGATGGTTTGCTTTAGCTGCAACAAAGAAAAGTCATCCAAAGACCCCAATCCCAACAATAAAAGTCGTTGCGCCTTTAATTGGCCGTTGGTGTACAGAAGAAGGCTCTCGCCTTTTTTACCACAAAAGTCCTTTGAATCGAAGTAAGGTTGACAAAAGCCGGTCACGTTTTCATTCTTTCTAAGATTGAGACCATGCGCATTCTCAAAACATCCCAAAATTAAAACAGAACATTTGGCAACATCAAGACCCGTCTTTTTTACTTTAATATTCATAATTCGCCCTGGCTTCATTAAAAATTTATTTCTTGATTAAGCCACAATGGCTTTGCTAAAAATGAGAGCGTTTAAAAAGTAGTCACGTAATACGGATAAAGGACTATTTCAATTGTTCGCGTAATTTAGGACTTACTTTCTGTGAACGTATCCGGCCGCCGATTTCAGAGGGCGTCAAAATACCTTCTTCCGAAATAATACCTGTAAATAAATCGAGCGGCACCGTATCGAAATAGTAATTTTGTACGGAGGTTTCCGCCGGCGCTGAATCCCAAACCTCATTTGGGTCCCGTGGGTGCTCTTTTTTCGGATTTAAATTTTGTGGGCTGAACTTACTCGACTCAGCTACGGCATAACAGGGTACAACAGATTCCCGGCAGAGTAAACAGATTCCTTTGGTACCGATTTTGTTTACCAAGGTATTTTCAGAAACACTATCTGCCCCCAGCAGAACAATATCGGCGCGGTCAACGCCTTTGCTAACCGCTGCATCGATGAGAAAAATGGAATGAACACCGAGTTTGGCCAGTTCTTCCGCACAGACATGCCCTTCGCCAATGGGGCGGGACTCCGTCAATATAACCTGAAACGTTTTACCCGTTTCATATGCTTTTTTTAGTATTTCAAAGACAGTACTGCTGTTGCTATGTACCAGCACTTCCGAATCTTCAGCGATTAACGCAGCGCCGAATTCCGCCACTTTTGCTACCGCATTTTTAGCTACCTCTTCAAATCGTTTCGCTTCACCCGATATTTTTCGAGCTAACACCACACCATTTTTTGAAGTTTCATTTTCAATAGTTTCAAAAATAGCATTGAACAAATTAGTCAATTGCGCCATACCGGGCTGAGATTTTAATATCTCCGAACTAACGTGTTCCACATTGTGAATTAATTCCGTAATATCTGCCGAACTTTTCTCCTTGATCAAAGCATCCAGGCAGGCAATTGCTTTTCTGGCCACTAACCAGGCACCCGACTTTCGGTCCTGGGTGACATCCTGAAGTAATTCCTGATAATTCATGATGACCGACGACAGCCTTATGATAAATGATAAAAAATTATTTCGTGAAATCTATTTTCCAAGAAAAGCGCTATACCATTGTATGGATAACATATTCAAACATCTTGATCCAATAGGAAGGGAAAATTCCCAGACCAAGTGTGCCAAGTGCGGCAATGATTAAACTGGAGGAAACAGCCGGAAGTTTTCCCGGCAATGCACGAGGTTTCTCAGATTCTTTCATAAACATGACGACGACCACGCCCAAATAATAGTAGACAGAAATCATCGAATTGATGACGCCTAAAATCACCAGCGGAACATGACCCGATTTGACCGCCGCAGAAAACAGATAGAATTTACCGAAAAAACCCGACGTGGGCGGTAACCCTGCCAGAGAGAACATAAAAATGGCCATCAGGATAGCTATGAACGGCTTTCTAAATGCCAATCCATTAAAATCATCGATATCAAGATTCTCTTTTTCTTTTTTGCCCAGGAACGCAACGATGCCAAACGCGCCAATATTCATGAATGTGTACGAAAGCAAGTAAAAAATCACGCTCGCCTTGCCAACGCCATTCCAGGCAACCAGACCGATTAAGATATAGCCGGCATGTGCAATGGAAGAATAGGCCAGCATTCGTTTGATGTTTGTCTGAACAAGTGCCGCGATATTTCCGATGAACATGGTCAAAACTGCAATGACCCACAAAATCGTCACCCAATCCGGAGATGTTCCATTTGTGGTGGAGAACAACACCCTGAGCATGGCCGCAAATCCGGCTGCTTTCGAGCCCGTGGACATGAATGCCGTAATCGGTGTTGGTGCGCCCTGGTAAACATCAGGCGCCCACATGTGAAACGGAAACATGGAAACTTTAAATCCCAACCCTACAACTACCAGCAAGCCACCTAAAATTAACAAAGGATGATTGAGAACATTATTTGCACTGGTGAGCATTTGGGCGATCACTCTTAAATCCAGCGTACCGGTTGCCCCATACAAAAAAGCAATTCCATACAAAAGAAATCCACTGGCAAAAGCGCCTAATAGAAAATATTTGAAGGAGGCTTCCAAAGAGCGGACTTCATTTCGTTTTATTCCTGCCAAAACATACAGCGATATGGAAAGCGTTTCCAGGCCAAGAAATAGAATGAGTAAATTGGTGGTGGATGCCATGAGCACCATTCCCACAGTGGCAAATAGGAGCACTGTGGAAAATTCAGCATAAAGCAGATACCCCATTTCATATTCATTTAATGAAAGAAGCAGACTCAAACCTGCGCCCACAAGAAAAATACAATTAAAGGTAATCGCAAAATTGTCCGCAGAAATCATCCCACCAAAAGTGACGGCGGATGTATTCCAGGCCTGAATGGTAAATAAACCGGCCAAAGCAAGACCCGCTAAAGCCAGTAGGATTTTCACTTGCCGGGAAATTTTTGGAAGAAACAGCCCCAACAGCAAGATAACAAACCCTGTTAGCGTTAGAATAACCGCGGGTGCGACGACTAAAAAGTTAATGTCTTTCGGTATCATACAATGTCTTAATAAGATTAATCCGATCCTACATCATTTTGATTTTTTTTCAAAGCAATCAGATTGGTTTCAGCTCTGTGAATATCAGAGAGTTTTGTTTCAACGGTCTGAACCAAATGATTTACAGACGGCTCCATTTTTGTCAGAAAAAGATTTGGAAACACACCGATGACGACGATAAAAATCACAAGCGGCACAAGAACGGCTATTTCCCTTGAAGACAGATCTTTCAGCACTTTATTTTCCTCTTTGTCCAATTTTCCGAACATGACTCTTTGAAACATCATGAGCATATAGACCGCCGCCAGAATAACTCCTGATGTCGCCAGGATGGCGAATTTTTCATTGCTTAAAAATGTACCGAGCAAAATCAGATACTCACCGATGAAACCGTTTAACCCCGGCAACCCGATGGAAGACAGGGTAATAATCATAAAAAACGTTGCGAGAATCGGCATTTTTTTGGCAAGACCACCGAAATTCGCTATTAAACGGGTATGCCTGCGTTCATAAATCATCCCGACGATGAGGAACAAACCGCCGGTGGAGAGGCCATGATTTATCATTTGCAAAATGCCCCCTTGCAGCCCCTGGTTATTCATGGCAAAAATTCCAATCATCACAAAACCGAGATGGCTTACACTGGAGTAGGCAACTAATTTTTTCAAGTCTGGTTGAACCATGGCTACTAACGCGCCATAGATAATTCCCACAACGCCGAGTGTAAAAATGAGCGGAGTGAATTTTTCTGCGGCATACGGAAATAACGGCAAACAAAATCGCAGAAACCCGTAGGCACCTAATTTTAGCAAAACGCCCGCCAATATTACGCTACCGCCGGTAGGAGCTTCCACGTGGGCGTCCGGTAGCCAGGTGTGGAATGGAAAAATCGGTACTTTAATGGCGAAACTCAAACCAAATGCCAGAAACAGCCAGGTCTGGTAGCCCAACGGAATTTGAATTTGCTGCAGCGCCTCCAAATCAAAGGTGTAATTTCCGGTGAAACCTCCATGATAAAAATAGAGTACCAGGATTGCAACCAACATCAGCAAACTGCCGACCATGGTATAAATAAAAAATTTCACTGCCGCATAAATACGTCTTTCTCCGCCCCAAATCCCGATGATAAAGTACATCGGAATCAGCATCACTTCCCAGAACACGTAAAACAGAAACAAATCCATGGACACGAACACACCGAGAATGCCGGTTTCCAATAACAACATGGAAATCATATAGCCTTTAATGCTTTTCGTGACGGCCCGCCAGGACGATAAAATCACCAATGGACTGATAAATGTTGTTAATAGCACTAGAAACAAACTAATACCATCAATGCCGACTTTGTAGTTAATGCCAAATGCCGGTATCCAGGCATGGTTTTCCAAAAACTGCATTCCGGCTACCGGTTCGAAGTAAAAATACAGGGGCAGAGAAAACAGGAATCCAAGAATGGCTGTGGCCAGGCTGATATATTTTACGATGTCATCTTTGTCATTTTGAACAAACAACAACGCCAGACAGCCGAGCACAGGTAGAAAGGTTATAATTGTTAAAATTGGCAGATTCATCAGAAATTAACGCGCCCTAGTCATATTATTTCAGCAAAAAATAGCCGAGTAACAGCACAACGCCAAACACGATTGTAAAAGCATAGTTCTGCACCATGCCCGTCTCTGTACGTCTGAGAAGACCGCTAAATTTCCCGGTCAACCTTGGTACAAGGTTCACAAACCCATCGATGATTTTCACATCGAACCATTTCCACAGAACATTTTCAGACAGCATTTCAACCGGTTTTACAATGACTGCATTATACAATTCATCCACATACCATTTGTTGTATAAAAACGTGTAAATACCTTTAAAACGATGCGCAGTGGAATCAGCGATAGAAGGCCGTACAATATAATAGAGATAAGCAAAACCAATTCCCATAAAAACGATTAACGTGGATACAGTCATAAAGCTCAGTTCGATACCCACCATGTCGTGCGATCTCTCAAATAAATTGTATGTCATATAACGATTAAAAACGGGTTCTAAAAAATGCTCAAATTTTGTGAAATAATGAGGAATGCCAATATACCCTCCAATCACAGATAAAACGGCTAAGATGACTAAAGGAACAGCCATAATTTTAGGAGATTCATGTACATGTTTTTCAACTTCCGCAGAAACTCTTGACTTCCCATAAAAAGTCATAAAAATCAGACGAAAGGAATAGAAAGCAGTGAGACCTGCAACCAGAGCGCCCACAAACCAAAGACCGAAACCTCCAAGCGGACTACTGACGGTACGCCAAAGAATTTCATCCTTGGAAAAAAATCCGGAAAACAATGGCACGCCGGAAAGGGCCATCGCGCCGACCAAGAACACTTTAAACGTAACGGGTAGTTTCTTTTTCAGACCTCCCATTTTTGTCATATCGGTTTCGCCGCTTAGAGCGTGCATTACACTGCCGGCGCTCAGAAAAAGCAATGCTTTAAAAAAAGCATGAGTGGTCACATGAAAAATCCCTGCCCCAAACGCACCGACGCCGCAGGCTAAAAACATGTAACCTAACTGACTGATTGTTGAATACGCCAGCACTTTTTTAATATCATTATTCACCAAAGCAATGGTTGCTGCCATAAATGCAGTGGCGGCGCCCACAACAGCGACAACAAACATGGCTGTTGACGATTGCAAATAGAGAATATGTGTACGCGCGAGCATGTAAACTCCAGCCGTTACCATCGTTGCAGCATGAATTAAAGCAGACACCGGCGTCGGACCAGCCATCGCGTCCGGAAGCCAGACATACAAGGGTATTTGTGCTGATTTTCCCATCGCTCCTACAAATAACAACAGACAAACTACCGTGGCCGTTCCTGCGTTTAAAACATCCGGGGCTTTACTGAAAACAGTTTCAAACTGCAAAGAGCCAAAATGCATAAAAATTAGAAACATACCGAGCAAAAAACCAAAGTCACCGATTCTGTTCACCACAAATGCTTTTCTTCCTGCATACGCAAAATCTTCATTTTCATACCAAAAACCGATAAGCAAATAGGAGCAAAGACCAACCCCCTCCCAACCCACAAACATCAGCAGAAAATTATCCGCCAAAACAAGCACTAACATAGCAAAAGTGAACAGATTTAAAAATGCAAAGTAACGAGCAATCCCACGGTCGCCATGCATATACCCAATGGAATAAATATGGATTAACGTACCCACACCGGTAACAACCAACAGCATAATCATCGAAAGCGGATCAAGCATAAAATTGATATCAATTTTAAAGTTACCAGCTTGAATCCAGGTATAAATCGTCTGAGTAATAAATCTATTCTCTCCCTGGAGATGAATAAACTGAAAAAACAGGACAGAGGTTATTGCAAAGGATAAACCGATCGTACCACACGCAACTGCTGCGACCTGTTTCTCATTGAAGCGATACCCCAACAAGCCATTCAACAAGAAACCCACGAGTGGTAATAATGGCACGACCCAGATATACTCGAACATACCGAAACTATTTGTTTATGAATTAAATTGAAATATAGAAATTACAGCCGGTTAAAGAAGTTACCATTTCATGACATTTATTTCATCGACATAAACCGTTTCTTTTTGTCTGAAAATAGCAACAATTAACGCGAGTCCGACCGCAACTTCTGCTGCGGCAACCACCATAACAAAAAATACAAATACCTGCCCGTCAAGAGTTCTTAACTGTCCGGCAAAAGCAACGAATGTTAAATTGACCGCATTCAACATGAGTTCTACGGACATAAATATCACGATAGCGTTGCGTCTTGTGAGAACGCCCACAACACCTATTGTAAACAAAACCCCGCTTACGATCAAATAATGATATACAGAAATTACATTCATGATTTCAGTTTTTGTTTTGCTAAAAGAACAGAGCCAATTATAGCAGAAAGCAATAACACAGACGTTACTTCAAAAGGAAACAAATATTTTGTAAAAAGCAACTCACCAATTGCTTTCGTACTGCCAACTTTTACCATAGCGGTACTCTCCACACCATTGTGAAAGCCGGAAAACAGAAAAATTCCAAGTTGAACCACCAAAACCAGTGCGAGCAAAATACCGAGGAACGGAAGCAACAATCCCTTTTTTTTCTCCGTCTCATCTTTCCTGAAATCGATCAACATGATGACAAATAAAAACAAAACCATCACTGCACCGGCATAAACGACAATATGTACCGCGGCGATGAAAGGTGCATTCAACAACACATAAAAACCGGCGATAGAAAACATGGTAAGAATTAAAAATAACGCTGAATAAACCGGGTTTTTATGCGAAATCATTATAATGGCAGACACGACTGCCACTGCTGCAAACAAGTAAAATAAAAATAAAAACATTTAAAAAAATACAAAGGTTACTAAAATAAACAATGGTACTAACAATAAAAGTGAATATCCCATGTAACCAAAGAAACTTGGCATTTTAATATCTGACTGTTCAGCAATACTTTTGACCATGAAATTTGGTGCATTGCCAATGTAAGACATGGCGCCAAAAAATACTGCGCCGGTACTGATGGCTCTTAAATATTCACTACCGTCAGCCATTAGCCATTGCACCGTTTGACCGAATTTACCGAGTGCCGTATTGAAAAACACAAGATACGTGGGGGCATTATCCAGAAAACTGGACAGAGAACCGGTCATCCAAAAATAGTCCGCTGGTTTATCGACAAAATCGATAACAAACTTCAGGTGTCCGTGTTCACCAGCTTTCAACATAAGGATTGCCGGGATGATCGTAATAAAAATTCCTGCAAATAATTTCGCTACTTCGATAATTGGAAACCAATCAAAATCATTTTCTTCCCGATATTCCCATGGCGTCAACTTCAATGAAAGTAAACCCATGCAAACTAAAAAGACATCACGAACGATATTTTCCCAGACCAGATCAACTCCCAGGACATGAACATCTCCCAGATGCACCTTGCCGCTGAAAAGCACACCGCCGATAATCCCCAGAAGAAACAAAATATTAAACAAACCCTTGATTTCCATTCGGTAAGTCTTTAGCTGCTTTTTGTGGGTCACCAAATTTTCAATTTCTACAACCTCTTCCAATTCAACATCATCCGGAATGCCATCATCAATTAATCCAAAATGGGTATCTTTCAGGTGCATCTTTTTATGCCACCCTTCTTTACGAAACATATAGGTATCAAAAAGAAAAAAGGTCAGCAGTAACAGGCCTGAAACTAAAGCCATTTCGGAAAAAATATTAAACGTCCAGAAAAATTCAACACCATGTAAGAATCCAAGAAATAGTGGCGGGTCACCTAAGGGCGTTAACGAGCCGCCAATATTGGCAATGAGAAAAATAAAAAATACGATCAAATGTATTTTCGACTTCCGGTATTTATTCATTTTGATGTAGGGTCGAATCATGACCATCGCAGCGCCGGTTGTACCAATCCAGGAGGCTAAAGCCGTTCCGATTAACAACATCACTAAATTGTTAATCGGCAGCCCTACGGGGGCGCCTTCCACCAGGATACCACCGGCTACTGTAAACAGCGCCCATAACAAAATAATAAATGGAATGAACTCCAGAAAATAGACATGTAGAATTTCATGAATAGCTTCACTACGATAATTCAGGTAAAACGGAATAGCGAAGAGAAGTGCCCAGAATGCGGAAACTTTACCATACTGGTGGTGCCAAAATTTTTCCGCAGCCAGGGGCAAAATTGCAATTGAGAGTAAAATGCCAACAAACGGAATCACACTCCAAATAGGAAGACTGGCTCCGAGATCACCAGCCTCACTACCACCTTCCATTCCAAAAACCAAACCCGAAAAACAAAGTATCACGACAATTATCAAAAGAGCGACGATTAAGAGCTTTCGCATACCAGTCCTTATGTATTATTGAGAAAAAACCAATTTGAGCGCGGAAAAAACTGTCAAAATCGCAACCTTGCGCTTACTGTTTCTTTAAAATCGGATGGCAAACGAAATTATTTAAATATATTTCAGATAAAAGTCAAGTGAATTGGGGAGATTTTTGCGGTAAACTCTTCTAAAATGAAAAATATCTTTTAAAGCATTAACCGGTAACGCTTCTTCCGACATGTCATTTCGATCCGGCAGCCACCGGTTTTGAAATATAAGATTTTTACAGAAGTGACACCGATTTCATGTTTTGGGGAATCACTATTTAAGTAGAGTCATCTTCCGGGTTGTCTTCCAGCTTCCAGCACTAATCCTGTAAAGATAAATCCCTGAAGCAACAACGATTTCATTATCATTTTTTGCATCCCAGGCAATCTTATGCTGACCAGCCTGCATTTCTTCATCTAACAATGTACGGACCAATTCCCCTCTCAAATTAAAGATTTGAATTTTCACTCTGGATTTCTGAGGTAAATTATATTTAATTTGTGTCTCGAGATTAAAGGGGTTCGGATAATTCTGAAAAAGGGTGAAATCGGATGGAATCTCAGTCTTTTGAGAACGATCCTCTAATTCGGTAGCAATAGCTTGCTTTGCCCGAGATACAAAGATAGCTTTTTCGATGCGAACGTCAGCTTTACCATCATAATGCGACGCCAATTTCGTTTTGAATGCAATCAGAATTTTGGGCAGCATTTCGGCCTGTTTTTCTTTTAAATAATAACCGACCACTGTCAAATGATTGTTTGACGTATTTGTATGAATTTGCATCCCCGTAAAATTATCGAAGATTAGCGGATGTTGTATCTGAAATTTCGTATTATCGAACGTCAATTCTAACTGAAATGCCCGGACAGGGACATTGCTCGTCGCCGCTAATTGAAGCAAGGCATCCCCTGAATCAGTCAAAACAATCTGTGGGGACAGGACTTTTACAGACGCATCTGACGTTTCAGCTTCCAACAATGATTTGGAATATTTTACAATCCTTTGATTCTGATTCATATCAAGTGCATATAACAAGTCAATAATACCCAAACCATCATCATGATTCAAGTCACCAGTTGAAAAAATTTCATTCTTCTTGTCCACACGACCCAACACAGCTTCTTTGATTTTATTGAAAGTCGGGACATTTTTGTGAGCTTTTGTTTTATTGATAGTAAATTCGGTTTGCGATTTATCTGCGATATTAGAATTCAATACATCCGACACTTTTACAACGTATTTGGCAGATTCAAGGTGTTCATCAGCAGATAGCCTCCACACAAATTTTCCATCATTTTTAATATTGCTGGCCAATCTATTCCACGTGGAACCATTATCTTTGGAATAACTCACATTGACCCGGTCGATCCGCCCTGAAGACTTCCAACTGATAACATGGCTGCTTTCAACATCCCAGTTTTCACCAGCGGATGGAGAACTCAGAACAAGTGATGCAGGACCAGCGGCAGCATTCACAACGAAATCGGATGTTGAGAAGGCTGTTCCGAAAAGATTTGTGACACTAATCGGCCCTGAGGTTGCCCCGGCAGGTACGATTGCACGTATTTGATTGTCAGAATCAAGCGTCACATTCTGGGCAATTGCACCATTAAACCCAACGGTCAGATTCTGCACATCGTTAAGAACGTTCACGATTGCATCAAACCAAACATTGGCCATAACCGAATATCCTGTATCATTGGGATGAATATCGTTATCAACGGGGAAATAATCCGTCGCCCAATTTGAATTGGATACGAATGCTTCATTAATCCCAGCGTAGTAGATATTATCTCCAGCCAAGGCTCTTTCTGTGACAAGATTGGCTATTCGTTGGTTCAAATCATCCGTTATACTGTTAAAGCCGTCTCTGCGTGGCACAATGCTGGCCAAAATCACCACAATATTCGGATCAAAATTCTTAATGACATCCAAATCCTGACCGATTTCAGTGATGGTACTTACGTTAGTCTGTCCGGAAGAAATATCATTGGTACCGATATGGAAAAGAACCATCTCCGGCGGATTTAAATTTAGCCACGTATCCAGTTCAGCTAAAACTTCATCCGCCCAGTAGCCATTATGACCTTCATGGTCATTATCGAAGCCGACACCTGTAGCCTGCGACCCAACAAAATCATACGCGATGCCATCGGTATCCAACAGTGCAGCCAAATCATTCCGATAACCGGCATCGTCCGTAGAACCGGTCACACCTTTTGTAATCGAATCTCCCAACGGCATGATGCGAATAGCGCCTGAGCCGGCAAAATTTCCAGCACCGGTTGCAGAAAAGTTTGCACCGGTGAGAGTCACTTCCGTGCCAACGCCACCGCTGGCCGGAGAAAAAGTTGAAATGATAGGTATTATCACCGTACCATTTACAGGCTGAAAATCAATGTAGTCTACACGAACAAACTCTCCACCATTTCTTTTGCCTTCTATTGTGATTTGAGTATTTGCATCCATTGATAGACTATTCGCCACAGTCTTAGAGGTCAATGAATCTGTATCCAAATCGAGCATCCATGAATTTATAACGCTTCCTCCAATTGATACTGATAAGTCTGACTGGCCGTCACTTTCATCGACGTATCGGATCAAAACATCATAGACACCAGATGGCCCGGGGAATATTTGTGTTGCAGTCCCAACTTTCGTAGATAGTTTTATCCGCATAGAACCAGAAAAACTAGTATCTGCTGGCTCCAAAACATAACCATCGAGAAACATATTTTCTGCTTCTATATGTATAACAGGCTGCTTTTCCCCTTCCACGATAAAGTCAACCGAGCTTATTCCTTGGCCAAAGGCCGTGGTTACACTTATTAAACCTGAAGTCACATTCTCCGGTACTATGGTCTCTATCAGCGTATCAGAAACCACCGTAAAATTAGCCACAGGAACTCCATTAAAAGTCACTCCCGTCGCCCCGGTAAAATTATTTCCTGATATGTCCACAACTGTACCGGAAATGCCGCTCAGAGGAGTAAATGAGCGTATCACCGGAAACGTCGTCTGAAATGTTGCGGTTACCGATTTATCCGAATCCATTGTCATGGTCATCGAACTGTCCAAACCTGTCAGATCTCCACTCCAACCACTAAACTCCCAATCAATAGACGGTATGGCCTTTAACGTCACTTGCGTGCCTTCGTTGTAAACCCCTCCCACCGGGTCTAAAGTAACACTGCCTGAACCAACCGTATTAACCGTGATAGAAAATTGAGGAGTTACAGGAACCGCAGGACGAAATTCTATGTAATCTACCCGAACAAATTCCCAATGATCCTGCTGACCAGTTATCTCTATGGAATCCCCTGAATTTATCGCTATATCACTTGCCACCCTGCGCGTCAATGTCTCGTCGCTATCGATATCCAGTAACCAACTATCTACTTCAACCCCGTCTATCGATACCCCTAAACGAGACTGCCCATCGGACTCATCAATATAGCGTA
>CAYVXE010000096.1:0-16045 GCA_964455375.1 uncultured Calditrichaceae bacterium
TCGATGACATCCACATTTAACCTTTCTAATTGGGCCGCCATTCGGAGTTTCTCCTCAAGATTCATATTAAACCCCGGCGCTTGTTCGCCGTCTCTAAGCGTCGTATCAAAAATGGTGACCTGCTTCTTCATCTGACTCTCCTTTCACTCATGATAATTTTATTATTTCATCCGGTTAACGATGTCTCACAAAAGCACTGTTTCTGCTACCGGTCGTTTTTGTTTGCTTTCCGGTTTCCGGTTTTCCTTCTGCAAAAGAAAATACGAGAACCCGTCCATCAGTGCCTGCCAACTGGCTTCGATAATATTTTCCGAAACCCCAATGGTGCTCCAGGAGTCCTCATTTGTGGAAGAGTCGATGAGGACACGAACCTTTGCACCTGTGGCGTCTTTTTCATTTAGTACGCGCACCTTATAGTCTGAAAGATGCATTTCCTTTATCTCCGGATAAAACTGACTCAATGCTTTCCGCAAGGCGCGGTCCAACGCATGGACAGGACCATTCCCTTCGGAAGCCGTGTGCTCAACATGTCCGTTTACCTTCAGACGAATCGTTGCTTCCGAACGCGTGTCATCCGTACCATTTTTTTCGATAATCACGCGAAATCCTTCCAGTTGAAAAAAATCCTGCCACTGCCCGATCATTTTCTGAACCAGAAGTTTAAATGAGGCCTCGGCAGCTTCAAACTGGTAGCCGCTATTTTCCAACTCCTTCAGATGCTGCACAATAGCGGGCACCTCTTCAGAATGTCTGTCTAACACGATTGACAGTTCCTGAGCCTTGTAGGTAATATTGCTGCGCCCGGACAGGTCCGACACCAGAACCCGCCGTTGATTACCCACCGTTTCCGGTTTGATGTGTTCGTAGGTCCTCGCTTCTTTCATCACCGCACTCACATGCACACCTCCCTTGTGTGCAAAGGCACTTTTACCCACAAACGCCGCACCATTAGCGGGTGACACATTGGCCACTTCACTGACAAAATGGGAAAGCGCTGCCAGCTCCTTCAGTCTGCCGGCAGGGACACAGACATAATTCTTTTTCAATTGCAAGTTAGGGATAATGGAACAGAGGTTCGCATTTCCGCAACGCTCGCCATAGCCATTGACCGTTCCCTGCACATGTGCGCAGCCATTTTCCACAGCGGCAAGTGTGTTGGCCACAGCCAATTCACAGTCGTTGTGCGTATGGATGCCAAGCTCCGTATCCACAACTTTTTGAACGTGGGAAATGATTTGAACGATCTCCCCGGTTTGACTTCCGCCGTTTGTATCGCACAGCACGAGCACATCCGCACCGCCACGGGCCGCAGCGTAGAGCGTTTTCAAAGCATAATCAGGGTCGCTTTTGTAGCCATCAAAAAAATGCTCGGCGTCGTAAATAATTTCCTTTCCTCTGTTTTTGAGGAAGCGAACCGATTTTTCAATCAGGTCGATATTTTCTTCCGGTGAAATGCGCAGCGCCTTTTCCACATGCAGCAGCCACGATTTTCCAAAGATCGACACCGCAGGCGTTTCAGCCTTCAGAAGCGCCTGCAAATTCGTATCTGTCTCAGGCTGCTTTCCGGCACGCATGGTGCTGCCAAACGCCACAATCTTAGCGTTCCGAAATGACATTTTTTTTGCACGTTCAAAAAACTGTAAATCTTTCGGATTAGAACCAGGCCAACCACCTTCGATATAATGCATCCCAAAAGCATCCAGCCGAGTGGCGATACGCAGTTTATCTTCAACGGAGAACGATATTTTTTCGCCTTGCGTTCCGTCTCGCAGCGTCGTGTCAAATAGTTTGATTTGTTTATGCATGTTTAATCCAATTTAAACCGTGGATTGCAATCCACCCTGCTTATGAACGACTTTTTATCCAGGACATCATTTCACGCAGATTCTTGCCGACCTTTTCGATTTGTAATTCAGCATGCTCGCGTCGCGACGCCTTCAACACCGGCTGTCCTGCTTTGTTCTCCAGAATCCAGTCTCTTGCAAAAGAACCGTCACGCACAGCTTGCAGGATGCCTTGCATTCGCTTTTTTGTCTCTTCAGTCACAACTTCAGGACCACGTGTCATACCACCGTATTCGGCCGTTTCGCTCACAGAATAATACATGCGTGAAATTCCACCTTCATAGAAAAGATCGACGATGAGTTTCATTTCATGCAAACACTCAAAATAAGCTATTTCAGGCTGATATCCGGCATTCACAAGCGTTTCGAATCCGGCTTTAATAAGCTCGGTCACACCGCCGCACAACACTGCCTGCTCGCCAAACAAATCGGTTTCGGTCTCTTCCTTAAATGTCGTTTCGATGACACCGGCACGCGTGCCGCCGATCCCCTTCCCGTAAGCAAGAGCCAGTTGTTTCGCCTGCTTCGTCGCATCCTGAAAAACTGCTAATAAACATGGTACGCCACCGCCTTCCGTATAAACACGACGGACTAAATGTCCCGGACCCTTCGGCGCTATCATGAACACATCCACATCCTCGGGCGGCACAATCTGGTTAAAATGGATGTTAAAGCCATGCGCAAAAGCCAGTGCATTCCCGGGCTGCAAGTTAGGCCGAATATCTTGTTCATACACATCCGCCTGTGTTTGATCCGGCAGCAACATCATCACCACGTCCCCGCGTTTTGCTGCTTCTGCGGTTTCAGCGACTTGCAAACCAGCGGCTTCCGCTTGTGACCAGGATTTACTGTCCTTTCTGAGTCCGACGACAACATCAACACCGCTATCTTTCAGATTCAGCGCATGCGCATGCCCCTGACTTCCGTAGCCAAGTACGGCAACCGTTTTCCCGGATAATAAACTTAAATCTGCTTCTTTATCATAAAATAATTTCATTGGGGTTTCCTTTCTAATCTGATGATTTTTAAAAATTTTAGTAAAACAATCATGCGTTCAGATCTGATCTTTTTATTCTTCATTTTCAATTCATAATTCACCTCAGGTTTCTCCTTTAAATTCCCGCTTCAGGGCCACACTGCCGGTTCTTGCGACTTCTTTGAGTCCAAATGGTTTTATCATACTGATGGCAGCATCGACTTTATCTTTACTTCCGGTCACTTCTATCGTAAGTGTTTTAGGGGTAATGTCTATAATTTTCGCCCGGAAAACATCGATGATTTGCATGATTTCGGAGCGCGTCGTATGCGATGCACTGACTTTAATCAGCGCCAGTCCTCTTTCAACAAAAGGAATAGTCGTCAGGTCCACCACTTTTGTGACGTCGATTATTTTGTACAGTTGTTTGGTAATTTGCTCGATAATCTGATCATCGCCACTCGCTGTGATGGTAACACGCGCCATTCCGGGCTCTTCGCCCTCTCCGAAACTGATACTGTCTATACGATAGCCTCTACCGCTGAATAAGCCGACGATGCGCGAAAGTGCATTAAAACTATGTTCAACAGCTACTGAAATTGTATGCCTCATATTATCTCTCCTTCAACCATTTCCTGAAGCGCTGCACCTGCCGGTACAATTGGATAAACATTCTCTTCCTTTGCGACAATGAAATCCATAACAACCGGCCTATCGTTTATTTTCATACTCTCGGTTAAGGCTTTTTCAACGTCATTCGGTGATTCTATGCGCATGGCTGCAGCGCCATAACTCTCAGCTAATTTCACAAAATCCGGATTCCCGTTTTCCAAAACTGAATGCGAGTAGCGCCCTCCAAAAAACATTTCCTGCCATTGCCGAACCATCCCCAGGTAGCCATTATTCAGGATAACCACTTTCACAGGCACTTTATTTTCCACTGCAGTCGCTAATTCAGAACACGTCATTTGAAATCCACCATCCCCTGAAACGCAAAAGACTGTCCGGTCAGGCCTTCCAATGGCCGCGCCCATAGCGGCGGGAAACCCATACCCCATGGTTCCCAGCCCACCGGAGGTTAAGATGGAGCGAGGCTGGTTAAATTTATAATACTGAGCAACCCACATTTGATGTTGCCCAACATCCGTAACAACAATTGCGTTACCATTTGTAACCCCGGAAATTTTTTGGATCACAAACTGCGGCATGATGGTATCGCCCTGTTGTTTGTATTTCAGGGGATGTCTTTGTTTCCATTCCGAAATAGTATTTTTCCACTGCTCTATTGCAGGTCTCCGCACTAATTTTGTCAGCACCGGTAGAATCTTTTTCACATGTCCAACGATGGGGACGTCGATGGTAACATTCTTACTGATACTGGCCGGGTCTATGTCGATGTGTATTTTTTGGGAATTTGGTGAGAAGCTATCCAGGCGCCCGGTTACTCTGTCGTCGAAGCGTGCGCCAATGGCAATTAAAACATCACACTCGCTAATCGCCATATTGGCGTACCAGGTTCCGTGCATTCCAAGCATTCCCAACGACAAAGGATCATTTTCAGGGAAGGCTCCCAGTCCCATCAATGTTGTTGTTACCGGCACCGAGGCTTTACGGGTCAATTCGGTTAATTCCTGTGCAGCGTTCCCGGAAATAACACCGCCACCAGCGTAAATTAACGGGCGTTTTGCCTTGTTCAAAAGTTCAGCAGCTTTGATGATTTTTGAATAATGGCCTTCATTCGAGGGTTTGTATCCTCTGATACTTATCTTATGCTTGCTTTTGTAAACGCCCTTGTCATTAAGCATATCTTTCGGCAAATCGACTAAGACCGGTCCCGGTCTGCCGGTTTTTGCAATATGGAATGCTTCGTGCACAACCTCCGCCAGGTTGCTGACATCTTTCACCAGATAACTGTGTTTGGTGATAGGTCGTGTAATGCCCACAATATCCGCTTCCTGAAAGGCGTCATTACCCATGAGTGCTGCCGGCACCTGACCGGTAAAAACGACGATAGGTATGGAATCCATGTAAGCTGTGGCGATGCCTGTCACCGTGTTCGTCGCTCCCGGCCCTGACGTAACCAACACAACCCCAGGTTTGCCCGTGGCACGTGCATAACCATCAGCCGCGTGCGTGCCCCCTTGCTCATGCCGGATGAGAACATGTCTGAAGCCATTCGATTTTTTGTGAATCTCATCATACAAACCAAGCACCACACCGCCGGGATACCCAAATACAACCTCGACATCTTCATCGAGCAATGCCTGCAAAAGAATTTTCGACCCTGTTAAGACAACCGACTCCGATTTTTCTGACAAAGACTTGTCGTAAAAATCACCCTTTGCAACCATTTTAGATTTCCTTTCGGCAGTTACGGATTCCATGATTCATCCCTCACTCAATTTAATTATTTTGACTTCCTATTTATTCTTGCTCGTTATTTGGAAACTCCATTCACTGCCAAAACAGCTCCTGTATTGGCAGATGTCACCATAGCAGCGTATCGACGCAACCAACTGGAGGTCACTTTTAATTCAGGCGCCTTCCATTGAGATTTCCGTCGCCGTAACTCATCGTCGGAAAGTTCAACCTCTAATTTTTTGTTTGGAATATCGACGAAAATGATATCTCCCTGTTGCAGCAACCCGATGCGACCACCGGCAGCCGCTTCCGGGGAGACATGCCCGATACAGGCGCCGCGGGTGCCGCCGGAAAAACGGCCGTCCGTAATCAGAGCAACTTTTTCACCCAACCCCATTCCCATGATATTTGCAGTGGGCGCCAACATTTCCTGCATTCCCGGGCCACCCCGGGGACCTTCATAGCGAATGACAACCACATCGCCTGCCTGCACTTTGCCACCAAGAATCCCGGCATTTGCCTCTTCCTGGGATTCAAAAATGACTGCAGGCCCACGATGCCTTAACATTTTGGAAGTTACGCCTGCGGCTTTTACGACGGCACCGTCGGGGGCTAAATTACCGAAAAGAATGGCCAGGCCGCCGGTTTGACTGTATGCATTTTCCAGAGGGCGGATAACCTCCGCATCTTTAATTTCAGATTCAGCAACATTTTCGCCAATGGTTTTCAGGGTGACACTTTTTTGACTCAAATTAAGCAGACCTGTTGTCTTGCCGAGTTCCTTTAAAATCGCACTGATGCCACCAGCACGATGCACATCTTCCATGTGCCAGTGGGAAGAAGGCGACACCTTACACAAGTTCGGAACTTTCTCTGAGAGTTGATTGATGCGTTCAAGTGGATAGTCAACACCGGCTTCCCTGGCAATGGCAAGCGCATGCAGAACCGTATTTGTGGAACCGCCCATCGCCATATCGAGGACGAAAGCATTATCTAACGCCGAAGCGGTGATGATATCCCGTGGTTTCAGGTCGGCTTTGATGAGGTCGATTATTTTTCCTGCTGCCTGGTGCAGTAAATCACGTCGTTCCTGTGATGTCGCAAGATAGGTTCCGTTCCCCGGCAATGCCATGCCAAGCGCCTCCATGAGGCAATTCATGGAATTCGCAGTAAACATGCCGGAACAGGAGCCGCAGGTGGGGCAACCGAAATCCTCTAATTCTTTAAGTTCAGCGCTGCTTATTTTCCCGGATTGGTAAGCCCCCACCCCTTCGAACACAGAAATCAAATCTACAGTTTTGCCGGAAGGTGTCTTGCCAGCTTCCATAGGACCCCCGCTGACAAAAATTGTTGGGATGTTTACACGCATGGCACCCATGAGCATGCCGGGTACAATTTTATCGCAGTTTGGAATGCAGATCATGCCGTCCAACTGGTGTGCCATGGCCACGGTTTCCACAGAATCGGCAATGAGTTCACGACTGGGGAGAGAATATTTCATGCCGTCATGCCCCATGGCAATGCCATCATCCACACCGATGGTGTTGAATTCGAACGGCACACCACCAGCTTCACGGACGGCTTCTTTCACAATCCGTCCCAACTCCTGCAAATGTACATGACCGGGAATAATTTCGATGAAAGAGTTACAAATTCCGATAAAGGGTTTTGAAAAATCTTCATCCTGCACACCACATGCTTTAAGCAAGCTGCGGTGCGGCGCCCGTTCAAACCCTTTTTTGATTGTATCGCTGCGCATCGTTGACCTCTTACATTAAATTTTATGAAAAAAGACGTTCTTTTCTCAGAGGTCAATTCTGAAATTTTGTTTTGGGTTAAGCTTATAAAAAGGTTACAACGTTTTTGATTTTAGAAATGACCTCTGGTTTTTATTATCCTAATAAAATTAGGCCAGAAATCACTCCTATAATAAGGAGGGTAATAATTAAGACGAGACTAATCAAATTCACAATGCGTAATTCGCCAATGTTTAAGCTGGTGAAAAAAATTGTGAATGGATTAGATGTCATTTTAAATTGATGATAGTTAAGAAATATTAGCGGTGAATATATAGAATTAATTATCCGATGTCAAGAAAAAAATAAACCTTCTGTAAAATATTTTCCTTTTTTATTGATTCTACATCAAATTGGCAAAGGGTATCCACCCTACTGTAGGAAGTTTCAGGATAAATAAAAAAAGGCCGGCATGATTTGCCGGCCCAACTGGCGGCAGCTCGTCTCAACTCCTGGTCGACATCTCAAGTTTTTCGATGAAGGCGGCTCAAGTTCCTATTGAATCTCAAATCCCTAACGCAATCTTAACCTCACTGGAAATGAATATTGCCTGAAAATATAGAACTTAGAACAAAAATAAGCACTCAGAATAAATAATTCAACTGTTTTGTGCTCCAATAAAAAACTATTTTTACAATACTTAAGAGTTCTCGGTCAATCACCAGTTAAATATCATTGTAGACTCGTTTAAATATTCAGACTTCATCTTTTAAAAAGATGGAGTCTGAATATCATTTCTCACTTGAGTAAAACCATTCTCCGTGTTTTGCGTAGGCCATTCGCTTCCAATTGGTAAACATAAACTCCGGAAGTCAACTGAGACGCCTCAAAGTTAACTCTGTAAGAACCAGCCGGCAGATTTTCATTTATCAAGGTAGCTACTTCCTGTCCGAGCATGTTAAAGATTTTCAAAACTGCCCTGCCGGATTGGTTCAAATCAAATTTAATTTCCGTCGATGGATTAAACGGGTTGGGGAAATTTTGCTGCAACGTAAAGGTTTCCGGGATACTCGCAGACGCATTAATTCTTTCAACACTCGTGATGAGAGCCGGCGAATTAATCTGACCACGGATCTCTCCTGGTCCATTAGCAGCAGTGTGAACATTAAAATACAAATTCCCTGAGACCAACGCATCGACTAAATCAGCAGTCAAGGCTTCTGCATCCGTCGTCGTCCAAACACCCGATGCTGTATTACCGATGAAATCACCTGAAATTGTTCTCACAAAGGGACCGGCGCTGCCTGTCACTCCATTATGAAAATGTGCGGCCGAAAATGGACCTGTTAAGTCACAAACCGTTAAGTCAAATTTCACTTCATCTTCGACCGGGCTGAGTTTTACGACACCCGTGCCTGAAGCTGAGGATGATGTCGTCAGTGCAGGAACCGCTTTTGCAGTGTCCAGAGCCGCAAAAAACAGTTGTTCGCCGATCTGACCGCGAATTTCACCGGGGCCATTTGCCGCCGTATGAATATTTATGTACAGATTTCCTTTCAGTAATGCATCAACTAATTCCGGTGTAAGAGGTTCTGAATCTGTGCTTTCCCATTTTCCCGATGCCGTGTTTCCTGAAAAATCACCGGTAATGGTACGAACCACGGGGCCGCTTTCATTTGCTGCCCCCAAATGAAAATGTGCAGCGGTAATCGGACCGGTTAAATTTGAAAATGTGATGCGGAAATCGAGTTCGCTCATGGTATCATCGAGCGTAAAGGCGCCTGTTCCTGAACCGTCTGAATTTACGGTAACGGCCGGAACTTCCTGGTTTACGGTAATGCGGCTTCCCAGATGGATATTTTTATCCAGGAGAACCTGTCCCCGAATTTCGCCGGGACCGTTGGCAGCGGTGTGCACATTGATGTAAAGATTTCCATTCATCAAATCTTTTAGCAATGTGTCGGTAAGCGTTTCGGTATCAGATGTACGCCAGTACCCGTGTGCAGTATTGCCGTTGAAATCACCGGAAATGGTCTTCACCACGGGGCCGGACTCCCCTGCGACGCCACGATGAAAATGTGCGGCTGTAATCGGGCCGGTTAATCCATCTACCGTAATATCGAATTGCAGTTCCTGCATGTTCGGACTTAACGAAAACGTTACGGTCCCCGATCCGGATGACGGAGTTGTGGTAGAGGGAACTTCCTGTGCCGTATCCAGAGCCGCAGTAAATCCGAGATTACCGATTTGACCTCGAATTTCGCCGGGACCGTTGGCCGCCGTATGAATATTGATATAGAGTTCACCTTCAAACAAAGCCTGCACCATTGCTGCGGTTAGCGGTTCCGCATCTGTGCTTTTCCAAACACCAACAGCCGTATTGCCGGAAAAATCACCGGTAATTGTATGCACCACCGGACCAGCCTTGCCAACTCCGTCGTTATGAAAATGTGCGGCTGTTATGGGGCCGGTTAAATCGCATAACGTAATGCGGAATTGCAATTCCGTCATGGCATCATTTAAAATGAAGTAACCTGTTCCGGAACCAGATGTAGGTGTTCCCACCGCAGGAACAGATTGATTTGAAGACAACTGGGTGTAAAAATTAAACTGAGCGAACCCTGTGCCTCCGGACATTAACATAGATAGTCCAACAAAAACAACCAAAAGCATTTTCTTCATCTTACAACCTCCTTTTTGATTAATAAAAAATGATATATGAATTACTCTTCTCGACACCCGGGCACCTGAGATGTCATTTTAAAAAGGTCATTTTTCGAACTTGTGTTAGGGAACCTGCTTGTAACTTGTAAAAATAGACGCCTGCAGAAAGAAATCTCCCGTCGTCATTTTTTCCATTCCAACGAACGCTATGGACTCCAGCACTCTGTCGCAATTGCAACAAGGTCCGAACTTTTTGTCCCAGCACATTGAAAATATCCAACTGTACTTGTTCGGATGAAACTGAATTCGGAATCATGTAGCTGATCACTGTTTCCGGGTTGAAGGGATTCGGATAGTTTTGTTCAAGGTGAAATCCTTCCGGCACCTGCTGATTTACAGCCACGCTTGTGGGGTTGGAAAATGTCACGTTTAAAACAGGACGGTTTTTCATTATTGGATTTTCGCGTGAGTCAAAACGCTTACTTGTTGGAAATGTGGTTTCATTGCCCACTAAAATCCACCCAAAATTTTGCCCCGGGTTATTTACCCAATCCTGCACATCGGCGATCATCTGTGCAGTCGCCTGCCATTCATAAAATCCGGTATCTGAAACCGTTTGAGTGGCACTGGCCGTGGACGCAAAGTCCCCACCGGCAGAATTCCACAAATCGGTACCAAAGAACCGGTGCAACCAGGTTGTGTCGCCGCTCAAGGCTGCCGCACCACCGCCTTCACCACCTGCAGCGTCAGACCCGGCCTCTCCCCAGTCCGCCGAGACTCTATGCAAAGCTATCTCCTGTGGTGCTGATATTGATTTTGACATGTGCAGAATTAGCGTGGCGTCCTGAATCGTTGCGCTGCCAGGAATTTCAGCTAAATCAAATTTAACAAGCCCCCTGCGAATAAGGTTTTGATTATTTTTCCCCGCAAAGAAGTGTTCTCCACTGCCATTACTTAAAACGCCGGTAGCGTTTTCATACAGCGTATTATCCTTAAAAGGTAAAATTGTAGAAGTCGTTTGCGCACTCGTTGTTTGAATACTAAAGGTGGCGAGCAAAAGCCCTAACACTAATTTCATTCTGAAGTTTCGTATCATTCCGTCATCCTCTTTTTTAATAAAGTAAAGGGAATTTCTTTTCTTCTATCAATCACTATACCAAAGATGGCAAGGGTTCTAATAATTTTGTAATGATTGGTTATTATTGGACTTACAACCACTACAATACAGGGTAATTTGAAATCGAGAACCAAGCGATTGCAGTTAATACAATGAACAGCATTTGAACATTTGCTGTTAGTACAATGAATGGATACGGTCTCTTTTTAAAGGGTAAAATCAGGTTGGTTGAAACGGTTCTTTTGAAGGGAATGATGTTAGAATTCGTGCGGTATTATCATATTTTTTTATTCTTTGATGCGGGACTGTAACGTTCTGAAATTTAATTTTAGTATGTCGCAGGCAGCTTTTTTGTTACCGTCCTGATCTTCAAGAATCATTCTGGCATAAAGTTTAATTAACTGTTCTTCGCTTAAATGTTGCTGAAACGCATCTTTGAGAATCTGACTGTCTTTTTCCTGAAAAAGACAGGTGAGATGTTGTGGCTCAATGGTATCCCCCAGGCACAAAATAATTGCCCGCTCCATTACGTTTTCCAGCTCACGAACATTGCCGGGCCAGGAATAAGCGAGCAGCAATTCCAAAGCTGCCGGCGTAATGGATTTGACCGTTTTACCAAGCCTGGCTGTATGTTTATCAAGAAAATGTTGCACAAGCAGAGGAATATCCTCTATCCGCTTACGGAGAGGTGCAAGCTCGAGAGGCATCACATTTAAACGATAAAACAAATCTTCCCGGAATGTGCCCTTCAGAATGAGTTGTTTTAAATTTTGATTGGTAGCCGAAATAATGCGAATATCGGTATGAATGGTTTCGACACCCCCTACACGCTCAAATTCTTTCTCCTGCACCACGCGTAGAAGTTTTACCTGTGTTGACAGTGGGATATCACCAACCTCATCTAAAAACAACGTACCTTTATCGGCTAATTCGAAGCGGCCTTTTTTCTGTTTCATGGCGCCGGTAAAGGCGCCGCGCTCATGTCCGAACAATTCGCTTTCAAGTAATGTTTCGGAAAGTGCAGCACAATTGACGGAAATAAACGGTTTATCTTTTCGCAAACTGGAGTAATGAATGGCTTTGGCGATGAGCTCCTTACCTGTACCAGTCTCTCCAAAAATGAAAACACTGGCATCGGTTTCGGCAACCTGTTTAACCAGTTTAAAAACCGTCTGTATTTCCTGACTTTTGCCAATGATGTTTTGAAAGGTGTATTTGTTAGACACTTCTTCCCGCAAACGGCACAGTTCCTGTTGATTTTTTTGCTTCTCAATCGCCCGTTTGATCTTCAAAAGAAGTTCATCACCGCTGCACGGTTTGGTCAGATAATCTTCTGCGCCGCCCTTCATTGCTTCAACAGCAGAATTTACGCTGGCAAAACCGGTAATCATCACCACTGGAGTTTCAGGGGACCATTTCTTAATGAAGTCAAGAAACTCAAGTCCGTTTCTGCCTGACATAACCAAATCAGTTAAGACAAGGTCGTAATTCTGCCCCCGAATGCGCTGTTCTCCGGCATCGGCACAATCCACTACATCCACTTGATATGCAGCTTCTTCCAGCAAAGCTTTGGTCACTTTTTGGAATGTCCGATCATCATCGACAACGAGTATTTTTTCTGAATTTGACATGCTCAAACAACTTTCTCTTTCTCATTCAAGGGCAACTGAATCGTAAATTTCGTCCCTTGATTTACGTTACTTTCCACAAAAATATTCCCTCCGAGACTGCGGATAATGCCGTAGCTCACACTGAGCCCAAGGCCCACGCCGCTCGCTTTTGATTTGGTCGTAAAAAAGGCATCGAATATTTTATTAATATTTTCCTCTGGGATGCCATGACCGCTATCTTCAAACATGATCGAAAAAAATTTATCATCTGTGAATGTTGACCAATGAATGGTTCCGCCCTCCGGCATGGCGTCGATAGAATTGAGTGTCAGATTCAGCAGAACCTGTTTCAGTTGATCCGGCGCTGTATAGATTTCATCTTCCGGCGAGTTTACGTGATTCGAGACCACGATGTTGTCTTTCACGAGGTTCTTTTCCGATGCTTTGATAACTTCGGTTACAAGTTTTGCAACCTGCACTTTTTGTTTTCTAATCTGTTGTGGCCGGTAAAAGTCGAGCATCTGCCGAACAAGTTTACCAATTCTTTGCACCTCTTCATAGGCCATGTCGATAAATTCCCGGCTGTCATGCGCCTCATCAATCTTTTTTTGTGCTGCTTCAAGGCAGGCACGAATGTTGTGCAGCGGATTGTTTAGCTCATGTGAAAGCTGTGCCGTGATTTTTCCGGTGGCTGCCAATTTTTCTGTTTGCAAGAGTTCCTGTTGTGTGGATGCAAGTTGTTTCATGGCGGTTTCAAGCTCGATATTTTGCTGTTCTAATTGAGACATTTTTTGCTGCAACGTATGGCGCATGTCATCGAATTTTGTGGCAAGCTGCCCAATTTCATCTCTGGAATTTATTTTAATAGGATGATTATATTCACCGGCGGTGATAGCGTCTGTGGCCTTCACGAGCGTCTTCACCGGCGTCACGATTTCACGTGAAATAAAGCCACTGATCAAGAATGCAACCACAATTGCAAACACTCCCACAGCAAGCATCGTTTTCTCAATGGGTCGAATAACGGACTGGAAGGCTTTGTCTACAGATTGTAAAAGCAAAAAATGATTGTTCAATCCGGCTCGTTCAACGAGATATTCTTCATGATTATAAGAAACTTTCCGCACAGTTGAAAGCGTGTCCCAATAGGCAATTTGCGGCGCAAATTTCAATGCAGCGGGAAATGTTGAAAATAGTATTTTGTCCTGTTTCAAAAAGGCAATTTCGCTTTTTACCAGATGCTTTAATTGCTGAATATAGGATTCATCTACTTTGTTCCCCAAAATCAAATATCCAAGCAGCGTCGCCCCCTGCCCACTGCTGAAAGCCACCACCGGTGAACGCACAACATGAAAAATATTACCGGAAAGAGACAGGCGGGCTATTTCACCTTCCGGGGTTTGGTCATAAACAGACAATGAATCCTGGTGGTAAATTCGAATTTGTTCCTCGGACAACCCATGTCGGGCAAGTACTTTTCCCGTTTTATCCAGGACAATCATGATGTCACTGCTTACGGTCTTGATGATTTCTGCCGCCACACCCTGAACCGTCGTAGAGTCCTCCGTGTCCACAGCAGCTTTCAGATGAGGCGCTTCCGCTGCAACCCAGCTCCTCTCACGTAAGAGTTGCCAGTCACGTTTCTGTATCTCCTTAAAAACCATTCTGGATTTTTCCATGTCGGTAGAAACGCTTTCGAAAACTTGTTTTCGTACCACCTGGTTCACGATAATCAAAGCAACGATAATTGCGGTCAAAAACATCGTTGTTACCGGGATTACAACTTTTAATTTCAGGCTAAATATTTGCATTTAAAAGAATATGACCAGTTGTAGTGCGAATAAATTGTCATCCGGGTCGCCCGTTGGAACATCCAACGACTTATTGAGTTGCAGCAGAATTTTTGCCAGAGCGTTGCGGTTTATATAATACCCTGATGCCAGTTCTAGTTGATAAATATCGTAATCCCATGATTCCGATAAATTACCATCATTGTCGATGTCTTCAGGGTCGGGAATTGCAGAAAAATTTATGAGACTAAATCGTGTCGCTGAATAAAATCTGGTGAGCCAGCGGTATTTTCCCTCAACATAAAATGCAACTGCATCTAAGTTATCCTGAACAAATGGGGATTCCCAGCGATTGAACATAAATTCAGAAAAAAACATAAAATGACCATACGCATAACTCATGTCTAAACCAAACGCACTTTGACGGAAATCCTCAGCATCCCGTCTGGTGACATCCAACTGCGGCTGAACAGATTTTTTGTCCAGATAAACTCCAGAAGATGCCGAAGTCCCGATTTCAAATCCGGTGGTAGGCGTAACACTGACCCTCCCGTGTATCTGAATACCGTTACTGTTGTTAATGTCAGAAGGATTTGAAAGCGCGCCGTTGGTGATGCCGAGATGGTACTTAAAAACACGCCCGACACCGAAGAGCTGAAAGCCGGTCAAGTACACTTCCATGGAAAGAATCCGCAGGCCGGCCCCTGCAACAGGGATATGTCCGGATGCAAGGCCGGGTCGCTGCTGTTTCTGGAATATAATATTTTCATCGTGATATTGAAAGGAATCACCTTTTCCCCGTACCCGCAATAATTCCGAATCGTTTTGCGGTAAATCAAACGCACTCAGGCCGGTCCGGTACTCATAAATCAACGGGAAGTCGATAAACGGATTTTCGGAGGCCCATCGCCTTTCCAGGAATCTGCCAAACGGTACGAGAAATTTCCCCACTTCAAAATTAAACCAGGGATTTTTGGTGGATTTATAAATTGCCGACAAACCGTAATTGACAAATTTTATCCCGTTCACAGTTTGCACTTCAGCATAAACCGAAACATTCTCATTCACCGTCGTGCCTAAAAATATTGTCCATTCATTGAGGAACGTAGCATTGCCCCCATTCACTATCAAAGGTGAACGCCCAACATTGCTTTTCTTCATGCTCGTAGAAAGAATCGAGCCGATTTGGATATTAGGCTTGTATTGTGCCCGGATTGCTGAAGCGGCTAATAAGACCACTAAAGAAGATATTTTAACAGTTTTTTTGAATGAATACATGTTGGCTGCAAAATTTTATTGTTTCATCTCGATGATGCTATTTGAATAAAAAATTAACTTCCGTGTCGGTGCCTTGTTTCACCGTGACTTTCTTAGACAATTCCGGCATGCGACCGTACCAGGCTTTTAGAGTGTACGTCCCTGCCGGGACATTTTTTATGATGAATTCTCCGTTTGCCTCAGGTTGTACAAAAAACGGGTTTGTTAAAACTAAAATAAATGCATTCATGTGCGTATGAATGTCACAATAGACATTCACGACACCAGGTTTGCGAAAGGTCACATAGCGGAAATCGCCATTGGCATAGCGTCCGAGATCAAAACTTTTAGCGGAAGAGAAGGAAAATACGTTATGATAAACATCATCGCTATTAAGAAATTTTACATTCGAGCCAACTAAAATCGGCAGCACATGCGGCACAAATTTTTCTTCTGTCTGATCCACCACGGCAATTTTGGGCTTTGCAGCTCTTACCATTTTCAGCCCATCAATGTAAATGACGACATCCGTCGGCTCACCCCTGACTCCCTGATCCATCTGATAACTGTTGGTCATCTTTTTCACATACTTGCGTATGATTGAGCGACTGACAATGGTTGAATTCTCTGACAAGGGTTTCCTGATAATGACCCTGCCATGAATATTACCCGCATGCACATGCCCACATA
>CAYVXE010000097.1:0-15999 GCA_964455375.1 uncultured Calditrichaceae bacterium
CCCTGAAAATAATCAAGGGTGTAAAGTTCATTTTGTTCATCGACGCCAAAGGAGGAAATACCGAAGGATGTACGCAGCAAGATAGAATCGGCCAGCACCTGGCCGTTTTGATAACGCAAAAGAAAAATATTGCCACTACCGAAGTCACCGTAAATGAAGGCACCACTGAGCTCGGGACGAAAGGCACCGTAATAAACATAACCGCCGGTAACGGAGTTGCCTTTATTGCGCGTATAGTCAATTACAGGGAGTTTTAAACCGGTCGTGTCACAGGAGACAGGGGGATTATTCGAATTTTGTGGATCGAAGCAGTCAAAACCTTCCATCCGGTTCCAACCGTAATTTGCGCCTTTAACGATCAGATCAATCTCTTCGATGCGGTTTTGTCCCACATCGCCCGCCCAAAGTTGTCCCGACACTTCATCAAAACTGAAGCGCCACGGGTTTCGCAGACCGTAGGCAAAAATTTCTTCGCGCACGCCGCTCCTTTCTCCCACAAACGGATTGTCTGATGGAATACCATAATTGAGGCCGTTGTCCGAATGGTCAACATCGATCCGCAGGATTTTTCCCAACAGAGTCGTGCGGTTCTGGCCATTGTTAAAAGGATCGTTGGCCAGGCCACCGTCACCGGTACCGATGTAAAGAAACCCATCGGCACCAAACTGCAGCATGCCGCCGTTGTGGTTGGAAAAGGGTTGATTGAATTCCAGTAAAATAAATTCAGAAGACGCAATTGCTTTATTCGGATTCGTAACGCTAACAGAAAATCGCGAAATGACTGTACGGCGTGGCCCATTTACATTGGTTGTATAGTTGACGTAAAAAAAACCGTTGGTGACAAATAGCGGATGAAACGCGAGACCAAGCAATCCCATTTCGCCACCGCTGGTCACTCGATCTTCGATATTTAGAAAAACAGTCGCTGTGTTTGCGGACGAATCATTCGCAAAGACGCGAACGATCCCGGACTGCTCTGCCAAAAAAATCCGGTTGGTTGCATCGCCACCATGAGTTAAAAAAACCGGGTGATCAAAAGTGAGATTCGGGAAGGCGTTCTCCATTGAAAAAGGCTGTGATTTGACAGAACATGCCGAGAACAATAATATGGCGAGAATTGAGGTTAAAACAGATTTTGTTGCCATCATGTTAACTCCATGATAAGTTGACAAATGAACTATTTGCGTCTGGTCAAAAACATGAATTTCTTCACAATTGTCTTTTTACAATTTTACGAATTGCTTTCCCGGCAATTGCTTTATTAAATTTTTCAACTCCATAGTTAATAGAACAGACAACGCTTTCGAAGACGGCATTTGCACTTTTTTTGAAAGAAGATCAATATGCGTCGGTTCATTTGAAAGAACGCTATAAATGTGTTTTTCATCGACGGTTAAATCAACGGGAATCTGGCTTTTCACCTCAGACTTTAACAACGGTTCCAGCTTAGGATAAAGTTCATCTATGATATCATCCGCAGAGGTTACGATGGTTGCACCTTGTTTTAAAAGAGTATTGGTGCCAAAACTGCTGGGGCTGTCGATATTACCGGGAACGGCAAACACTTCACGATTTTGCTCCAGAGCCATGGCCGCAGTGATAAGCGCGCCGCTCTTTTTCCCTGCCTCCACAACCACCACACCCAAAGCCATTCCACAAACAATACGGTTCCGTCGAGGAAAATTGTTTCGATCCGGTTTCGTACCAAGGGCAAATTCGGACACCAAAGCACCGCTTCCCCTGATTTTTTGCGCTAATGGACTATTTTCGTAAGGATAAACCACATCAACTCCGGATCCAAAAACAGCAATGGTACGGTTTGAAGTATTTAATGCAGTCCTGTGAGCAATTGTATCTACACCGTACGCAAGTCCGCTGATGATGGGTATTTGAAAACGGGAAAGCGCCGTGACTATTTTTTCGGTTACTACTTTACCATAACTTGAAGGTTGCCTTGTGCCAACAATCGCAACGGCATACTTGTCATGAGGAAGAAACTCACCCTGGACAAACAAAAAGGCAGGAGGATCATAGATTTGTTTCAGCGGTTCCGGATAATCATCATCCCAAAAGGTAATGAACCTGGTTCTGGTTTCTTCGAGTCTCTTTAATTGGTTGTCTACAAATTTCCTGTTGTCAATTTTTTTGATATTTTGAGCGGTTTTTTTCTCGATTCCATTTATTTGAATAAGGGTTCTTACGGATGCTCGAAAAATATCAGAAAAAGAGTGAAAATAGCTAAAAAGCGCCCTGATTCTATTGGGACCAATTCCGGGAACAGAGCTTAAGAGCAACAAAGATTCAATTTCTTCGGGAGGGATTCTCATTTATCTTATAAATTTATGGACGCTCTTTCTGAAAGTTTTGTCCATATTTCATCTTTTAATTCCGAAAGTCCGATTCCGGACACACTGGATATTTTAATAAATTTCACTTCGCTCGAGTTATCAAGCCCCTCAAAATCTTCATTGGGCACTAAATCGATTTTTGTCAGAACGGCTATTCGGGGGCGTTGAGCCAATTGATCGCTGTATTTTTCTAATTCGTTAATGAGCGTCAAATATTCCTGCAAAATGTCTTTGCTGGTACAGTCTACTAAAACCACCAAGACCTTCGTTCTTTCAATATGGCGCAGGAATTCGTGTCCTAATCCTTTGCCGATATGTGCCCCTTCAATAATTCCCGGAATATCCGCCACAACAAAACTTGAATAATCACGATATTTTACAATTCCAAGATGAGGTTTTAATGTGGTGAAAGGATAGTCCGCTATTTTGGGTCTGGCGGCAGAAATGGTGGAAATCAGGGTGGATTTTCCGGCGTTTGGAAAACCGACTAAACCAACATCGGCAATCAATTTTAGTTCCAGTTCGAGTGTTCTCTCTTCACCGAATTCACCGGATTCCCAATCTCTCGGGGCCTGGTTTCTTGAACTCACAAACCGTGCATTTCCTTTGCCGCCGCGGCCACCTTTGGCAACAACAAGTTCTTCTGCATTATTTACCAGATCACCGATAATTTCCCCCGTACTAACATCTTTTACCACCGTTCCCAGGGGGACTTTAATGGTCAGGTTCTTCCCGGATTTCCCATGTTTATTTGCACCCTTACCGTGTTGTGCCCGTTCAGCTTTAAAATGTGGTTTGTATTGAAAGTCGAGCAGGGTTGTCAAGTTAGAATCAGCCACTAAAATCACATCTCCGCCTTTCCCACCATCACCGCCATCCGGACCGCCTTTGGCAACAAATCTTTCACGGCGAAAGCTGACACACCCGCTGCCCCCGTTTCCACCCTTTACTTGAATTTTTGCTCGATCTACAAACACGTTTACGCCCAGAAAGATTGAATGAAATGACGCGAAGTTTTATTAGGGAGACGTAGAGGAGTTACACAACAAGGTTCTGCGCCGCAATAAACGGACAACCGATAAACATTTAACTTTGAAATTAAAACATCAACTAAATGTTCTTTGTTTAAAATAAGCAATCCGCTTCTTTTTCGATGCAAGATTTAGTTTCTTTAAATATTTTCTCAGTTCAAAATACCCTAATTTCAAATTCCCAAATCTTGGCGTGTTCAGCACCTTGCTGATTTGGTGTGTGCTTGCATCCGGTTTTTCAACAATTACCTGTTTCAGTTTTTCTTCAATGGTTTCGAAACCGGAACCGGAAGTTACGCTCTCGCCGGAACTTTCTATCTGTGTTACCGCGGTTTCCGTTTGTTGCGCAAATCGGGTTTTTTCATCGGAATTGGGCTCATTATTTACAGGAGCTTGTAGCGTTGCACTACTGGCCACAACATGGTCAAAATCGGCAATTGCTTCTTCAATATTGTCGAATGCTTTGAGGATGTAGTGAAACTCCAGAAGTTCAAAAACCTCGTACACATCGGGTATCATTCTAACAAGTTTTAAGTCGCCGTGCTTTTCCCGAATACCTTTTATTTCACTGATAAAAATGCCCCAACCGGCGCTACTAATGTAATCAACGTTGCCTAAGTCTATAATAATATTAAAACAATTCGATTTCAGAATCGACGACAATGAATGTTCCAACTCCGCGGAAGTCGTCGTGTCGATGTATCCGCCAACTTTAATTACAGCAATTTCCTGATTGGCACCAACCTTTTCCATTGAGACCTGAATGCCTTCCATGAGGAATGCTCCTAAATGTTTAGTTTACAGTTATGAAACGGTTTGCAATATAATAGAATTTGAAAGAAAAGTCAATAAAAACAACACCTCTTTTAAACCATCATACGTATGGCTTTTTGAATTTTTTCCTGAATGTCTACCCGGTCAGGACTTAATTCCAGTACGGTCTGCCATTCGTTGACAGCTTCTTTATATTCTCCAAGATTTGCATAGATAACTCCCATATTTTCGTACGCCGTAATATCAGACGGGTCAATTTCTTTTACACGCGTATAAGCAACAGCCGCATCTTCATACATTTTATTTCGGAAATAAGCATTGCCGAGAATACTATGAGCCTCCTTATAATCAGGATGAAGATCGATAACTTTCTTAAATTCAAGAATAGCACTTTCATAATCATTGTTTTTATAATATCGGATACCTTTGATAAGAATTAATTCCTTATTATCGCGACGCTCCGTATTTTCTTTACTTTTCTCACGAGGGGAAACAGCCGTCTGTCCAGCACCGTTATTATTCTCACTTTCTGTTAATTTTTGTGGTGCCTCCTTCTGAGTCGTTTCATTTTCAGCATGTACGTTTTCTGACTTTTCATAATCCTTAACGTAAACAATTTCGTCGTCTATGGCCTGAATTAAATCAGAAAACGAAACTAGTTCCTGGTCTTTTTCTGAATCCGACAGCGGCTTATCAACACCGATTTCATCAAAAGAGGCTACTGCATCCGAAGAATACTCCAATTCCTCAGGATCATCGGTTGCAGACAATTCCGCTTCGGTTTCAGAAAAATGTCCAGCGATTTTATTGTTATCGTCCCGGAACTCAGTAGATTCGGGAACAGAATCCGCTGTTTCATTTTCAGATTTACTTTCAAAAATGTCAGAATCCTCCTGCAATGACTCCTGATAGTCATTTTGCAGCAATTCACTAACAGAAGAAACCATCATACCCTGCTCATCTTCAGCACTGACCTCTAATTCTTCGCCAGGCGCCACAGAAGTTTCATCCGCTGCAAGTTGAACCTCCACGCTCTTCTCACTTTTCTTTTCCGGTGTAACCGATTCTTTTTCAGAATTATCTTCGGCAATAAACCGTTCATCGAATTCAATTTGCGTATCGGAAATCAATTGTTCAAAATCGTTCACGTCCTCACCTTCAGAACTTTTTTCGCTGTCAACATAAGACAGCAGTTCATCACTCGCATCTGCTTTCATGTCGTCAGTTGCAACATCGCTTTCAGATACAGCTTCCTGGTTTTCACGATAGGAATCTGCCATCAATGCCTCAAAAACACCCTCTTCATCGGCAGCATTATCGAACATGTCGCTTCCTTGAGGACTCGTTGTTGATTCTTCCTCAGCTTCATGTCGCAAGACATCTTCAAGAGGTTCATCCAACAACACATCGGCTTCAAGCTGTCGCCTATTCTCACGAAGAGACAATTCATCTGAGTACAGAACTTCTTCAGAATCGGCGCCCAGGTTGCTGTCTGCATCAGGCGGATGTTCATCTATCGCCGTCGTTTGTTTTTCGGGTGCAGATATCTGATTGATAATCTCATCGGTTTTATTAATAATCAGTTGACCATCCAATGTGAGAAGTGGGGTCCCGGGTGGTTTCAAGCGCATCCTGTTTTTCCGTGTTCTTGCAATATAAGCCTCTCTCAACTGGCGTGTATTTAACCGGCTCCTCACAAGTTCTTCATAAATTTGAGTCTCTGTTAACTGACAAAAATCATATTTCTCGGTATTCAATTCATCCTTTATGCGGGCAGCACCGTATTCAGGACTGTTGGAGATGACGTCAAACAGTTTCGTTTTGTCTTCTATGCTGATATGCTTCGCCTCAATAGATATTGATTGATCGATTTCAAAAGAGTGTACGCCTTCTTCTTCAAAAGCCTTTTTAAATTTACTGCGATAAGCATACGTAGCCAAATTAACACGATCACATGCGTCTTTTATACTCATTCCTTTGGAAATGAAAGCATGTGCTTCTTTCGCTCTTCTAAATTCATCTTCTTCAACTGAGGATTCCTCTTTGAGGGCAACAAGAGTAATATCATCATATTGTGGAGCGCCCTCGGTAAAAGAATAAATATCATCTTTCAGTTTTTCCACAAACTCATCAGCAGATAATTTACCATGCTCACGTAATACTTTGAGCAGTCTTTCCTCACCATAAAGTTCGCGCGCGGAGTTCATCGCCTCGGTGATTCCATCGGTGTAAATGAGAAGAATGTCATCCCTGTTCAGTTTTATCGTGTCCGATTCAATGTAATTTCTGAACAAATTTTTCTCCGGTAACTGAACGCCGATGGGAAACCCTTTAGGGTTGAGATAGTAGGTTTTTTTTGTTGCGGCGCGGTACAAAATCATCGGATTGTGTCCGGCGCTGGCATAATTGACCCGTCGTTTTTTTGAGTCCACAATTAAATAAAAAACCGTTACAAACATACCCTTTTTGATATCGCCGCTGACAAATGCATTAACCCGCGACAGGACTTCAGCCGCATCCTTGATTCCCCTGGCCTCAGTGCGCAGGGCTGTACGAATCATGGTCATAACCAGCGACCCCGGCACGCCTTTACCCGAAACATCGGCTACAGCGATACCAAGTGTGTCTTTATCGACTTCGACAAAATCATAATAATCGCCGCCAACTTCTTTTGCGGCTTCGTAATAGGAAGAAAGTTCATAACCCTCAAGATGCGGGAACTCCATAGGTAACAACGTTTGTTGTATTTCCTGTGCGACTTGCATTTCTTTTTGCAGACGCTCCTGATCTGCCAAACTCCTCTGCGACTCCCGCAGCTTTTGGGTCATACCGGAAAACGCCTGGGCAATTTCGCCAATTTCAGTGCCGGAGTCTATTTCGATCTCATCTTCGAGTTCTCCGGTACCTAAATTTTTTACCCACTCTGAAAGTTTACGGAACGGGTTCATCACGAGATAGATGAGAAGCGCTACCCCGACATTGCTTATGCCAAAAATAAGTAACGCTAATTTTAGGTAGCTTACCCTAATTTTGTGAATCTGAGCTTCTGTGACATCCGTGGTGTAAAACACATGTATCTTGCCAAAAACCCGATTGGTCTGTTTAATAATAATGGGTTCCTCAAATTCATAGACCTCTTTATTTCGTAAGCGATATTTATAAACACCGACGCTGATCTGCTGCACATGTTCCGGCCGGTAAAACTCATTAAACATATCACCGATGTTTGAGCTGTACGGTATAGTTCCGGTGCTGTCCTCAACGGTTATTTGATAAATCTGCCCTTGATACTCCTTAAAAATCGGGTGTACAATATCATCGATAAACTCAAATTCATCTGCCGGTGATGTACTAATTCGGGTGATAATTTGCTTGTTGGTCAACCTGCTGGAAGAAATAAATTCTGAGATGATCCCATTATCGGTTGTTATATAAAAATACAGATATCCTAAAGCAATGACCGTTGTGACGATGGCCAGGGTGCGGAAAAAATATTTTGCCTTGATGGAAAAGGGGATAGTTGAAACGGATTTAATAATATTTTTTTTCTTTTCTGCCGCCTCCCGATTTTTGGTAATCCGGAGTTCATTGCCCTCTTCCGTTTTTCGATAATCGATTTTATCCATCAACTTGCGCATGATGAATATACCGAGACCACCCTTTTTCCCAATATCAATGTACCGGTTCAAGTCCGGATCCTTCACGCGCCGAGGGTCAAAATAAATGCCTTGATCGATGATGGATAACGTCAAACTGTTTTTTCTGACAATAGCGCGAATGGTGATGAGGCCTTCTTTCTCCCGGTAGGAATGCCGAATAATATTCGTCGCAGCCTCATCGACTGCTAACTTAAAGGCGTTAATCAGTTTGTCCGAAAACTTGTGCTTTTTGCCAATTTGAACAACAAAATCGCGCAGATCACCCAGGTAGTCAATATGAGCGGGAACTTTCAGTTCCTTTTTTTCAACACCTTTTAACAAATCGTGGCACCTGTTTTGTTATTCTTTTAATCTATCTAATATACGATCGATGCGATCCAAAATTCTTTTATTATACGGTTGCTCCTGCCTGCATTGTTCCAACAAATTCAGGGCCTCCCGATATTTTCCATTACGCTGCATCGAAACGGCTTTTAAATATTTTGCCCGCACATTTGTCGGCATGTCCTGAATGGTTGCAATAGAACGAGCTTTGGCTTTTTCAAAATAGTCTTTTGCTTCTTTATCCTTAGGTCTGATTTTCAGAGCCCGCGCAAACGCCTCTGCCGCTTTTTTCCATATCTTGTTTGAATAATTTCGAACGCCTTCATCGAAATTCTGTTTAAAGTTCAACTGATTTTGATAAAATCGAATTTTCGCATCGACTGTCTTTTTCTCTTCCGCTGAGAGTCCGGTGCCACGAATTTGCTGCAATTCGTTCAACGCCTGGACATACTGACCACGCCGGGCAAGAGAATTGGCACGCTTTATGGTTTCCTGAACATTGCCTTGTAATTGTTCCTCTGCAGTTTTTATATTATTTTCAAGCTGCAGTTTCACATCACTGACCCAACCGGGCAATTTCGTGACGTCCACACGATTTATTCTATCCAACGCTAACTGCCATTCATTGATGGCTCTGGAAAACAACCCCCCCTTAAAAAACGCCAACCCTTTTTGTCTGTGTTCAAAGATAAAATCCTGTAGTTCCTGTTCAATGGCCTCTTTTTGGGCCTGTAAATAAATTTGCTTTTCGTCACTTTTACGGACGGAATCACTTTTCGTGTTCGCCAATTCCAGCATGGTTTGGGCTTCATTTACGGCTGAATTTGCCGTTTCAACCCGCATATTTGCTTCGGGATCATCACCGTATTCACCGCGAAAACGCATGGCCGTTTCTAACATCGCATCTGCCGCCTCATTGGCTCTGGTAAAATCTACATATGCGTCGATATAATGTTTCGAATAGTATTTTGTCCGCCCGTCTTCCATGTTGCTGTGGAATTCCTGCTCCCGTTCAAACCAGATCCGGTTGTCCACCTGTAAACGCAGTTCTTTTTCCCGTTTCTCCTGTACCAGCCGAATTCGCTCATCTTTGCCCTTGCCAAACTCTACGCCAACGGAAAACCGATGATTTGCAGAAAAAGCAGCACCATCGAACAACTTACCATAATCATAATCGAAATGGTAACCCTTAAACACGGCTCCGGCGCCAAAAGATACCTGTGTATCATTTAACCCCACACGCAAAACCGCCCGCTCCTCAAAGGCATATTCAGCCCCGGCATGTATCGTAGACGGTGCATTTTCGCTTTTATCAAACGCAAACAGAACCATGAAACGACTACCATTTTCACCAAAAATAAATGGCTTTGCCAGGCCTATTTTAAAATCGATGGGCGCTGATTCGGAAACATCCTTAAATTTTATTTTCGGACTGACAATATTTTGAACATTTACTCCCAACGAAAGATTCCGCAATAACACCGACTCAAAGTTCGGACGATAAAGAATGGCAACATCTCCACCCACTCCCGTATCGGAAAGACCGTTGAATACAAAAGAATGATTTTCGAACTTCACATTCAGCCCGACGCTCACGTCCTTTCTTATCTGTTTGCTATACGAAAACAGAAATTGGTTGGCATTCACGTCGCCGGTATTTCCTTTAACCGAAAAGTCATCTCGTTGCGTCACACCATTGGTGCCAATGCGAATCCAGCCAAAACCAAACGTACCGATGGACATTGTCGGAAACGCCAGACCGACAAAATTATAGGTGGTGCCAAACCCTAAACTCGAGTAAAAAAAACTGGCGCTTTTCTTTTGGATAAAATCCAATCCGCCAGGATTCCAGTACACCGCAGAGGGGTCATCTGCCACTGCAACAAACGCATTCCCTAAAGCAAGCGCTCTCGCACCGACTCCTGCCGCGTTAAATAAACTCTTTGTCCCTCCTTCTCCGGTCTGTGCGACCACGATATTGGAAGATAAAAGCCCTATTAACATTATGCAAGCTAAGAATCGATTTTTTAAGATTTTATTCTTCATCCTTATATTCCATTCACATCATTTAGCAATGGCAACTTTTGTGACTGCCCTGCCGGCACTTGTGGTCAAAACCGCCACATACACGCCATTGAGAACTTTCTGGCCTTTATTATTTCTCCCATCCCATATAATGGTCGGAGCCTGTTTCCCATCATGTGTTCCCGCCAATGAAACCGGATTGTTTGCTGCAAATGACGCCCGCCAAACCAGCTCTCCTAAGAGAGTATAAATGTCTAAGGTAATCTGACTGTCCTGTGGCAGAACGTAATTAAAGGTGGTGCGTGGCCGTGAATTTTCTCCGAACGGATTGGGGAAATTAAAAAAGCTCGCTTTCAGGCTACCGTCGATGAGAACAGAGATCGCCGGATTAATCTGATTGGTGAACGGCACGCCCTCAGCGGTTAGAATCGTCGCAACCGTATCGGAAGAGATGTCACGCGCCAGGATATCATTGATCGGTGAATCGATGGTAAGTTTAAAATCCGTGGCATCCGTTTGGTTCAAAATATCTACCTGAAACAAGATGCTTTGTTTCTTTTTCGCCGGAATGGAAATCGTCGGGCTGAAATCGAACACAACCGGATTATCCGCTCCCGGGGAATTGATGTCCCGGAAAACCGTCGTGGGGTCGTCATAGTCCACCACAGACATCTTTGCAAAAACCGCGTTCGGCGCCAGCGCCCCATCCTGCCGATCGTAAACACGCACTTTGATTTGCTGCACCTCAATTTCATTGTCGCTATCGTTCGTGAACTCCAGACCGATGATGGGCTGATTGCTTGCCCCTCTGACAATGGTTTGCGGCTGCCTCTCTGTGAGGAGTGCAACGTTTAATCCCACCTCTTCCGTGGTGACTGAAATAATGACCTCGCCTGTATTCGGCGTCAACGGTGGTTCCAGACTGGAATTTTCATCGACGATGTTTTGATCTTCAAGCTTTATTTTTATAGGCAGAATATTGTTATGCGCGTTGTTTGGCGCCCGCATCTGCCAGGTCGTTTCACCGTCAGCGCTGATAGCTTTGGTAAGCGCCTCGCTGGTCTTGTAACCAACACTAGCAGGAAAAGAGATTTTTACGCTGTCTTCCCCAACCGCCAGGGCCGTTCCGGTATTGGTTAATGTCGCCCGTACCGTAAACAGTTGTCCAACGGTCAACCTGCCGTCATCCACGCCAACGATATTCGCTTCGAGGCTTAATTTTGCTTTTTCAACCACGGTAAAAGCGATGGAATCCGGCGCGGCCACAATTGGCTTCGTCACATCACTGGCATCTTTACCCTCTGCGGTAAATTTAATATAGCGCAACGCCGTGGGCACATTGGGCGCCGTTACCAGCCACTGCAACGTTTGGGTGGCAGAACCGGATGTCAGCGGTTGCTGCAGTGCCGTTGCCTGGTAACCCGTGCCGGAAGGAAGCTCCATCGCTGCAAAAGGTTGCGGGCTTTGAGCAACCCCCGGCCAACTGAGCCGCGTAACAATGGTGAACTGCTGTCCGGTAGACACGATTTTCGAGTCAACGCCTGGTGTTTGCACAAATACTGTATCGATACTAATTCCACCAACATCAACGGTTTGAACCTCTAAATCCAAGCGGCGGGTTGGACTGCTGGCGGCCACATCATTCGTGTTTTCATCGTTCGGAATAGAATCAAGGGTCACAGAAACCGTATTGATGGCGGTTGATGAGTCCGGTGCGGTAATATTCCAGACCACGTCAACATTAGGAACGAATGTTTGGGTCAGGCTTTCCTGAGAAATCAATCCCGTCTTTGGGCTTTTCAAATCCAAAGTGAGTTGGGCCGGGCCGGAGGTCACGCCGGCGCCGCCCGGCTGCTCATTCACAACAGCTTTCAGTTGAAATTGCTGCCCTCTTGATACACGTTGTATTCCTGGTCCCGTGAAATTAGAAATAGTAAAATCATCAAAGGAAATAAAAGCCCGGTCCACGGTCACGGCTTCAATGATTCTCGTGGAATCGACTTTCACAAGACCGGCAGCATAGGCGCGAAATCGCACCTGAATTTCCCGCGGCAATGTATGTGCCTGCGACGGCGCCTGCAAATTCCAGATGGTCGAAATGTCTGTACCAAAAAGCAATTTTTTATTCTGTGAAAGTCCGGCAAAAGCATATCCGGCAGGCAAGGCGATATCTGCACGCACGGAATCGATATTTTGTGACACGGTCAATGCGGCGCGAACGTCAAACGTTTGCCCGGTGGACAGGGTAGAGTCCGCGGCGCCTTTCGGAGAAATAATGTCAAATTCTTTAACCACAACATCCACGGCCAGGGTATTCACCGACTGTGAATCCGCAGGCATAGATGCTGCCGCCGGCAGCGCGGTATTAAACTCGATAGGGGTGGAGGTGATTGTCACCACAAAGGCGTCCGGTCCCGAAACGGTTGACGGCGCCTGCACTTGCCATTTGCGAGGAAAATTTACCGCAAAGGCGGAATCGATGGCGCCGCTGACAAGCGTATAGTTCGCCGGCAGCGTCAATCTCAACTGACCATCGCCTGCAACCTGCGACTGTCCTGCATTCAGGACACTCGCCTGTACCAAAAATATGTCGCTGACCGTCTGGTTTTCGTCTACCGTAAGCTGCACCCGTAAATCAGCTGGGGTCTGTATTCTGAAAATAGCTTTGTCGTCAATGGCGGGACCCTCCGTTGCAGGTACTTGCGTGAGTTGACCAACGCCGGCGTTGATGATATCTGCAGTGAATGTCTCCCCACCGGGATTCGCGAACGCCGAAGCGAGGACAGAATAGTTAAGCGTGACGGTACTGCTTGCGGCAATTAAGGCTAACGTGGTATCCGGTACCGCAATGATCGATGTTCCGTTCCGTGTTAAACGCACCTGAACATTTTCAACCGGCTCACTCAAATCATTGCGCACCCGAACCTGTACTTTAAAAGGTTGCAGTGTGTTGACGATGCCAATACCCTGACTAATATTCGGGGTGGCTGGTGGCGGCGCCGGTTCCGTGGACAGAATATTCACGGTTTCATTACTGCTGAAAACGGTCACCGCTCCGGTACCACCGTCATCCGTGTTGTCATCGATTCTTCCTCCGGTGGCCACATCATTTCCTTCGACACTACCGCGAATTTCGTATGCACCGGCGTTTGTCGTGGTCTGATTAACTGTATAAACCAATGTGTCGGTGACGCCGGCATTAAGTCGGTTACCGCCGGAAATTAACAATTGCGTTGGATTGGTGATAGAATACTCGCTGGTTTTATCCTGATTTCCAAGTGCAAATCTGATGAACGTAAACGCAGGTTGAAAATCCAGATCGATGGCATCGGAACCGTTGTTTTTTACTTCCATGAAAACATTCCACGGCGCGTTGGAACCGGTCTGAACGGAATTGCTGGGAAGTGACGTCGAAATGGATTGAATCTGCAGCGTCGGCGCATTCTTCACAAACCAATTTTTGCGGGTGGTCACATTCGGGTCGGACAAAGGCAGCGTGGTTGAATTTGTATCATGCGCCGTGACTTGCGCATCGATTTCATACCTGCCGGTGTCGGCAGACGCGCCTACCGTAACAGCAAAATCAAAGTTCAATTGCTGGCCGGCTGGAATAAACGTTGGGTTGCCGCCGTTGGCTAAAAATGGAAAATTGGCAGACTTGTCGAGGCCATCCTTAAAAAATCGCAACTGAATATTATCGATGATGGCAGACGCGGCGCCGGCGCTTGCCGGGTTCTCAATTCTGACGGTCACTTGTTGCTGCTGGGAGAGGGCAACGGTGTCCACTGCACTGGAAACACTCAGGCCGCGAATCTGCGCCGGCTGCTGCACCGTCCAACTATCGGCGGTGACAGCCCCGGTAGCTGAAACCGCGGTGGAGCCGTTAATGGTTCCATTCACGACGCCATCAACGTTGATCACACCAAGTGTGGGTCCATTGACGGTAACCGTAAAGCTTAGAAGTACCTGACCGGACGCGGGAATTTGTGTAATGCCGTCTGTTCTCTGGACGTTGTATTCCGTGGTCACATTATTGGAAAAAGCGTCTATAAACGTGAGCTGCGCATTGGTAATGGTGATCGTAGAAGCGCTGAGGTTCTGCACCAGCATTTGCACCTGTGTGCCGGTCTGCCCGATGCTCACGAACGCCGCAGGAGAGGTAACGGAAACAATGCTCAAACTTCCCAGAGCAATGTTGACGCTGCCCGTGGCATTGCCGCTGTCGCTTTGTACGCTGATTTCCACATTGCCGCCCTGCGTACCGGCCCGAAATTCAAAAGGCAGGAAACTCGACGCATCGGTCGCCACCTGCACCCCGGCTTTACCTGCATCCACGTCCGGGGTCGTAATCGTCCCGCCGCTCGACGGATTCAATGAAATGGTGAAATGCCGGTTCGCGCCCACCAGGTTCCCGAATGCATCCAATATTGCTGCATTCGAATTAATTTGCGACCTACTGGAGCCATCGGCCGGCAATGTCGTTTTACTTGCCGTCAACGTAAGCGCTCCGGTGGGAGCTCCGGGTTTGACGTCAAATGCATTCGATGCACCGGTAAACGTTTGGGTTGATGTATCCACAACCTGCAAAATTTTTCCGCTGCTGCTGCCGCCCAGAGACCGGACTTCCACCTGTCCGGTCCAGAGACCATTTGTAAAGTTTCCACTGACAGTCGGGGTAACCGTTCCAACATTTAAGCTTAAATCTACTGTACCAGCAAAATCAGTTGCCACGTTGCCGCTGCCGCCCGGTCCGTCCATGGCGGTCACCGTCACCACAAACGGCTCGCCGGCAGTTTGCGGCGAACTGATGGCGGAAACCATAAAACTCTGCACCGACTGGGAGGTTACGTTAAATAAATTTGAACTCCCACTTTTTGAGGGTGACCCTCCGGTAACCGTAATTTGCCGGTCATTTCCCGATTCCGGAATGGTTACACTTTGCGACGCCAGAACTCCGCTGGTAAATGTTCCGCTCGCAGTTGGGGAAATTGTACCGGTGTTAATAGAGATGGCCACGGCAGCCGTGTGGCTGGTAACGGTGTTTTCGAATTGATCTTTTGCCACAATTTTGATGGGAAAGGCCACCCCCGCTCCCTGGCTGGCGATATTGCCGTCGTCGGTGGTATTTGTGACCAGAAAATGGTCCAATGCAGCCGGATTCACGGTGAACGAATTCGATTGCCCCAATTTGCCGCTGCCGCTGGCGGTGATGACCACTCCGCTCTGCGCCAGGGTAATGTTTGCATCGGTAATGGAAACTGTGGGAGAAACACCGTCAAATGTTAAAGTAAGGCCTGTGAGGCTGTTGAGTGTCCCTGTGTTGTCTGACAAAGTCACCGTTGAGCCATTGGCTAAAATCACATCGTTATTATTAACATCTTTAGCCGTGACAGTTACGGTGAAATTCGCTCCTGCTGTCTGCGGGTCGGCAATTGTGGCTATTTCGAAATGATCCAGAGTGCCCGGATTCACCGTAAATGGCGCCGTATCAACCGTCGTACCGCTCGTCCCGCGCAACACAACGCCACTCTCGGCCAATACCAATACCTGCTCTGCGCTGCCACTGCCATTCGATACCGTGATCGCACTCAACGACGGCGTATTCCCATTCGGCGCAGCGTGCGCACCCCCATCCGAAAAAGTTACCGTTACCGTTCCCGAGGCCGGATTCCCTGATCCATCCAATGCGCTGCTCACGGAAAGCGTAAAGCCAACTCCTGCCGTCTGCGTACCAGGATTGCTCAGCGTAAAACTTGCAATTGAAGCCGGGCTTACTGTAATCACACCACTCGTCGCAGATACACTTGCACTCGCATCCGTTACCGTAATCGTCTGACC
>CAYVXE010000098.1:0-8255 GCA_964455375.1 uncultured Calditrichaceae bacterium
TCTCCATTATTTGGATTGAGGTCGATTCGTCATTGGTCATTTTGATTTTGAACTTTGACATTTTCGTCTGTCTGTGGCGTGGGCTTTAGCTACAAGAGCAGGTCTGCCTCGAACAAAATGAAAAGGGAGCCTTACAGACTCCCTTCCATTAATGAATTTGTCGAAAAAAGCGCCTATGCCTGGTAACTCTCCCATTTTGATTTCAAAGCCGGATCCTGCAACGTTTCCATGAGATAGTTGGCATAATCTGCACCGCTTGCGCCGCTGGTTCTGCCCGTGACAACAAATTTTTTCTCGTACTGTCCACAGATATCCAGCGCCATTTCCAGTTTTCTGGATCGATCTTCATAGCCTATGTGTCGAATGAGCATGCCTGCTGCCCGAATCATGCTTGCCGGATCGGCATAATCGGCGCGGCCTTCTTTTACCATGCGCGGCGCGCTGCCATGAATGGCTTCGAACATAGCGTAGCGCTTGCCGATATTGGCGCTGCCGGCTGTTCCCACACCGCCCTGAAATTCCGCGGCTTCATCGGTTAAAATATCGCCGTACAGGTTCGGCAATGCCATCACCCGAAATTGTGAACGCCGTTTCGGATCAACCAGTTTAGCGGTCATAATATCGATATACCAGTCGTCACATTCGATCTCGGGATATTCCTGTGCAATTTTATAGCCGATATCGAGAAACTTGCCATCCGTTGTTTTAATGACATTTGCTTTGGTGATTAACGTGACTCTATTGATGCCGTTCTTTTTTGCGTACTCAAATGCCAGCCGGATCAGCCGTTCCGTCCCTGCCTTACTCACAACCGTAAAATCGACCGCCAGGTCATCGGTGATGTTTACGCCGCTGCTGCCCAATGCATAAGCCCCTTCGGTATTTTCTCTGAAAAATATCCAGTCGATTCCTTCGCTTGGAACCTTAACAGGTCGGACATTGGCGAACAGTTCCAGCTCTTTACGCATGGCGACATTTGCGCTTTCAACATTCGGCCAGGGATCGCCCTTTCTCGGTGTCGTGGTGGGGCCTTTCAAAATGACATGACATTTTTTCAGCTCTTCCAGAACATCAACCGGAATGGCTTTGCCCACTTCTGCCCGGCGCTCGATGGTTAAATTTTCAATAACCCGAAATTCAACTTTTCCGGACTTCTGCTCCTCATCGAGCAAAAATTCAAGGACGCGTTGCGACTCTCTGGCGATAAACGGCCCGATGCCGTCTCCACCACAAATTCCGATAATAATTGGTTTTAAGGTATTATAATCAATCCAATCGCCCTCTGCCTTCATGGCCTGAGCACGCTTCAATTGTTGTTGCATAAGCTCGTCAAAATGCTTTTTCGCATTTTCTAAATCAAGGTTTGACATTTACGACTCCTTACTTAACATTTTTTAGTACAGAATGATTCGTGAATTACGCTTTTGACATCCTTTGACACTATATTTACGGTATGTAATATAAAATTCCTGTTCATACAATCAAGCTAAAAATCGACTTCAGGACATTGTAGTTAGCGACTAAGTGTATAGAAAGGAATCTTGCTTTTCAGAATGGAATCTCGTACTTTTAAAAAATCAAGAACGATACTTTTACTGAACAGGTTTTGGAACCATGCCATTTTATTCAATCATAAATACAGACATCCATAAAATTAAGGGGCAATTTATTTCAGTAATCGGCGGTGGCGGCAAATCCTCACTCATTCATACCATCGGTCAGGAATTGCACAAAAAGGGGTTGAAGGTTATTCTCACGTCCACGACGAAGTTGCAAAAATTCGACGATATTCCACTCATCCTGAAAAATGGAAACGACCATTTTAGCGATGAACTGAAATCGCACCTGGATGACCATAACATTGTTTTAGTTGCGGACGATTATTATAAGAAAGAAAAATTAGCCGGGATAAATAAGTATTTTGCCTTTGAACTTAAAAAGTACGCCGATGTCATTCTGTCTGAATCAGACGGTTCCAGACAAAGACCGCTAAAAACCCATAAGGCTTATGAGCCGGTCATTCCGTCCTGCACGGATGCGGTGGTCATTATTTGTGGTGCAGAAATCATCGGCAAGGAGCTAAATGATGAAAACGTTCACCGTGCCGATTTATTTTCAGAAAAATGGCATCTACCGCTAAAAACAATTTTAACTCCTGAAATCGTCGCAGGCGAGCTCCTTTCACCTGAGAGTTATTTGAGATATGCGCCGTTAAAATCTGCAATAGCCTATTACATCAATAAATGGGACTTAAACGAAATAGGTGGAAAACTTTTAGCCGAACACCTTTTTAAAAAAGGTCAACACCCAGTTTTTCTCGGGAGTCTTAAAAAGAAAACATTGGAAAAAATACCTGTTTAATTGTACTGCATACGATAGATTTTCGCCAACATTGAGCTAAACACATTGTTTAAAGCCGCTTTAAAAGAACAACTTACCATACCTGCCAACATTGATTATCTTGGGGATCTGAGAGATTTTGTCACATTGGTCGGGAAAAAGTACCATTATTCCGATAAACTCATCAATTCCTTTAAATTAGCGATCGATGAAGCTGCAACCAATATCATCAAGCACGCCTACCGCGAGCCGGATAATTATATCACAATAAAAGCTATTGTAAAACGGAACAGCCTGACCATTGTCTTAATTGATCAAGGGACTTTTTTTGATCCCAACTGGGCGAAAGATCCAGACATCAAAAAAAATATCGATATCGGACAAAAAGCGAGTCTGGGTATTTTTTTGATGCGGCGGCTGATGGATAACATCGATTACCGAAAAACAGAAAATGGAAATGAATTACGGCTCACCAAATATCGGACGCCGGATGATTTAAAAGATTCTGCTGGATTCTTAGGTTTTCACTTTTCGTTGGAGATGAAACATACGCTCATCGCATGTGGACTGCTAACCGCCGTTGTCCTTTCGGTTTTTTCGTATTTCTATAACAATGTGGATGATCGTCTGAATGAAGATTTTATTGCTTCGGGAACCACAATCAGCAATCAAATTGCCAAACAGATCGATGCAGTAAAACCGGAACTTCTAAACAGCTCAGAGGGCGTAGATTATCTGAATGCCATTATTCTTCCGGTTTACGATGAGAAATTCGGAGAGGTTTTCAGTCTAAGTATCGAAGATACGTCCGGCGTCATCGTTTGGTCGACATCAAAGGTCGACCTGTCCGCGCGGTTTCAAAGGCCGAAAAGCGCCAGGCAACTAATGGAGAGGGTTTTTGAATATGACGCCAATAACGGAATTTCGGTGTACGAGTTTACCGAATCCTTAAACCGTGTACAGCTCTTAACCGCGTATGCCAAAATCCACGTGATTCTTCTGAAAGATTCTGTAAACAGTCAAATTCGCAACAAACGAGTTTCATATCTCAAAACCATGTTTGGTGTTTTAGGCCTCAGCTACACGGTGCTTTTCATCTTAAGTTACATCCTCACAAAACCGGTTAGAAATCTTTCCCGGTTAATGAAGGATGCCACGAAAGATAATTTTCTGGATGATATCGACATAGATGATTCTTCCGAGATCGGTGAAATTGCCCGCGCTTTCAGCAACATGTCCGAAAAACTGCACCAAAGCGAAAAAAGTCTCGCCACGCAGGAGTATATAAACAAAGAAATTCAGATCGCCAAAGAAATTCAACGATCTTTACTCCCCAATGAAATTCCAGGTGCCGATGATTACGAAATCGTCACCCATTATGAAGCTGCTAAATCGGTTGGCGGTGATTATTATGATTTCTTTCGTGTTGACCAGGATACCATAGGTATTGTTGTGGCAGATGTTTCAGGGAAAGGTGTTCCAGGTTCCATGGTCATGACGATGATTCGTACGGCTCTGCGAACAGAAGCAAGAGGCATAAAAGATGCTGCACAAGTGCTCACAAAAGTAAATGAATTTATGGTGAATGATGTAAAAAATGGCATGTTCATCACGGTTTTTTATATGATTCTTGACACCAGAGTGCACACCTTAAACTTTGCCAGCGCCGGACACACCCCGATGATTCTCCACCGTGGTTCCACCGGCAAAACATTTTTCCTGAATCCGATAGGCTATCCAATTGGCATTCAATTACCTGACCCTGAGTTATTTGCAAAAAACATTGAATGTGAAACCATTCAACTCCTCGCCGATGATACACTTCTGCTTTACACAGATGGGATCACTGAAGCCATGAACCCGCAAAAGGAACTGTTTGGAGAAGACCGCCTGGTGAAGACCATCGAAAAAAACAGCAAGGCAAATTTGAAATTGGTGAGCGATAAGCTAAAAGCAACTATCGGGGCTTTTACCGGCGGAGTACCACAAAACGATGACATTACTTTTGTTCTGATTCGTCAGGTAAAAGAGTCCGACGCTGCTGTTGAAAACAACGAACAATTTTCTGTTGAATCAAAATTTCTAAGTGTCAAGGAAATGGATTATGTCTTTGATATAATCAAACAAAATGCCGCTTATTCACCCGCAGAAATCTGCAAGAAATTGAAGTTGGCAAAATATAAACGGACCATTGTCAGTGAAGAGAAATTGATCGCAGAATTAAGAAGGAAACGCCTTGATACCATTCAGCTCAGACAAGATTACGTAGATATTTGCAATAGTAGCAAACGAAATAAAAAAGCACCTGAAATTGAAAAAGAAACAAAATTATCGTCTTCGCCAAAAAATAATATAAAAGAGAAAAGCTCAAAGACCAAACGAAAAAGTCTCTTAAAGAGTAGAAAACGAGCCAAAACACTGAAAATTAAGAAACCGAAACTCAATGATTCCTTTCTAAACAAAAGCGGCAAATCAAAACAGGAAAAAGAGTATCTCTATAAAATATCTCCATATATCGAATCTGATTATATCATCGGTGAATACATTTTCGATTCTATGAAATGGCAACAGCAAGTCACTGACGAGACAAACATCCCGGAACCTGAGACAGATCAAATTAACCTCGATAATCCTGCCGACAAAACGGCTGAAATTGAAGACGTTTCACGTGAATTTGAAATACAAGATATTAGCGACAAATTAATCGATTCTTTGTTGGCAAAACATCTTGCTGAAACAGAGGAACCACCAGAGGTTACAACCAAAGATGAAAGCACGACTGCTTTCGAACCTTCGCATGTAACACCGGCGCCAAGCAGAACGGATGCAGCACATTCCAACCGTATCGATTCGCAAAATGACGTATCTGAACAAGGGAAAGAATCCATTCAGGATGCTGTTAAATTTTTAGAGAAAGAATTCAAAGCAGAACGCTCGCAAGAGGTTTCGTCCGCTGAAGAAAAGATTGACGATCCTGAAACGTCTGATACAACAGTCCTTGAACCGCAGTCCGTTGAAAAAATCGAGGGGGCGGAACCCACCTCACCCCTAAAAGATGAATCCCATGAAAAAGGGTTGTATCATTGGCAGTTAGTCGGTGTCAGAGCGTATAAAGAAAAGGACTATCCCACGGCGATTTCAGCTTTTACAAAAGTCATCGAATTGAGTCCTGAATACAAAGATGGCTATGAACTTTTAGGAAATGCGTATTTTCGAAACAAGCAACTGGAGAAAGCACTTCATATTTATGAAAAGGCGAAATTACAATTCCCCCCTTCTGCAACCATACATGAAAATCTCGGTCTAATCTATGCAAAATCAGGCGTTTTTTCCCTGGCGCTGCGTGAGTGGAAAGCTTTGTTGGCGTTGCAACCGGAACGAATCGATATTTCAAAAAAAATAAACCGGTTGGAAAAGACTCTGGATGTAACACATAAAATGTCAATCAATTCTGTTGAAGAGGCTTCAAAGTCCGCATTAACTCCGCAAGAGGCGCTGTTTCGGGATGGTCTTATTTACTACAGGAACAAACGTTTTAGTGAAGCGCTTCAGGTTTTTGAAATTCTGGTGCAGGCTTTTCCGGATTTTCCGGATGCACAAAAATTGCTTGGAAATTTGTATATACGTTTCAATCGACTGGAAGACGCGTATCGTATTTTCGTCCAATTAAAGAAAAGCGACCATTCTGCCAGTGAAGCCATCGCACTCATCTACGCAAAGCAGGGTTTTTTTGACAAAGCGGTTTATGAGTGGAATAAAATCCTGCACCAACATCCTCAACGTGAAGACCTACGAAAAAAAATCGAAAATATTTCACAATTGGTTTAACGACGAAAAAAACGCTGTCACGATTGCAGATGGGCATCGACGCCTGCCTGAGCATTTCATGAAACAGCGAGTGTCACCGAAAAGTGAATCTGTCGCGTTGGCTTTAGCCTGCGAACGCAAAGACCTTCGATAATCCTTATTTATAATTGAAAATTCGTAATTCGAAAATTGCAGAATGGGCACACAAATTTCATGAATAAAACGGTTTAACACAGATTCTACCACAATAATCTAAAATCGACATTCATCATTCCTTGTTCTGAAATCGTTTTATACCAACAGACCTTTCGGCTCTACGTCGTTGCGCTCAAGGTGACAGGAGATAAGCAGTAGCAATGGCCGCTCCTGCCACCTACACCACTCCCAACAGCGCTCGATTCAGACCATCCAATATTTGGATTGAGGTAGATTCGTAATGGGGCATTTGGATTTTGAAATTTGAAATTTCCGCCTGTCTGTAGCATAGGCTTCAGCCTGCGTGCCCATTTCTTGAAACAGCGAGAGTCACAGATGAACACTGAAAATGCAGTGATGAATAATTTGACTCTCACAAAAAACGCCAAGGGCGCAGAGAATTTACAACGCAAAACCCTGCTTCTCCAAAACGCTTGCTTTTTGAATGAATTTAGACTACTTTTGTAGACACATTAGAGAAGAGTCGAGCGTGATTGTAAAGAAACCTGCGTTGAACAAAATCGGCATTCGCTCCGAGCAAAAGCACTGGGAGTCCCGCGTAACCATCTCTCCCGACGATGTAAAACGCCTGCCGGCAAACCTGCAACTTTTCATTCAGAGTGACGGCGAAAGAAAACTACCGTTTAAAAGCAGGGTGTTTCATCCCGAAGAGTATATGGAAGCAAGCCAGTCCGGTGGCGCAAAAGTAGCCTTCACCGATTCATTACGTAGCTGTGACATAATCGTTGGCACCAAAGAAGTGAAAGAGGTCTTCCGGCAGCTTCATGAGGAAGAACTTGTTTTTCTTGAAAAATACTTCCCTACCTTTTCGACCAATATCCAAAATATAGTTATTGATTTTGGTTTAAAAATTGCTGTTTTAACCAATTTCCTCTCCGACAATGAAAAAGACGCTTTAAAAGTATGGGCAAGAAATACGCCGGTCGAACAAACGATGTTGAAACTCATCGACATGCAGGAACAATTGATTTTGAAAGATAAGCTTTATTTATTCTTCTCCCATACCCACAAAGGGCAGGAATATAATATGCGGATGTTGTGTGAATTCATAAAGAAGAAAGCCTCTTTACTCGATTATGAGTTGTTGAGTGAAAATGTAGACGGCTGCCGCCGGAGAACTGTGTATTACAGTAACTGGGCGGGAACAATCGGCATCCTCAATGCTTTGTGGACCTTCAGTGAACATCTGTTTTTAAGAACCGGATTAACATCACCATTCCGTGAACTAAAGTCGCCGGAATGTTATGATTCCCAAAAGTGCGAATATAGCAGTGTCGCTGTTCTGGAACGGAAAATTCAACAAATTGGCGAAATCATTGCCAACGACGGGCTACCTTTTCCGCTTATCATTGGCGTTAGCGGGTTTCGCGGTCAGGTTGGACGTTTCGTCACGGATGTCCTTGAAAAATGGGGACTCCCACATACGTCACTGGAACCGGAAGCAATTATTGAATTAAGCGATTTGCACTCTCTTTCAAAGAAGTCGATTTATGTCACCAGGTTGGACTATCAGCATCTCTATCGGGTGCGACCGGGTGTGAACATTGAATCGCAAAGCATCCGGCAAATCATCAAGAGCGGCAGAGGGCATTTGCTGGAATCAAATATGGATAAATATTTTCCGAGTTTATCTATTTTCATAAATTGCATTGTCTGGAACAAAGAATGCCCAAAACTGCTAACCAATTCCTACTTGAAGAATTACTACGACTGTAAAACACTGCATAAAAATCCGATACTTCCGGTGATCGGAGACATTACCTGTGACCCCAATGGCTCGGTTGAGTGTTGCCGGGACACCTATCCAAACAATCCGTCTTATATGTGGCGACCCGACAAAACAGATGAACCAATTTTATGGGATGCGGATTTAAAAACGTTCGAGGCAGACA
>CAYVXE010000098.1:8355-15995 GCA_964455375.1 uncultured Calditrichaceae bacterium
TTTTTAAATGAAACAAATTCTCGTTCTTGGCGCAGGGTTAAGTTCTACCTACTTAATTGATTATCTTTTAAAGCAGTCACAATCTGAAAATTGGTTTGTAACGGTCGGTGATATGAGCCTTAAAACCGCGAAGAAGGCTGTTAACGGTCACGCCAATGGGGCTGCCATAAAATTTGATGTAAACGACGCGGGATTTCGTGGTACTCAGATTGAAAAAGCTGATATCGTTGTGAATATGCTGCCGCCGTCTTTTCAATATTTGGTGGCTATCGATTGTGTGCTACATTCGCGTTCCATGGTCTCTGCTTCCTATCAAAATAAGCGTATGAAAAACCTGGATGCAGAGGCAAACCGCAAAGGCGTTCTTCTGCTAACGGAAATGGGGCTTGATCCGGGCATTGATCACATGATCGCCATGTCGCTCATCCATAAGATTCGCCGCCAAAAGGGCAAGATTACCAGTTTTAAATCGTATGGCGGCGCACTTCCAGCGCCGGATTCCATCAACAACCCTTTTAAATACTTCGTCACCTGGAATCCCAGAAATGTCGCGATGGCGGGAGAAAACGGCGCCCAGTTTTTGGAAAACGGACAAATAAAAATGGTGCCGTTTCATAACCTTTTTCAATACTCCTGGCCCATCAAAGTTGATGGCATCGGGACCATGGAGGTCTATCCTAACCGTGACACATTGATTTATCAAACACATTTTGATATCAGCGAAGCAAAAACAATCATGCGCGGTACTATACGATACCCCGGCTGGTGTGAAACATGGCTGCAAATTGTCCGCCTGGGTATGGCCAATGAAACCCTGTATATCCCTAACTTAGCGGAAATGTCCTATAAGGATTTCACGGAAATGTTTGTTCCCCTGGATGTCAATGGCACTGACCTGGAACAAAGAGTGGCCAGCTATTTAAATATTAATCCAACCGGTCACATTATGGACAATTTAAAATGGTTTGGACTATTTGCGGACAAAAGAATTGGCAATGTAGGACAAACAGCGTCGGAGGTTCTCATTTATCTACTTAACTCCAAATTAAAAATGCAACCCCAAAATCGGGACATAATTATCCTGATGACCGAAGTTGAGGCCGTTTTCAGGCAACCTACGGTAAGGCGGGAAAGCCACACAATGGCCCTTGTTGAATACGGAGACCAGCAGTATACCGCCATAAATAAAGGCGTAGGATTACCGGTTGCCGCTGCAGTAAAACTCATCCTGCAGGGTAAAATTGTTTTGACCGGCAGTCATATTCCCACGCACCCGTCGATCTATGAAACCGTTCTTAAAGAACTTAGAGCGGCAGGCCTGAAATTTAAGAAAAAGAAAAAACTGTTGAATTGATAAAATAGATGAATTCGTTTAATCAGGAATGAAGATTTTTGCACACAGAGGTTCACGGTTGTTGTGGCCGGAAAATACCATGCTGGCTTTTGACAACGCCCACGCATTCGGCGCAAACGGCTTTGAAACAGATTTACGTTTATCCGGGGATGGCGAAATCATCCTTTGTCATGATGACAACCTCTCACGCTTTGGGCTGCCGGAATTTACTCTGAGTCAACTCACAACCGCCGAAATTAAGAGGATTAAAATTAAATCCATCAACGGAGCTTTCGAAGATACGATCATCACACTCCGTGACTTATTGGTGAAATACCCTGACAAGTCTTATATTTTTGACTGCAAGACGTCTGACGAGACCTTATTTGTAACATTGTCCCACTTCCTCAAAGACATCGACTTTCATGATCGTATTTGGTTTTTAACCTGGAGCGCACAAGCCGACGCGTTCGTAAGAACTTATTTTCCCGGATATGCTTATTTCCCTCGTGAATCCTTAACACGAAAGTGGGGCATGTTCAGTATCATCGGATTAGGACAATTTTTTACACCGTCGCATCAAATTCTGTCTCTTCCGGCATATTACCACCATTTACCAGTCATGAAAAAACAGCAAGTGCTTTCTATTCACCAGAAAGGCAGGCATTTTGTGGGGTACATTGTCAATACCGAGAAAGAATACAATCGCTGCCTGGCCTGCGGTGTTCAAACGGTGCTCACCGACCGTGCAGACCTAATTCAACGATTAAACCAATCGCATAAAGAAACGTAACAGAGGAATCACTCCAAACACAAATCAATTTCCACGCAGGAGTAGTGCCTGAGCAGAAAAGCCGCATTCGTTTCTAAAGCATTCGCTTGATCGTCTGCAGAATTTTTGTGGGTTTACATGGTTTCTGTAAAATTTTGTAGTGCATATTTGCCGGCAGGTTAAGTTTATTGCCTAAATTGAATGCAGTTAGAAAAATAACCTTAAAGGACGCATTGATTTCCCAACATCTCTCCACCACCTCGAGTCCGCTCATGTCCGGCAATTTATAATCGCTAATCAACAAATGGAAGGTGGCCCTTCTGAAGTGAGATAGCGCTTTATTGCCTCGTAATGCTATTTTACACGTAAAGCCTGCATCTGTAAGATACTCCCGAAGTACGTGTGCGGTATCTTGGTTGTCCTCAATAATCAAAATATTCTTTTTCCGCATGTCAGATTCATAAATAAGTGATTGACCAAAAATCCGCTATTTTTCGCAGAACGTATCATTCCGAAACCAGCGGCTGCCAGGCGGTTTAGACAAGACAGAAGACGCTCTTTTACAAAAGGGTCACTCTCCCTCATTCAGTTGATACAATTCATTTTCCAGAAAATATTTATTCAACTTGTTATGTAAAGTCTTTAAGCTAATGTCCAAAAGTTTTGCAGCTTTTGTTTTATTATTATGAGTCATTTTGAGTGTTTTGTAGATGATATCTTTTTCTATTTCGTTGAAAGGCCGGCCAATTTCGACAAAATCGCCGGTCGGTATATTCTGTGAATCTCTGATTTGTTTCGGCAGATGTTTTACCTCTGCCAGAGGACCATTGCAAAGAATGACGGCGCGCTCGACAGCATTCTTCAGTTCCCGAATATTGCCCGGCCATGAGTGATTTTGTAAAATATCAAGAGCTTTCGGTGAAAAACCGGAGACGTTCTTTTGATTTTTTTGATTGAAAATTTGTATGAAATCGTCTATCAGTAATTGCAGATCTCCCAAGCGCTCTCGTAACGGTGGAATTTCAATATCGAGAACGCTTAATCTGAAATAGAGGTCTTCCCGCAAAGAACCGTCTTTTAAGGCTCTGGAAACATCAATATTGGTTGCAGAGACAATCCGGACGTCAACTTCAACCTCTTTCGAACCGCCAAGACGCCGGAATTTTTTAGTCTCCAGTACACGCAATAATTTCGTTTGCAGTTCCGGGGACATCTCGCCTATTTCATCCAAAAACAACGTTCCCCCATGTGCCATTTCAAAGCAACCGGCCTTTTCTTTTACCGCACCGGTAAACGCACCTTTTTCATGTCCAAACAGCTCATTTTCCAAAATGTCACGTGGAAAAGCTGCACAGTTCACAGCAATAAAAGGGCCCTTATTTCGGCTGCTCTTAGAATGAATGGCTTTTGCGACAAGTTCTTTTCCGGTACCGCTTTCGCCTGTAATAATGATATTTGCTGTTGTGTCTGCCACAGAGTCGATGATTTTATAAATATGCCGCATTTTGGCATCCTGACCGATCATATTCTCAAAACTGGAAAGCTGATGAATTTTCTTTTGCAGGGTTTTATTCTCTTCCAACAAATCCTTTCGTTCGAGAGCCCGGCGAATAATTGCCCTTAAGCGATTTCCGTCCACCGGTTTTGTTAAATAATCGTAAGCACCCGATTTTATGGCTTCTACTGCATTTGCAATGGTGCCTTTACCAGTTATAATAATGACTTCGGTTTCAGGTCGCATGGCACGAACAGTTTTAAGAACGTCGAGGCCGCTTTTGCCTGGCATCATAAGGTCCACTAAAAGTAAATCAAATACATGCTCTTCAATCAAATGCACCGCCTTTTTGCCATCATTACAGGTTTTCGTCTGGTAGCCCTCCAGCTCCAATAAAGCGGACAGACCCTCCGTAATGGCTATTTCATCGTCTGCAATAAGAATTTTGTATTTCTCTGAATGAGCCATTTTTTACCTCGCCACTCGGAAAGAAATTGTCACGGTGGTACCCTTTTCAGGTTTGCTCTCCAATTTCAGATGTCCCAAATTGGATTCAATGAGTTTCTTGGTAATGGGCAAACCGATACCTGACCCATTTTTTTTTGTTGTATAATAAAGGTCAAATATTTTACTCAGTTGCTCTTTGGGAATACCTGCACCCACATCCTTAATTGAGATAAAACTATTTCCCCTTTGGAACCATGTACGAACTTGAATCTTACTCTGCGGCGGTGATGCATGGATAGCGTTTATCAGAAGATTATGTAATGCTTGTTGCAACTGGTTTTTGTCAACATCGATAACGTTCACATTATCCGCAAGGCGTGTTTCAATTTTTACCTTCGCCTTACCCGCTTCCTGACGCACCATTTGACAAACGGATTTCACCGTCTGATTGAGTTTGACTTTTTCCTTCTGCGGGACACCAGGACGTACGAAATTTAAAAATCCCTGAATAACTTCCTGCAGATGTTCCAATTCCTTTTCGATGATTTTGGTGTGTTTCAACGTTTCCGTTTTAGGTTTTTCCCTTTGAATCTTTGTTTTTAAAACATCGACATTTATGACTAAAGCATGTAAGGGATTTTTAACCTCGTGTGCCATGATGTTCATGAATCTGGAAATGGTTCTCAACTCTTTGACCATCATATTTTTTTTACGCACGGCGACTCTTTGTGCCGAATCAATTTGTTCAAACTTTTCCAGAGCACGATTGGTTTTTTGGTAAACGGAATGGAATTCATCGTTTTGCTTGTTCTTTATGCGGTATCCATATTTCCGTCTTTCTAAAACTGACATGGCGGTTTCAATTTTTTTCATTGGCGACTTGACAAATCGGCCGAGCAGTAATGAAATCAGGACGACACCCAACAATCCTGAGACCCCCAGAACGTAAAAGTTCATAGTTGCCCGGTGCAGTATTTTCTGTAAGTTACTGTCCGACTTTAGTTTGATGATGCCTGAAAATGAAGATGAACGATGAATTGGCCAGATGGTTAAAAGATTTTTGTTTGCAGATCGTTGAATATGAATCCCCAATGTATCTAAAATAGGTGTACAGCGTTTCAATTCCCGGATGATATCATCGTGATGGTTGCCATTCAAAGAAAAAATGATTGACGAATCGGCATTTATGATCACAAAGTTGTCAGCGTCATCGATTCCCTCGAATTTGTTTTCAAGTGTTTCAAGCAAACTTTTTGTCCCGGATTCAAGAGAATCGTGCAAGTTTTTTTTCCCCGAAAGACTTTCTGCAACGATTGCTTTTATTTGTAAGGTGGTAAGCAGAGCTTCCTGTTCAGTTGATAGTTTTGCCATTCTTTTCAGCGGCGTGAAAGCAAAATAACTGGCAAATCCAAACGTCAGTGCGAAAAATAAACTTACAATAAATAAATTTTTTTTGGTCACTTTCATTGAAAAACTCTTTTCTGAATCAGCACTCAAAATAAGACCCTCTCTGAAGAATGTCAAGTGAAATCCACCGCAGTTTTTCCTTGCTTTAATCTATGTCTTACAATATCTTGAAGAACTTTTATGACACGTTTTTAACATGAGAGGATTTGCAATTGCGTATTACGAAAGTTTATACAAGACAAGGTGACGCCGGAGAGACACGGTTGGGCGGCGGGCAAAAAGTCGCCAAAGATGAGGTGCGGATTTCAGCTTACGGAACTGTCGATGAGCTCAACTCCGTGCTCGGCATCATTTTAGCGCATGACATTTCAGATAAAGTTAAATCCGCCTTGACTGTCATCCAGCATGAACTGTTTCTTTTAGGGGGTGATTTGTGCGTCCTGGAAGAAGATAAATCAAAGTTGAAAATGAAGACCCTTGAATCCGAACATGTTCGAAAATTAGAACAGTTAATGGACACGCTAAACCGGGAGCTGACACCCCTGGAAGAATTTATTTTGCCTGGAGGCTCCAAAGGCGCGGCATTTTTGCATCAGGCTCGCTGTGTTTGCAGGCGAGCCGAACGGCTGGTTGTGGCGCTGATGAAAAAAGAACCCATAAATAAAAATGTTCTGCGTTACTTAAACCGGCTTTCCGACACGCTGTTTGTTCTGGCACGCTATGAGAATTTTGTCCTGGGCATAGAAGACATTTACTGGAAAAAATAAATGACCTGGATTTATTGGGCAGGATTTCTTGTTTACGCATTTTTAGTTCTATTCATCGGTTGGTCAGGCTACAAAAAGCAACCAAAATCAACTGACAACAACCTGGATTTCTGGGCTGCGGGTAAATCGTTAAATTCCTGGTCGTCCGGCCTGTCCATATCGGCAAGTTTTATGTCTATCAGTTGGTCTTGTGTGTATGACGTACAACTCTTTTATTGGTATGGCATCAGCGCACTTTGGCTCCTCGCAATTCCCTGGTTAATCGTCATGCTCTTTTATTATTTTCTGGTGCCCTTTTTTCGAAAATTGCCGGCATTTTCACAACCTGAAATGTTGGCACAAAAGTTTGGCGATAAAATCCGGCTTTATTTTGCGCTCCCCCTGGCACTGGTTTTTCTCGTATGGGCCGGGGCTGAAATTTTTGCCGCCGCACAGATTCTAAGTCCGATTTTGAACATAAACTTTCAAATCATTTTAGCGCTGGTGACGGTAATCGTTGCGGGGTATTCTTATCTCGGTGGATTTTCTGCGGTCGTCATGACCGATAAACTGCAATATGCTTTAGTGGCTTTTTTTATTATTTCCATTGCCGCTGTGAGCGGCCATGCGGTTCTGACTACGACGGATGTATCGGGTTTCTTGATGCATATTCCCAATCCCCCAAAAACAAATTTGTCCCCGTTTGCCCTGTTCGCCGCAGGACCTGTATTAATCGTTTTAACTCTAATTGCCTATCTCCCGGGCTGGATAATCGAAACGGATATTTGGTTAAGACTTCAGGCGTCTCGCTCAAATAGCGATGCCAAAAAAGGCGTTATTATTTCTTCGATCAATTCAATACTATTCATCGCTGTTTTTCCGCTATTTATCGGCCTGGCTGCGCTTTATTTATACCCACCAAGCGGAGCTGCCATCCCTTCTGAATTAAATGATGGCGCCGCAATTTTTGCCGTTTTAATTCGGGATCATTCACCAACCCTTTTAAGCGTTTTTCTGGTGATTGGATTGTCTGCAGCGTCCATGTCTACCATTGATACCTGTAGCAATGTCATGGCGCTTTCGCTATCCTACGATATCCTCGAGCCGAGGCTTTCCCAAAAGAATGCAACCCTAAAGATGGAAAAACCGGCCAGAATGATGTCGGCTGGGGCGGTTTTTCTCGCATATATTTATGCACTATTTACAGATTCTCTTTGGGATATTTTTTACCTCTCTTCGGGAATATTAACCACCACCATTTTCATCCCTCTGATGGCTTTATTATTCTTTCCTGCAACCAGCCGTTCGCAAGTGAAATATGCGGCAGTCTCAGGGTTTCTCAGTACGTTGCTGTTTTATTTCCTGGAGTCCAGAGGCTATCTGGTGACAATTGAGCCATCCTGGTTGAGCGAATCCGGTCTTGGATATATCCTGTGGGGA
>CAYVXE010000099.1:0-15266 GCA_964455375.1 uncultured Calditrichaceae bacterium
TAAAATTCCGGACCGATTGAAATCGCTCGTAGGCATTTGGGGTACGATAAAGCGGGATGATGGTTTTGTTCGTAAGGAGCGGATCTGCATTTTGAGGAAAATATCCGAATGCAACGGCTCTGTCGTATGCTTCCGTACCAGGAATAGGGCAGAAGGACGCTAACCGCACGTTCACACCGAGGTCGTGAGGATACAAAACAGTCTCGATAACTTCCTCAAGTTTTGGCCTGGCCATCCCAGGGGTTTACTCCACAAGTCGAATGCGGTAAAATCATAAATCCAGGGGTTGATGCAGAGAACACGCAATGCTTTCTTTTTGGAAGGGGCACACTTAAAACAATAGCGAGCTTTTTAATAACTAAATTGGGCGGTAAATGTAAAATTCCTGCCGGCTGCATTGAAACCGCTCAAGTGTTCGCGGTAATTGCGGTCAAGGAGATTTGTGGCTGACACGATTAAACTAAAACCCTTCCGCAGGTTGACTCCTGTGCGGAGGTTAAGTGTCCACCAGCCGGGAGTGCCGCCTTCAGGAATACGCAAATCTTTTTTGTCTTCAGACGATAAGCGCGACTGCTCTGCTGCAAATCGCATCGTTAACTCCGTCCAGATAGATTTTTTGTTGAAGCGTAAGCCGGCAAATCCGCTTAGTGGCGGAATGGCGGATAAAGGCTCATCATCTGAAATATTTTTTCCATACGTGTAAGAAATATTGCCGGAAAAAATCCAGTGCTGTTGTAATTGTACTTCGGTTTGTAAGGCGAGTCCTGCCGTATAGGCTTTACCGGCATTTGCTTTGTGAAAAACCTGCAGCGTATCGCCTTCATCAACAAAATAAGTCAGACCATTAAATGTCGCGGGTTCTCTCACCAGGAGATCATGCAATCTGTTGTAAAATCCGGAAATGACGGCGTGTAATTGCTGTGTGCGGAATTTTAATCCGGCGCTTAAATTAAGGGACTTCTCCCGCCTGGCATCGGGATTCGGGATATCATAAAAACTGCTGCCTTTCCCGGGCCCCAGTTTGCTGATGTCATCCAGATTTGGTGTACGAAAACCCTGCGCCGCGCTGGCAATAATATGAATATATTCGGTCGCAGGATAAAGAAACGCCGCACTACCGGTCAAAGAAGATGAGGTTTGACGAATCGTTTTAAAAGGCAGACTATCTGTATTAAACGGCGCTTTAAGATGTGCCAGATTGTAACGCAACCCGGTTGTCATCCGCAACTTAAAGGGTAGGGTAAAGCGGTCCTGGACAAACGCACCCAGGCTTGCGAACGTCGATCCATCAGGGAATAGGGGCGTGGCTCCGGTTAGGACATTTGTGTCTGTATCACGAATTTGCGACCGGGTGTTTACATCGTCAAAATAGAATTCCGAACCGTAAACGAAATGGTGACCCTGCGGCGTCAGCTTATTAAATTGCATTTGCAAGCCGGTTGTGAGGGTGCGAAATTGATCCATGGTTTCACGGTTACTGCCGAATTTCTGACGAAATCGTCGTTCAAACTGCCGGTGCAGAGACACGGTTGCCGTCATGTGATTAAAAAATGTATTGCTTGTCCTGTTTTCCAACCGTACATAAAAAAGGTCTCGTTCCTGCGGATCAAATAACCGCACCGAGTCTTTCAAAACTTCGATGACATCATACCGGGGAACATCGTGCTGACGATTCAGTTGATAAGCGACGGTAAAGAAATTCGCTGGATTTACTTTGAAAAATGTTTTTGTACTGAAATCAAACGTATCGTAGCCATTTGGCGCCTGTTTTTTCGGTAATTGCCTGCGCGTGCGGCTGTCATTTTCAAGACGGTGCATGAGTGTTTCGCCACCGTTTGTGCCGCGGGTGACATCGCCAAAAGATTTTGCCGAACCCTCTACCCACAGACTCCAATTTGAATGTGCGGTCGTAAAACTGAAATGTGAGGACTTGTTGCCATCGACGGTTGTGAGAGCGCCTTTAACCATGCCATGCGTGATTAATTTTTGCGAGGTTGAAAAAGTTGGTGTGTGCGTCATCAGATTGATGACCCCACCCAGGGCGTCACTGCCGTAAAGAACAGACTGCGGACCATGGACAATTTCAATTTTGTGCAGATTGTCAGAACTGACGGTGTTGAGATACTGCGTGTTTCCGCCACGGTAAGTGGCGTTGTTCAGGCGAATGCCATCCACGAGCAGGAGCAATTTATTCGCTCGCAGCCCTTCAATAATCGGTGACCCGCCACCCTGGTTGGTTTTTTGCACGACGACACCGACTTCCTCGCGCAGCAATTCAGGCGTTTGCTGCACATTTTTTTGAGAAATATGTTTCGGCGACAGACCGGAAACGAGGTAGGGCAAATCAAAATCAGATTCTGTTTCCCTGGTTGCGGTGACAACCAGATGTTCCAGCTCGATCAAGGCCGGCGTCAGGGCAACATTCAGTTCAAGTGCAGAGGACTCCTTCCGGACAGAGATATTTTTCTTTACGGTTTGATATCCCTGCAAACGAAAAACAACCAGATAATTCCCCGGTTTTAGTTTAGCGATCCGGTATGTACCGGTTGTGTTGGACACATCCCCTATCCGGTGCGATTCGATAAAAACCTCAACATTTTCTAAAGGTTTATCTGTCTCTGCATCTTTTACGGTCCCGGTTAATTTGCTGCCGGCGGCAAAAAGAGAAAACGGTAAAAATAAAAGGGTTAAAAGAAAAAGGAGGGTAGATTTATGTGAATCCATCTTACCTCGCACAGGTAATTTGCCTGCCGCCGTCAACGCTGAGAGTTTCACCTGTGACCCAGCCCGCCGAATCCGATGCGAGATACAAAATTGCCTGGGCAATATCGTCTGGCTGCCCCACTCGTCCTAACGGATGTGTGGATTCACTATGTTCAAGAAATGCTGCATAATCGGTTTCATTCATGCCGCCGCGTTTATGCAATTGAGTTACCACAACGCCGGGATTGACCGCGTTTACACGAATTCCTTTCGACGCCAGTTCAAGGGCCGTACAGCGTGTGAATTGATCCACTGCGGCCTTGCTCACACAGTAAGCGAGGACATTCGGAAAGGCCCGCAATCCGGTTACACTTGAGACATTCACAATATTTCCGCAGGTTTTTTCTAAATAGGGGAGACTTAGCTGTGTGAGCATGAAAACGGAGTCAAGATTGATTTCAAGCATATTTTTCCAGTCGGCAAATGATGTCGTTTCAATGCTGCCGGTGCCGATGATACCCGCCGCATTCACCAGAACATCTAATTGGCCAAATTTGTTGATGGTATTTTTTACGGCAAGCCTGCAGCTCTCCTCTTTTGTTACATCGGCGGGTGTGGCCAGAGCGGCGCTACCGTCGTTCTCGATGTCGCGTTGCAGGGATGTGAGAGCCTGCTCATTTCTACCTAAGAGTGCTACGTTAGCGCCTTCGGAAGCAAACAGCTTTGCAGTGGCTTTGCCGATGCCACTGGAAGCGCCGGTAATCAGGGCTGTCTTGTCTTTCAGTTTCATGATCGGATATCCTTTTAAAAAGTGTCATCTAATTTTTGGGGGCAGCCTTGCTATGGAGACATGGAACCATGCTAGTGTTTAGTTTCTCCAGACATTATCCTCTTTGTTTAATTCAAATTCAATAATATTGTCAGGATCGATGCTAATTTCAACAAGAGCAGATTTATCTGCAAAATCAAAGGTGATCTCACCTCCGTTAAATTCCGTCCACTGTTTCGTCTCCTGGCTGCCATCTTCAAATTTGAAAAGGATGTTCACCGGAAAATTCAGGGCGCCTGAATTTGAAATGGTGGCTTTTTTGTCCTGAACAGTTTTTATCGCGTAGTCGAGATGTGCACCGGTTTCCAGGTACTGTTTCAGAAATGGCGTCCAGTCTTGTCCGGTGACGGTATTTACGGTGGCAATGAAATCTGCGGTGGTCGGATGTTTGAATTTCCAGTTTTGAAAGTAGGTGCGCATGACGCTGTTCCAAACATCATCACCGAAGTAATTATTCAGCGTGTAGAGCAGAAGTTTTGGTTTAATGTAGGTGGCGATATAATATTCTTTGTAGCTTTGATGATTCCAGGCGTTGGTATGGACAATGACGCCGGGTTGCTGCAGAAAATCTTCTTTGCGAAATTCCCGTATTTTGACTGGTTCATGTCCATTGCCATCAAATAAGAGATCGCCGTAAGCCACTTCAAAAACCCGGGCAGTGGTGAATTCTGCAAAGCCCTCATCCAGCCAGGCGTCTTCAAACTCGTTATTCGCAACCATACCGTACCACCAACTGTGGGCAAATTCATGAATTGTCAGGCGCTCCGGAAACAGGTTGTTGACGGGAACCGGTTTTTCGTCTGCGAAAACAGCATCGGGACGGGAAAAATTACCCGTAAAAAACAACATCGGGTACTCCATGACGGTGTTAAATACCGGAGTGTCCACAATGCTGATCTGTGAATACGGATATAAGCCATACGTCATTGAACAATATTGATAAGCACGTTCTGCAGCTTCCACAAAACGTCCGGCCATGTCACGGTGTTCCGGCTGTAAATACAAGCGAATATTCAAGCCTTTGTAAGGAATGACGCTTTCCGTCAGTTTCGTTCCGGCGCTCCAGGCGAAATCGTGCACGTCTTTTGCCTGAAATGAAAACGTCTTTTGATGATTTTCACCGGTTTCTTTTTTGATCAAATTCCCTGTGGCGGCGACCACATACGAATCGGGCAAAGCGATCTGCACATCATAGTCACCGAAATCTGCAAAAAACTCTGAATTGTAGTGGTACTGATGGCAGTTCCAGGCGCCATTTTCATAGACGCCGATTTTAGGAAACCACTGCGATACAATAAAGAACTCTTTGTAAAATCCGGCGCGTTCTGTAAGCGGAGGTAGTTTCGTTTCGAAATCCATCTTCAGGGTAATCGTTTTCCCCGGAGGCAGAGACGTCGGTAACTGCAGAGAACAAACGGTTGCATCTTCGGCATTTTCATCGTCGGGATGCAGAAAGGATAAATTGGCAGTTAAATTCTGTTCTCCCAGGGAGATTGCTTTTATATCCGTATAGCCTTCGTGTCCTTTAAGCTCTTTTGGATAAAAGCCAGCTTCCTGCCAATACGTCGACTGTGCATTCTTAAAAGCATTCATGTAGAGATGAAACTGCAATTCTGAAAGCGTATCCTGCGACGTATTCTTCCAGGTCAGAACCTGTTTTGCCCGAATGAGTTTTTCTCCGGGCAAAAAGGTGCAGTCTATTTTGTAATTTGCAACCCGGTTTGATAACGGTTTGTCATAGTTATTGGGCCCGCATGAAAAAAGGAAAAAGAGACATAGAAAAAAATATTTGCTAAAGTTCATTGTGTTTTTGGAGGGTTGGATAACGTTGTGTTTTCATCAATTTGATTCTTTACAGGTGTTTGTGATTCTGCCCACTGTTTAATGGTCAAAATTTCAGCATCGGTTAACGCCGCGTCATGATGCAGCAAGCGGTAACTTTTCAGAGGCATTTCCCGGTCTTCCACTTCTTCCTTGATTGCGTCGAAGATTTTTTGCTGTTTTTTTGTATCATATTTATCCCATTCCGAAAAATTGTAATGACTTCTCGCATCCTTTACGTCGTCGGCCACATACCAGGACACGGGTGCAAAATGGCTATACCACGGCCAGCGGGTTTCGTTGGAGTGGCAATCATAACAGGCACGTTTAAACAGTTTTTTTACCGAAGGATCTGTCTGGAAATCTTGACTGACCGGTGGATTGGTTTTGTTAACGGGAACAAATTGAATCGCTATTAAAATGACGAATAACCCGATGATAATTTTGCTTAACATAATTCTCCCTTCTGTGCGTCTTTAAAAAAGTAAACAAGTTATGTTCGTAAATAAGAGGCGCCGTTGACATCTACGATACAACCGGTGAGATATTCCGAGCCGTCTTCTGCAAGAAAACAGACCACATGAGCCACTTCCTCCGGTTTGGCGACACGGCCGAGAGGACTCTGGCGTCGAATGTCCTGCCCATGCGGACCGTTCAGGATCGGAGCAACCCTTTCGGTATCTACAAAGCCGGGCGCAACCGCATAGACAAAGATATTTTGCGGAGCAAGGGCTCTGGCCAAAGACTGACTCATGGCATTCAGACCGGCTTTGCTTGCACCGTATGCTGCAGCGTCCGGTTCACCGCGAAATGCACCACGGGAGGTAATATTGACAATTTTTCCGCCGCCTTTTTTTCTCATGTGCCGGATGCAGCAGAAGCTCAGATAGGCCGGACCTAATAAGTTTGCATTTATTGTTCTTTGCCATGCCTCCTGCCATTGAGCATAATCGAGATCAGCAAGCGGATGCAGTTCGAAAATACCGGCATTGTTGACCAGGATGTCCAGTTTTCCGAAAGCGTTGATCACAGAGTCTGCAAGATGACTGGCCTCTTCCGGGTTGCCTACATCCGCCTGGAAGATGGTATGTGAATCCCCGTTGAGACGTTCCAGTGTATTTTCTACCGCATTTTGATTTCGATTAAAATGCAGCGCTACCTTTGCTCCTTCGGCAGCGAATTTGATGGCAATCGCCCGGCCGATTCCGCCTGAAGCGCCGGTCACAAGAACGGTTTTATTTTCGAATCGTTGCATTGCGATTGAATCTATTTTTAAATACCATGAGTGTCCGATTAAGAATATGCCTATCAAAAATCCGGATTTGCCAGATTAGTTCCCTCCTTTGCCAAAGGAAGGACAGGGAGGATTGATTACTTTTGATTTACCTGCGAATCGTATGCCAATCCTTCCTGTGGGGTTGGCTAAAATGCCCTGATTTGTCATCCCGATCCGTCAGTTGCCTTTGTACGTTGACTTAAGTGCCAAACTTGTTCCCAAACCGAAGTTTGGGAACAAAATTGTCTTAGAAACTTTGTTTCGTTTATCTAAATTGGTTATTCGAAACAGAGTTTCTCTGCAACCACATTCCAAAATAGAAATTTTGGAAAGAGGTTGTGGCTTCCTTATTTTGCTCTAATATTGCCGATTTTGAAAAAATTCATTAAGTTGACACAGATGGTCAGTTGCCTTACACTCATGTTCAAATATTTTTCTCTTTCTTCCTGGCAACGGCCCGTTTACCTGCATCTAATTCCATTTTACGCAGGCGCACACTGTGTGGTGTGACTTCTACGAGTTCATCTTCAGCGATGAATTCGATGGTCTGATCCAGGGACAAACGCCGCGGCGGCCGCAGGGTCACGGTTGCATCGGATGTGGAACTGCGCATATTTGTGAGCTTTTTTTCCTTGGTGATGTTTACATCCAGGTCGACACTGCGGTTACGTTCACCGATGACCATGCCGGCGTACACTTCGGTGCCGACATCAACAAATAAATCTCCACGGTCAATCATAGCAAAGCTGGCGTAACCAGTAACTTTGCCCCTGCGGTCGGCGACCAGTGCACCGCTGTTGCGCTGTGGAATCGGCCCGAACCACGGTTGGTAGCCGTCGAAAAGGGTATTCATGACCCCGGCACCTTTCGTATCTGTGAGAAACTGACTACGAAAACCGATGAGCCCTCTGGACGGAATGTAATATTCCATGGTTACACGACCGCTGCCATTGTTGTGCAAGTTGGCCATCCGACCTTTGCGTGCTGAAAGCTTTTCCGTGAGCACGCCGACAAATTCCTCCGGGATATCTAAAAAAACATGTTCCACCGGTTCATGAACCTGATCATCGATTTGCTTTGTAATGACTTTAGGTTTCGAAACCATCAATTCGTAACCTTCACGTCGCATGGTTTCAATCAGAACAGCCATTTGCAGTTCTCCGCGACCAAGCACCTCAAAAACATCCGCACGGTCTGTTTTTTTTATCTGCAATGCCACGTTCCCCAGGGTTTCCCTTTCCAGCCGTTCCAGCAAATGCCTGGATGTCAGGAACTTTCCTTCCAAACCGGCAAACGGACTGTTATTCACATAGAAAAGCATGGAAACAGTCGGCTCATCGATTTGAATGCGAGGAAGCGGCAGTGGATTCTCAAGGCCGGAAATAGTATCTCCGATGTGCAACCCCTGGACGCCCGCAATGGCGACGATATCGCCTGCCGTGACCCGCTCAACCTTTTTTTTGCTTAATCCCTTAAACGTATATAACGCCGAAAAACGCACACCCGGCGTGGTTTTATCCTGTCCGCACAACGTATATGGTTTGTTCATTTCCAGCGTTCCGTTGGTTAACCTGCCAATGGCGATTTGACCAACGTACGTATCATAATCCAGCGTGGTCACTAAAAACTGCGGGATGTGCTCATCTTTCGCCTCAGGCCCCGGAATTTTAGCCAGAATCGTTTCAAATAACGGTTTTAGATCTTCAGAATCATCGTTCATTTCCCGATGGCAAATTCCAGCCTTTGCGTTGGTGTACAGAATCGGAAATTCAATCTGTTCATCACTGGCATCTAAATCGATAAAAAGGTCGTAAACGTCGTTCACAACTTCATCGATGCGTGAGTCATTGCGGTCGATTTTGTTGATGACCAGAATGATCGGCAGCGATTTCGCCAGCGCTTTTTTAACGACGAATCGCGTCTGCGGCAGCGGACCTTCGCTGGAATCTACCAGCAGAATTGCGCCATCCACCATGTTCAGACTTCGTTCCACCTCGCCGCCAAAATCGGCATGACCTGGTGTATCGACAATATTGATTTTAATGTCATGATAAAAAATGGCCGTGTTTTTTGCCATAATGGTGATGCCGCGCTCACGTTCTAAATCCATGGAGTCCATGACCCGGTCGGCCACTTCCTGATTTTCCCGGAAAATGCCGCTCTGCCTGAGCATGCCGTCCACGAGTGTGGTCTTCCCGTGGTCCACGTGCGCAATAATTGCTATATTTCGAATGGTTTGTTTTCGCATTGAAAAAAATACTTAAGTAAATAAAACCTGCTAATTAAAAACCGGCAGTAAGATAATGAAATCGCCGTTGAATGGCAAGCTTAAAAAATGCTATTGAGAAAGGAAATGAGGAATCAGATTTCCTCAGGAATAAGTATCCACGTACAAGTCTACACACCCGGTATTTCCAAAGTGCCTGGCACGTTAAGGCAACAACCTTTCTGCTCAACGTCCGTCAGTCACTTTTACTCTGAACACATTTTGGGGACACAATACCTGACTCACCGGTGCGTCGGGGATTATCCGGCTAAACCAGGCAGGGTGGAGGCTTGAGTAAATAATCCCCGATGAGCAGTGGAAATATGTAGCTCGACATTTATGTCGAGAAATTCGCTTCAAGCTCGACGACATAAATGTCGCGTTTTAATCTCTTTGCAAGCTTTAGAGTGGAACGTCGTGGAGTCGAAAGGTCTGATACACACATAGGCAAGATTTGCCCGGCTTGTTCCCAGACTCCGGTTTGGCAACACACTTGTCTGAGAAACTTTGTTTCCTCTATCTAATCGCACCAGAGTTTCTCCGCAATCCCGTTCCAAAATAGAAATTTTGGCGCGAGTGCGGATGTTTTTTTGCTCTAAAAGTGTCATAATTTTATGAGTGCTAAACAGCGCTTTGTTCGACCACGTTGTTTCAGCGGAGACTCTGCCCGCCTTTTCGGTAACGCTTCGATTTTAGATTCTAAATGTTTTTCTTTTTGTCAATTTTCTCTGTGAGCTCTGTGGCGATTTTTTGTTCAAATATTGCCCGATTTGGACAACCTATCAGACTTCAATACAAAAATCAAGCTACGCTATAACCCATGGTTAACTTGCTTTCAGTGGTTCGGAGCATTTTTTGTTGAACTCTCGTGATGAATTTTTTTGATGATTAAGTTAAGTTGTTTTGTGTCTAATTCCCGCACCGCCGTTTGATAAACTAACTTTCTTGCCCGATTAAAAATCAGAATATTGCAATGTTTTTTTTTAAAATGGTATGTTTTGGAGAATTTACCTTTCCAGTCCATGAGCAGCCAGTTGGTTTTCTCTTTTGGGAATTTTCCCCGCACGAATCCTTTCATAAAAAAGGGAACACCACACAAATCGGCAAGCCCGATAAATTTTATGGTTCCGGCAATGTTTTTTTTCAGGGAATCTGCAATGGCAGTTCTCCAGACCGGGATAAATTTATGTCCTTCTCTATCGCCGCCGAAAATGATGAGGAGGTCTTCTTTAAAACTTTTTCCCGTGTATTCTCTGTTGAATTGATCTTTGATTTTGAATGTGATCAAACTGTCTACAGGTGTTTGTGGAACGGCGCTGGTGAAACACAAAAAGAATAAAAGAAGTGTCACTGTTTTTTTCATTGAATGATGCTTATTCCTGAATATAGAGAACGTTCGGCCGGGTGGGCTGTTCAGACGCCACCCTTAAAACTCACCATGTGTGGCACGTGCTGCTGCTCGTGGGGGATTTGCAGCCCCGTCGCTTATCAAAAAATCCCCCACGGTTTAGTAAAAAGGGAATTGCATCCCCCCAAAACAGTCAAATCATTTGCAAGAACTCAGTAAATCACTTACGGTGTGCCACGTGCCTTCAGGCCGTGGCGTTCATTGCATCAACATCGGGACGTCTACCCGGTCAGGACGTGTCTCTTCACTCGACAATCTGGCGTGTGCAGATGACCACCTCCATTCTTCAGGAGCACTTACAAGCCCGGCACGCACGGGGTTAGCTTCAATATATTTTATTGAATGATGAATTGCTTTTGCATTCCAGAGATTTCTGTCAAAGCCGCCACCGGCTTGCCAATGCAATAGCGCTGATACTTGTGTCTGGCAGTTGATTGAAGATACTCACCATATCTTTTTGATGTGCGTCCTTTAATCGACTGCAGTATTGCAGATATCTTGTAGGTCGCTTCGTAAGGGAAGAGCAATAAATGGACATGATTAGGCATCAGGACATAAGCCCAAAGCTTGAATTTAAATAGTTGTTTTGCCCGGCCCAGTTCTTCCAGGAAGAGCAAACAACTGGTCCTATCATTGAGATAGTCAAAGCGGTGATAGCATGAGAAAGTCATTTCGTGCGCATGACCAGCTATGTCATAGCGTTTTAATTTTTTTCGAGGTGTTGTGTTATTCTCAGACATGACGCTTATTTGAATGTTTCTGCTGGGCACGGCCTGAAGGCACGTGCCACCCAACTCCTTACGTTTTGTGCTAAGAGCACCCGTGCGCGATGGTTCCATCAAATTGCTATATCTATAACGCTCATACAGATTGAAATAAAGTTTTTCATAACTTTAAATTTGATAGTGTATTAATTGCTACTTGCAAATTAATCATTTTGGAAGAGAAAGACAGATTCATCAAATATTCATTTAGTAAATAATCATATTTTTCTATCTGTTTATTAACAACCTTAGCGGCCAAATCAACAGGATTAATATTGTTCTGGCGAATTATACTTTTGATACTTCTGTTTAGAGTTGTCTGCTCACAATCCATAACACGAATTGCTATACCTTCATGAGTTACTTTGTAACCTTCGGAAATTAATAAAATGATTATTGTTGAAGTTATTATGTCTCCAATCCATAAAAACAAAAGAACGTCGGAATCATCTTTTATCAAACTAGTACTTTCAATGTTATGATCGTTAAAATATTTCTTACCCTCATCAAATAACTCCGATGCGTTCTGGTCCAGATAAGCAGGTTTATTGTAGGTTGTATATATATCATACATTTTTTTTCTGACCTGATCATCAACAATAAAACCGGAGCCACCAAATTGGGGTGGACGACCACCCTTCGAAGAGCGTACTTCAATAATTTTTTTCTTCTGATCAACCGAAGTTACAATCCATCTCTTACCAGCAAAAATGATATGAACATCTTCTACTAGTGGGTTTATAACAGGCAATGTCCCAAGCGTTTTACCTGATGCAATTATTTGATATTCTTCAGATGTTTTGAATGCGGTATAAAAACTATAGTGATTGACTAGTCTTTCGCCGGTTAGTCCTAACACAATTGAGCCATCAGAACACTGACTGATTAGATCTTTGTCACCCAGATTTCGCAAAAATGTTAAGAACAACTTTTTATCAATGTTATTAAATGGACCAGCTTCACAAAGTAATCGATAAGCTTCAACTGCCTTGATTCCTCCAAATTGTGCAATAAGTGACAAAGTCTGTTGTATTAATGTTGATAAATGTAAATCACCAATTCTGGGTTTTTCATATTCTGATGCGATGAGTAATTCAACCAATGCAATAGATTGAAATAATTCCTGTCTGAGTCGGTCAATGAATGGTGTTCGAGAATCGATTTCTTGCGCCTTTATGAATATCCGTAAAATTGACGCTTTGCCTTTTTCTCGTCCCGAGCGACCTAATCTTTGTCGCAGACTTGAAACAGAGGGTGGAACGCCAATTTGACCTATTGAGTGAACACTACCAATGTCAATTCCTAACTCTAAAGTTGACGTACATAAAACATTGGTTGGTTTTGTTTTTTCTTTTAACCTTTTTTCAACATTATGGCGAATTTCTTTGGACAAACTGCCATGATGAGGGAAAAACTCATTTGGTACATGGTCCCTTTCCGAAAGGCGATTTAAAATATCCGTGTATTGTTCAATAATCATTCTGCTATTGGCAAATATCAAATTTGTTTTACCGCGAAATAATCTAAATATATCATCGCATATATGGATATCACTGCCATCACTGGCTGATTCCTCTTGTCCCTCCACATCCGGTTCAGTATGAATATAACCTCTTATTTGTAACTTAATTGTTTGATTGGATTCTTTTGACTCAATCAGTTTAAATTCGTATGGAGTATTAAAGCGTAAGAAATCTTTTGGCACCGTCTCCATGTCCCGAAGCGTGGCGCTCAGACCGATATGGGGTATCATTTTTTTGATAGCTGATTCAATTCTCTGAATAAGCGATTGCACTTGCTTGCCTCTTTCTGTCCCTATAAAAGAATGCAATTCATCAATGATTACATAAGAAAGAGATTGAAATAAAGAATTAGCTTTTGGCCCGTGATTAATAAGTATTGCTTCTAATGATTCTGGTGTAATTAGTAAAAGTCCCCTGGGGTTCTTTAACAAGTTCTTCTTCTGACTATTTGCTACATCACCATGCCATCTGGTAACTTGAATATTTAATTCCTCTGCGATTTGGGTTAACCTGTCATATTGATCATTAATGAGCGCCTTAAGCGGACTTATATACAAGACATCTATGCTATTACTATTCTTATCAATTAACTTTGAAAATATCGGTAAAATGACCGCCTCGGTTTTACCTGATGCTGTTGGTGAGGCGATAATGATGTCGGAGTCATGCTCGATAACCGTCCGTATCGCAATCTCTTGAATATCACGTAAACTCTCCCAGCCTTTACGCCAAATCCACCTTTGGATTTTAGGGTTGAGAAGATCAAAAGAATTGGATAATTGTTCCTGACTATAATTTGAATGTTTCAAGGTCATCGTCATTATCTTGATTGTCTACAACATCCTGTGATTCATCAATCCCATCGATTTGATCGTCGGGATTCTCATCCCTGGTAATATCCATATTCAGTAACAGTGATTTCCAATCCAGGTTGGTATTTTGTTCGAGTAAAGATAACATGTCAACAAAAGCACGAACAGTATTGCCTGGCGTACGAAAATATGACTCGCCGATTTTCTTGTAACAATAATTCATAAAAGCTTTCAGTGCTTCATCAGGAACCAGATATTTTGCTTCATCACCATAACCAAATACATGCCTTATATTTCTTAGTAAAACGTATAACTCTTCTTGTGTAAGATTGGCTAATCTAATAACGGGTCCGCTAAAATCCTGTATCCCTGAGATATTACTGAAAACATTCTCAGATAATCTTCTCTGTAAAGCTTCATAGCTGTATAATCCACGGCGTGTATCCATTAAGAATTCAGGGGTGCCGCCAAGTAAGAAGCCAATCTGATTTGAAATCCCTTGCAAACTATCATTTAATATTCTTAAAATCTGCTCATAATTGGATTTTCGTGCCTGAGAATTAGCGAGTTTGTAAAGATTGACCATTTCATCAAGACATATAAGTAAGCCCCGATAGCCGGCTAGCGTAATAAATTTTGCCAACAATTTCAGATGATCATAGATGTTAAGGTCATCAATAATCGTTCTCACACCAAGGGCGTTACGCGCGTCTGTTTTTGTGGAAAATTCCCCTCTTAGCCATCTGATCGCATTTATTTTTAATTGCTCATCGCCATTGTTGTGACCTTTCCAGTATGAGGCCACAACAGAGGAGAAATCATACCCTCCAACCAGTTCCGTTAATTGATCCAATTTTTCATAGATTATAGATTCAACATTATCACCTGTTTCCTTGGACTGCTTCAATGCTGAAGTAATAAACCGTTCTACAACACTTGCAAGCGCACCGCCGTCAGGTTTAGTTCTAGTTGAAAGATTCCGAAGAAGCTCAGCAAATAACCCTCTAGCCTGTCCGCCCGTAGCATACAAACGTTTTTCAGGTGATAGATCAGCATGCAAAGTGATCAGACCTTTTTCAATAGCGACAATTCGTATTAGATTCAGGAAAAACGTTTTTCCCGCACCATATTCCCCTATGACAAACCGGATTGCAGAACCGCCATCACTAATTCTATCGATATCTTTGACGAGCGTCTCAATCTCATGCGCCCTACCAACTTGAATATGATGCAACCCTAATCGAGGGACGACGCCGGCCCGCAAAGATTGAATAATCGAATCACGTTCTTTCGATTTAATATTTTCAGCCATTACGTATTTCCTTTACTATCGCTTTATTTATTACAAGATCCTCTTTATCTTCAATTAATGCATCATCGTAAGACTCAAAAAAGGACTCATTGATAGTTTCAATAACACCGTCAGGCAACAAACCATATTTACTGCATAATTCTTCAAATTCGTTCCTTGGGTAAATATCTCTCTCAAGCAATTCTCTAACAATTGCTGAATGCACAGCATCCAGAATTGCAATATTATCCTGTTGTATTTCTGCTTTTGCCTCTTTAATTGATTCATCATTTTCCTGAAATAATGGCGCCAAAATATCCACAGCTTTTTTTGTGTTGACCAAAATATGATTGATTTTTTCTTCGTCCAAAAAAAGTGTTTTTTCTGTGGCGTGTTTCTGTTCAGGAATTTTGTATTCTTGGCTTGAATCATACTTTGAAGATTTAACAACCACTGGTTCTTGTGCATATGTAGTTTGAGCTTTATGGATATCACTGTAAATTGATTCCGGATCAAACCCTAAAAACTTATATATCTTTTTAAGAATTTTAATTTCATCAGCGACTATCTTAT
>CAYVXE010000100.1:0-15171 GCA_964455375.1 uncultured Calditrichaceae bacterium
AAAGACTGCATCAATATCAAGAGCAGCTCCGCTCTCTGGCTTCTGAATTGACTTTGTCTGAGGAGCGTGAGCGCAGGCGCATTGGAGAAGACTTGCACGATGGGATTGCCCAGACCCTGGCTATATCTAAAATCAAATTGGCAGAGCTACAAGAAATGGCTAATTCTACTGAATTTATTCAGCCACTGGACAAAATTCAAACCATGATTGATCAGGCCGTTAAGCATACCCGCTCGTTGATCTTCGAAATCAGTTCTCCCATCCTTTACGAATTGGGTTTTGAAGCGGCAGTAGAGTGGTTAACCGAACACTTTAGTGAACAGCATGGTATCCCGTTTAACTTTGAGGACGACAAGAAAGACAAGTCGCTTGATGATCATATTCGTATCTTTCTTTTCAAAGCTTTGCAAGAGCTATTAATTAACATCGTAAAGCATGCGAAGGCAACCACAGCAAGAATATGCATTCGCAGAAAGGGCGAAAACATAGAAGTTCTTGTTGAGGACGACGGGCGTGGGTTCAATGTCTCAAAGACCGAATACCGAGCTGGCAAAACAGGTGGTTTTGGTCTCTTCAACATTCGGGAACGATTGGATTATCACGGTGGAACTTTTGAGATTCAATCCGAACCAGGGCGTGGAACTAAGGTTATTCTTCAGGCGCCCTTAAAAGGTTTAGTTGGAAAGCAGAAAAACCATGAATATTTTAACCGTTGAAGGTTTTGGAGGGTGCCATGAGTCTCAAAATTCTACTGGCCGATGATCATAAAATTGTGCGCGATGGCTTGCAATCCCTGATTACAAAGCAGCCCGGCATGGAGGTTGTTGGCGAAGCTGAAAATGGCAGAATGACCGTCCAGCTTGCTCGGGAACTAAGGCCTGATGTAATCATTATGGATATCTCCATGCCTGATTTAAACGGCATTGAAGCCGCTCGCCAGATCCTTGCTGAAACCCCGGATGTTAAGATAATCGCGTTGTCCATGCATTCTGACAGACGGTTTGTGACGGGCATTCTTGGAGCGGGGGCCTCGGGATATCTGCTGAAGGACTGTGCTTTCCAGGAATTGGCAGAAGCCATCCGGACTGTCGTAGCAGACAGGTACTATTTAAGCCCTGGAATAACCGGCGTCGTGGTCAAAGACTACGTAAGCCAGGTTAGAACTACGGACGCCCTGTCTTCCGATGTTCTGACAGCACGAGAACGCGAGGTGCTTCAGCTTATAGCAGAAGGGAAAAGTACAAAAGAAATCGCTTCGGAGCTGCACGTGAGTGTGAAGACTGTTGAGACACATCGCCAAAATACCATGCAAAAGCTTAACATTCACAACGTCGCCGGACTCACCAGATATGCCATCCGTGAAGGATTGACCTCACTGGAAAAGTAATATCACCTCTCACTAGCAACGTAAATCTCACTTCCAAATTAGTGACTATTTCCGGCCTTAAAATTAAGGCATTTGGACGTCCAAAATCAGGGATTCCCCGATTGTACGTTTGACCAATAATGTCGATTTTTTTGAGTATGAGAAGAAACTCGTTAATTCGATTATTCAAAGCAGGCGCCAAAGGTCTGCTGATGAAGGACCGCGTAGTCGACAAACTATCTAACGCCATTCAAACGGTGGCTGTAGATGAGATTTTCTTGAGTTCTGAAATGGCTGAGCTAATGGCCAAGGAGTACCTCAGTAGCCTGTTTAGGTTTGATGGTATATCCTCTACTGCCTTAACGGCCAGGCAACGTGAAGTACTTCAATTTTTGGCTGAAGGGAAAAGTACAAAGCAAATTGCAGCAAGCTTGAATGTAAGTGTCAAGACCGTCGAGACCCATCGGCAAAATATCATGAAAAGATTAGATATTCATACGATAGCCGGTCTGACAAAATTTGCGATCCGAGAAGGTCTGGTCTCGCTTGACGTCTGAAGGTTGGTGATAAATAGGTTTTGGCGGCTTAGCAAGTTTAGATTTTATTTAAGGGATAGTAAACAATTTTTAGTAGGCACACAAGATGAAAAGTGATAACAACGTGCACCTATTATTAGAATTAAGCCACTGTGTCACTGAATCGGAAGTACAGATCAGAAACACAGGGACACATGACAAGTGGCTAGGCAAAAATGATAGGTCTGCGGAAATCCTAATTACGGTTATTAGTGACGGATTCTCTTTATTGGGCATTGAAGGGGTTAATCTGAACTATACGCCTTCCCTTTACCATGTAAACAATATCAAGCTGCAAGAAACAATTGATACAAGTTCTCCAATCAATACTAAGGAAGAGAAATACTAAATAATGAATTGGTGATTCAAAATATTTTCAGATCAAACTATGCAAATGATAGCAAAAAGAAAACTTGGAGTAGTTTTACGAGCCACGACCAGCCCAGCCTGCATTAGGGACATGGCAAGGAAAATCATCAGTTATTTTTTGATATTTGCTGATGTCTCCAGGAGCGAGCTGGCGGAAGAGAGGCGGCAAAACAGCGAGGAACGTTACCGGCAATTCTTAAAACGGCTACCCGTTGGCATTTACCAATCAACAGCAGACGGAACATTCTTGGCGGTGAATTCGACGTTGGTTAAGATGTTAGGCTATGAAAGTCACGAAGAACTTCTTAAAGTTAATATAATCAGGGATCTTTATTTTAGTCCAGAAGAAAGAGCTGATGTCCTAAAAAAGCTCGAAGATTGTAAAGGTGAGTCCGTCACTTTTCGATTAAAGCAAAAAGATGGCAGTGAACTCTGGGTAGAAGAAGATGCTCAGCAGGTGTTCGATGCCCAGGGAAGCCCCATTTATTATGAGGGCGTATTGCGCGATATCACCAGGCGCAAGCGTGCGGAGGACGCCCTTCGGGAAAGCGAGGAAAAATACGGCACCATCTGCGCAAACATCGAAGATGGTTATTATGAAATCGATTTGGCGGGCAACTTTACCTTTTTCAATGATTCATTATGCAAAATTCTGGGGTATTCAAGAGATGAGTTGATGGGGTTGAATAACCGGAAGTATACCACTGGGGAGAACGCCAAGAAATTGTTTCAATCCTTTAATCGGGTATACAGAACAGGGAAACCTGACAAAGGGTTTGATTGGGAGATTATTCGAAAAGACGGGACAACTCGATATGTCGAGGCTTCTGTATCTTTAATCCGTAATCAGGAAGGTGAGCCTACAGGTTTTCGGGGAATTGTCCGTGATATAACCGAACGCAAGCGGGTGGAGGAAGCACTACGGAAGAGTAAGCAGAGGTTGGAACTTGCATTGAGGGGAGCCGACCTCGGTCTGTGGGACTGGAACGTGCATACCGGCGAAGTTATCTTCAATCAGCGCTGGGCGGAGATGCTAGGATATTCGCTCGAGGAAATTGAACCGCATGTAAGGACATGGAAGAAACTCGTCCACCCGGATGATATGCCTGGAGTTATGGAAGTCTTAAACGCAAATCTGGAAGGGAAAGCACCTTTTTACGAAAATGAGCACCGACTCCTTACGAAATCAGGCGAATGGAAATGGATTTTAGACCGCGGCAAGGTCATCGAATGGGACAAAGATGGCAAACCCCTGCGCGCGGCGGGGACGCACCTGGACATCACCGAGCGCAAGCGAGCCGAGAAGGAAATCCGAATGCATGCTCACACCCTCAGAAGCATCAACGACTGCATTATTATCTCCGATTTGGATAATAATATTATTTCTGTTAACAAAGCCCTTTGCGATGTTTACGGTTACAGAGAGGAAGAGATAATCGGTAAAAATACCCGTGTTCTAGGGTCACCTCGAAACCCGGAAGAACTTACCGCAGCAATTTTGCCAGAGACTCTGAAGGGAGGTTGGCGAGGGGAGCTCTATAACAGGCGAAAGGATGGAAGCGAATTTCCAATTTACCTTTCAACCTCTGTGATTAGAGATGGGAAAGGCGAACCTGTAGCACTGGTAGGTGTATCACGAGACATTACAGAGCAGAAGCGGGCGCAGGAGGAAAAAGAAAAGTTACATGCTCAACTTATCCAGGCACAAAAGATGGAGTCCATCGGCACTTTGGTCGGCGGGATTGCTCACGACTTTAACAATTTACTAACCGTCATCCTCGGAAACGTGGAGTTTGGATTGCAGGACTCAAAGCCGGGCGAGTCTGTCCACCGAGACTTACAAAAAATCGAAAGGGCCGCAACCCAGGCAGGCAATCTTGTAAGTCAGCTTCTGAGTTTCAGCCGGCGTCAGGTGCTTAAACCGAAACATTTGAATTTGAATGAAACCATCGAAGAGTTCTCGAAAATGGTAACGCGCATCATTGGTGAGGATATTGAACTTAAGACAAAACTGTCTGCAGAGCTTCCCCCTGTGTGGGCGGATCCTGTTCAGATACAGCAAGTGTTGATGAACCTCTGTGTGAACGCCCGGGATGCCATGCCGCAAGGCGGAAAACTGCTTCTCGAAACCCGTGAGGTAACACTAGATGAAATTAAAACTCTTCCGGCTCCAAAAGATAAATCAAGAAATTATGTGCAGACGCAGATAACCGATACCGGCGTGGGCATGGACACGGAAACCCGGGCACGTATCTTTGAACCGTTCTTCACCACAAAGGATCCGGGCAAAGGCACAGGTCTGGGACTATCAGTCGTTTATGGCATTGTGCAACAACATAATGGTCATATTGAAGTTTCCAGCGAGAACGGTAATGGGACTTCTTTTAAAATCTATCTTCCAGCTATACGGACGCCTCGCCCCGCCGACCACGAAAAGAAGAACATAAACAACATGATTGGGGGTGACGAGACCATCCTGGTTGTTGAAGATGAGGAAACGGTTCGTAACGTTTCCATTCGAATATTGAAGAGTTTTGGATATTCAGTGCTGAAAGCTCATAATGCTGAAGAAGCTATCAAGATCTTTGAAACACGACACAAGGACATTGACCTGGCTATCTTGGATGTGGTTTTGCCAAAATTAAGCGGACCAGAAGTATACAAGAGAATGCAGTCAATCAACCCTAATCTAGGTGTTCTGTTTGTGACCGGCTATGGCACTGAGGCTCAATTGAATGAATTAGCTCAATTAGAGCAAGAAGACATTAGAATACTGCAGAAGCCTTATACAAAAGAAGGTCTCGGAAAATCAGTACGCGACATATTGAACTTACGTGAATAAGGAGAAGCCGTATGGCAAAAATATTAGTAATCGATGACCTTGAAGATGCTCGCGAGACGATTCGTGAAATGTTGGAAAGAGGGGGTTATGAAGTTCTTGAGGCCGCAAATGGTAAAGAAGGTCTAAAGATTATCGATGAGCACGCTCCTGATGCGATCGTCACCGACATTCTTATGCCGGAAATGGAAGGGATTGAAACGATAAGAAGTATAGTAAAAAACAAACCTGCGTCGCCTGTGATTGCAATTACGGGATCCATAGATACCCCTTTTTTGCAAGTGGCTTTAAAACTTGGCGCTGTCTGCGGACTCCACAAACCTTTCAAACAGGTTGAGCTACTTTCTGCTATCCAGAAAGCATTAGAAAAGTGAGTGATATAATCCACTATATTATCTCTAAAACAATTCAATTACTGACAAGCCTACTTTGCTGACAAATTTAAATCACCAATCCCGGTACAGGAACTATTTCCGTTGGGTAAGTCAACGGTCTATAATTGAAAGATATTCGGTGACTCTGACTTATAACGTATCGCTCAACAAAATAATACGACCCCACTACTCGCCAAATCCAGATATGAACACGCTCATCTTCGAGTGGTGAATTTCAGAAACCGCTCATGTAAAAGCGTGTAATCTTTCCAAAGATTCGAATGCAGCAGCCAGCCAGACCAAACCGGACGGGGAAAGTCGATAAAGTTCTGTTTGCTTTAAAAAGAAATTCTATTAATATTCAGTGATCCTGAATTTCAACATAGGGGTCTGCAAATGTTATCAAGCAATCTTTGTTTATTAAAAAATACAATGAAACAGCACAACCCTTTGCTTGGACTTACACAGGGAAACCTTTGAAAGTAAAATAATTAACATGACATTGCACTAGGTGCGGCCATTTTGGGCGTTGGCGGTGACGAAGTTATTCACGCTATTCTGGATATCATGTACGCCAAAATGCCCTACACTGTGATTCAACGGGCGATGCACATTCATCCCACGGTATCAGAGCTGCTCCCCACTATGCTCGGTGAGTTAAAACCATTGGAAATCTGATTAATATCGCCTGGAAATTATTTTTTTCAGAACTATCAATTACGAGATCTCGTCATGGCATTTCCAAAAGTAACCGTTCACAGTCTCTCTGACAAGTGTTCTAAGACTGTATTGAAGTCATGACATAACGACTTTCTTCATCGATTAAATGCTGCAGGCTCGATGCGCCCACGTAAAGAAAAGAAAGCAGAATCTTTAATGAGATCAAAAAGTCTTTTTTTGCGATCCATGGATAGAAATTCGGCAGCAAGTGCTAAAGTGATCACTTTGAAATCAGAAAACGTTGGATTTCGGTAAATTTTTGGTATATTAACTTTGTTGTCCATGCGGTCGCTCAAAGCTTTTTTGATTATTGGCAGTATTTTTTCAAAGATTAATTCTACTTTGCGCATCCCTGTTTGTCTATGTTTATTGAGCGTATTCAATATAAATATTAGGATTAATAGGTTGATGCGTATGATTTATTTTTGAAAATTAATTATGTACAATGGAATTATTTTATAAAAAGTTGAAAATTTTTTAAGTGAGGAGAGCCCTATGCAATCGTTTGATATCGTCTCCGAAGTCAATATGCAGGAAGTAACCAATGCCGTTGACCAGGCGAACCGTGAAGTCTCAACCCGGTTCGACTTTAAAGGTTCAGACGCTCATTTCGAGCGTCATGAAAATGAAATTTTGATTTATGGTGACAGCGAATTTCAATTGAAACAGATGCTTGAAATTCTGTACGGAAAACTCACGAAACGCAACGTCGATCTCAAAGCACTTACGCTTGATAAGCCGGAGGTATCCGGTAAAGGTGCTCGTCAGAAAGCGACGATTCTTCAGGGACTGGAGACCGAAATGGCAAAGAAAATTGTGAAGATGATTAAAGGCATGAAGATGAAAGTGCAGGTTGCTATTCAGAGTGATCAGGTTCGTGTAAGCGGAAAAAAGAGGGATGACCTGCAGAAAGTAATCGCTATGTTAAAGGATGCAAAATTAAATGTTCCGTTGCAGTTTGTAAACTTCAGAAATTGAGGAACGACGTCTTAAAAGGAAACCCAAATTCCGTTTCAGTGATTCTGCAACTCTGAAAAATAAATTGACTTTTGTTTCTGATATTAGTACTATTATCTTTGAAAATTGGGTAACCATGAGGAGGAAGCTTAAAAATGAAATCCGTTAAGGCCGAAGTGAGAAGTTTTTTTGTCAAAGCGCTTGTCTGTGTGCTAGCTCTGACATTTGTCTCAGCCTCATCATTTGCGCTTGACAAGAATGAGCAGAAAAAACGTATTAAGAAACGCGTAGCGGTTTTTGTTTTTCAGGATAAAACCGATCGATCGTATCGATGGTGGAATAGTAAAGGCATCGGTGAAGGCCTTAGCGACATGTTGATTACCGAACTTGTTAAAACCGGTCGCTACCGCATGATTGAAAGAGGGGAATTAAATGAAATTCTGAAAGAACAAGATCTCGGTCAATCCGGTGTGGTCACTGCACAAAGTGCGGCTCAGATAGGAAAAGTCCTGGGTGTTGAGCTGGCGGTCATGGGAGCGGTCACGGAATTCGGCTATAAGAAAAGCAATACCGGCGGTCGGGTCAAAGGCTTTGGATTAGGCGTTTCCAAGCAGTCGGCGACCGTGGGCCTGGATTGCCGGATGGTGAATACCACAACAGCCGAAATTATTGCGGCTGAAAGTATCCGCAAAGAAAAATCCACCCGTGGACTCAAAGTCGATACGCGCAAGCTTAATTTTCACTCCAGAAAACAATTCGATGAGTCATTGGTTGGCAAAGCTGCACGGGACGCTGTAAATGGGGTGATTAAGCTGCTCGACGAAAATGCACCGAACATTCCCTGGCAGGCAAAAGTTGTTCTTGAAAAAAACGGTATGGTTTATATTAACGCCGGGGCTAAAGGCGGCATTGAAGCGGGGGATACGTTTTATATCTACCGTAAGGGTGAAGACCTGGTTGATCCCGATACCGGTCTTTCTCTCGGCAGTGTCGACACAAAGGTGGGAGAGATTAAAGTTTTAAACGCAAGCATTGGCGAGGGTAAAGCATCGCAGTGCAGCATTATCAATGGCAGTGGTTTCCAAAAGGGCGATTTTGTACGCATGGAGTAGCGCAAGACGAAGTCATTTAAAAATAAGAGAAGGAGACGGTGGTTTGTCTCCTTTTTTATGTTATGAAAATAAAACAAGTAAATAAACAGACAAGCGGGGAAGAGTTGGGTTTGTTAGCCGGAGATGACATTACCAGAATAAATGGTAATCCGGTAAGGGACATTCTCGATTATCGGTTTCTCATTGCGGATGAAGACCTCGAAATGGAAGTGGTGCGTTCGGGCGAAAAGATGCTTTATGAAATTGAAAAGGATTTTGACGATGATCTTGGTCTTGATTTTGACGAGATTGAAATTCGCTTTTGTGGCAATGATTGTCCGTTCTGCTTTGTGGATCAAAACCCGGCAGGCATGCGGTCAACGATGTATTTTCGCGATGAGGATTTCCGGTTGTCATTTTTATCCGGGCACTATGTAACGTTAACGAATCTCTCCAAACGTGACATCGATAGAATTGTTTGGCAGCGCTTGTCTCCGCTATTTGTGTCGGTGCATGCCACCGAACCCGAAGTGCGGAAATTTTTGTTTGGTATCAAACATCATGATCGTTTGTTGGAGAAGCTGGATTATTTGGTCGGGCATGATATCGAGATTCATACGCAGGTGGTCCTTTGTCCCGGCATAAACGACGGAGAAATATTAGAAAAGACCATTCAGGATTTAGCCCAATTTCGTCCTAATTTGAAATCCATCGCGGTCGTTCCCATCGGGCTGACGAAGCATCGAAAAGGCTTGACGAAACTCACTCCGGTCACGCCCGAATATGCCAGAAAGTTTATACAAATTGCGGATGAGCGTGCAGTTTTGTTCAAAAAAGAAACCGGGGAATATTACATTTATTCTTCGGATGAATTTTATATCATGGCCGGGCAAGAACTGCCTGCCGCAGAACGCTATGATGGTTTTTATCAAAAGGAAAACGGCATCGGGATGGTGCGCTATCTTCTGGATGATTTTGCAGGACAGAGGAAGCTGTTTCCTCAAAAATTAGCCCGGGGGAAAAAGGCGACCTTTGTTACAGCCAGTTTGGCAAGCGGTTTTATGGCAGAAACCATTCTGCCGGCGCTAAATCAGGTGGAGAATTTCCATGGGGAGTTGTGTGTCGTGGAGAATCAATTTTACGGAACCAGTATTCATGTAACCGGACTTCTGACCGGTCAGGATATTTATGCGGCGGTCTCTAAAAAAAATCCCGGCGACACGGTTTATCTTCCGGCAAATTGTTTGAAGGATGAAACACTGTTTCTGGATGATTGGACGCTGGAGGATTTAAGTCGGAAGTTGCATTGTCCGGTTGTGCCGCTGCAAAATGACTTTAGACCTGTCTTTGAAATGAAGAGGGAGGTGGGGTAACCATGCCTTTACCATTGGTTGCTATCGTCGGTCGTCCCAATGTGGGGAAATCCACGCTTTTTAACCGAATTGTCCAAAAGCGCCATGCCATTGTGGATAATCAACCCGGTGTTACCCGTGATCGAAAATATATACAAGCCGATTGGACCGGCCGTTCGTTTATGCTGATTGACACAGGCGGTTATGTGCCGGATTCGCAAGACCTGTTTGAGAAGGCTATCGTCCAGCAAGTTGCGAGTGCCATTAGCGAAGCGGCACTCATTGTTTTTCTGGTCGATGGCAATGAAGGGATGACAGCCATTGACGAAGAAGTAGCGACGATGTTAAAGAGAAGCGGCAAACCTGTGATTCTTGTGGTCAATAAAATTGACAATCGGGCTAAGGAGATCAACGCAGCGGAATTCTATAAACTTGGTATTCAGGAACAGCTCTTGATTTCTGCTTTAAATGGCCGCAGCATTGGAGATTTTCTCGATGTGGTTGTGAATTATTTACCGCAGGAAAGCCTTCACCCCGAATCGGAGGATGAGTCGGTGCTCTCTCTGGCCATTATTGGCCGGCCGAATGTAGGTAAATCGTCATTTGTAAATGCAATTCTCGGGCATGAGAAGCATATTGTCACTGAAATTCCGGGCACCACACGAGACGCCATCGATACGGTGCTAAAATACTACGGTGAAAAAATTTTACTCATCGACACGGCCGGACTGAGAAAAAAATCGAAAGTGAAAGATGATGTGGAGTTTTACAGCACAGTTCGCAGTATGCAAAGCATCCGTAGATGTGATGTAGCCATTCTCATTATCGATGCGACCCAGGGAATCGAGTCACAGGATTTAAAGATTCTAACGGAAGCTGTTAATCTAAGGAAAGGCATTATTCTCGCAGTCAATAAATGGGATTTGATCGCCAAGGAAACAAACACGGCAAAGAAATTTGAAGATGACATCCGTGATAAATTGAAAAGCATGAATTATCTTCCAATTATCTTCATTTCCGCTCTGACGAAACAACGCATAACCAAAGTCATAGACATTGCCAAATCTGTTAGTAAGGAAAGGGGGAAATCCATCAAGACGTCAGAGCTAAATAAATTTCTGGAGGAAATTATTCGGCATTATCCGCCGCCTTCCATGGATAAGAAAGAAGTAAAGCTTAATTATTGTACGCAAATAAAGACAAGTCCGCCGGTCATTGCCTTTTTTTCAAATGCACCGGAATCTATCAAAGCCAATTATCGCTCATATATTGAAAATCGTCTTCGGGAAAAATTCGGATTTTTTGGTGTCCCTTTGTCTCTGGTATTCAGAAAGAAATAAAATGAGAAGATAACTTGTGGGTAAAGCGTTTGTCACAATCTTTTTTGTCTGTTCCGTTCTGTTTTTGCCAACGTTGACCTTCGGGCAATCACAACTGAAAAGTAAAAGCAATACAAAAACGGAACGTGAAAAAGTATTTTTATCCGCCATGATGGTGCTGCCGGAAAACGAACGGCCCGCCGGTTTACATTTGGAATCACTGAATCTGCAGACCAGCGGATGTGCAACCATACTGGTGGAACAGGCCCGTCAATTGTTTGATACGTTTACACCGGAACAACAATCACAGTTAAAAAAACTATTGAGCCGGCCACAGTTACCGTTCAGTTTTATAAGTGCAGGGGGGCGATTCAAGATTCATTATACCATATCCGGAGCAGACGCGGTTTCGTCCACAGATTCCAATAATAATGGTATTCCTGATTTTGTGGAAAGTGTTGCCGAGGGTTTTGAACGTTCTTTTGATGTGGAAATCAACGAACTCAGTTACCGGCAGCAGCCGGCCGATAATGGCGCCGATGGGGACGAATACGATGTCTATATTGAAAATTTGGGAACGCAATTTTATGGATTCACTCAGGGTGAAGATGCAATAAACACGACGCCCAATGATGATTTAACCAGTTATATCGTCATCGACAATGATTTTAACAATCGGCATTTTACCAGAGGACTAAATGGGGCGCTTGTTACCACCGCTCATGAGTTCTTTCATGCCATTCAATTCGGCTACCGGACACTCAAAAACAGTGAGGAAGCCTTTTATTATGAACTCTGTTCCGTTTGGATGGAAGACGTGGTTTTTGATGATATCAATGACTATTTTCAATATCTGCCGTCATTTTTATCCCAGAGAGATATTCCCTTCAATAAATTTTCCAACAGCAATTTTGGTGAAGCGCTCTGGTATCATTTCCTGGTGAAAAAACTTCAAAGCCCGGATATCGTCAGGCGTACATGGGAATTGATGGCGGAAGACGATCTGGCAATTTTTGCCATCGACCTTGCTTTGCAGGAACAGGGGAGATCGTTGTCGTCTGAGTTTGCAAATTTTGCAATTTGGAATTATTTTACTGGTTCCAGAGCTGACGTGGTAAATTATTATGAGGAGGGAAATCTTTATCCGGAAATTGCCATTCGGGATACATTTCTTGTGACTGCAAAAGTGTCCGCTTCGGACTCGAGTAAAGGGTTAACACATCATTATTTTAAGTTCCGTATCCCGACAGCAGGTGAATACGCTGTTTCCGGAAATGTGGAACAGCCGTCAAACTGGTTGTTCACATCGATGGTGTTGGAGAATGATCAGCCGGTTCAAACTGCCGTCTTTCAACCGGTTACCGGTAAAAATTTCGGCTTCCTTCCTGCCGGGTCTGAGGTCATTGTTGTGGCGATAAATACAAAAGTTGTTGATGGGAATGAGTTGTCGAAACTGAACACAGATTTTCTTAATTTTACTATAGACGTCTTTCCGGGCTCAGTCAAAGTGCCGGACCGTGAAGGAATTGTCGCCGCCTATCCTAATCCGTTTGTTCTAAAGAAAACCAATCAGATTACATTTGTACTGAATCTGACCGCGGCGCAAAACGAAATGGCGTTTAAAGTTTTTTCGGCGGATGGTCGGGTGGTCAGGGAATTCACGTCATCAACTCCCGTTACAGTTTTTTCCTGGAATGGCCGCAATGATTCCGGGGGAAAAGTGAGTTCCGGAATTTACCTGCTGCAAATGACAGACGGTACTAAAAGGTTTTATAAAAAATTTGCATTAATTCGTGAGTAAATAGCAGGTTAGCTTTTAATATTGACATTCGGCGAATAATTTCTTATACTATAAGTCAAATTTTCGCTCTTATCAATTAATTCGTAGGAGGGATTGAATTTGACGAAAAGTGATATCGTTAATATTGTAGCTGAAGGAACAGGATTAACGAAATTGGAGACGCAAGCGGTTATCGACGGGTTCTTAGCGACGGTAGGGTATGCCTTGCAAACCGGTGATTCTGTTACGTTAAGGGGGTTTGGTAGTTTTCGTACCGTGCACCGGAATGAGCGAACATCTACAAATCCCAAAACCGGTAAAATGATGTATGTACCGGATAGAACAGCGCCGGTGTTTAAAGCTTCGATCGATTTGAAAAAATTAGTAAATCAAAAACAAACTATGGAATAGAATGGAGGTGAGACAGGTTGCCCAGCGGTAAAAAGCGTAAAAGACATAAAATTGCGACACATAAGCGGAAAAAACGTTTGCGGAAAAATCGCCACAAAAAGAAAGTACGTTAATTGTATTTTGCCTTATGATAATAATCGATTTTATTATATTTTGTCTGTAACGATCAAATTAGGTAGGTTCTTTTGGTTTCCGGAAATCAAAAGAACACTACCTGAAAATATCCCTCCACAAAATAGTTTCATTCAATCAAAACTAATTTTATCTGAATAATCCTTAAATCATAAAGCACACAAAGGAAATATCTTTTTTTAAAAAATAACAAGGTTATAAATGAAACTTTGTAGACTTTGTGAATATCTTTGTGCACTTTGTATTAAATAAAATCCCTTGCGGCTGTACCGCAACAGGAATAATTAGGGTTCATAATCTAATCATCAAGTTGAAAAAATGAGCCAATTAAGTTTTGTAGATTTCACCCCGGAGCCTGTAAAATATCAGTCTGTCTCTGAACTGACACGCAAAGTTAAAATATGTCTGGAAGATGAATTTAATGAAGTTTTTATTCTGGGTGAAATTTCTAATTTTAAACATCATTCCAGCGGGCACATGTATTTTTCACTCAAAGATGACTATGCGCAAATTTCCTGTGTTTTATGGAGGTCGAGAAATGAGAGGTTGTTTTTTACACCTCAAAATGGGATGAAAGTGACTGTTTTTGCTCGTATTGCAGTTTATGAAAAAAGAGGGAACTATCAACTCGATGTATTCGATATGCAACCTGCGGGCATCGGCGAATTGCAACAGGCATTTGAAAACCTGAAAATTCGTTTACGAGATGAAGGCTTGTTCGGGGTTGAACATAAAAAAGCCATGCCGCCATTTCCCCAACGTATCGGCCTTGTCACGTCACCCACCGGCGCTGCCATTCAGGATCTGATGAATGTGCTGCAAAGACGCAATCCTGCCGTTGAACTCATACTCAGTCCTGTGCGGGTACAGGGCGAAGGAGCTGCTTTTGAAATTGCCCAGGCTATTGATGATTTCAATGAATATAAAAATGTTGATTTGCTAATCGTTGGTCGAGGCGGCGGTTCATTGGAAGACCTCTGGCCGTTCAATGAAGAAATGGTTGCAAGGGCTGTTTATCGTTCGGAGATACCAATCATATCCGCGGTGGGTCATGAAATCGATTTTACAATTTGCGATTTTGTTGCTGACTTGAGAGCGCCCACGCCTTCTGCTGCAGCGGAACTTGCCGTCCCCGTTCGGGATGATTTAAAGAGCATGCTGACAAATGTCAGCGAAGGGATGAGCCGTTTGCTTTTGCAGCGAATTTCTAACCAGAGGGAGAAAATAAGCACGATTCAGAGCAGCTATGCGTTCCGGCATCCGGCGGATATGGTACATCAAAATATGCAAAGATTAGATGAATTACGCAAGCATTTGAACATACAAATTACGCATAAAATGGATCGTAATTGCGAGGCCCTCGATGCGCTGTCTCAGCGGCTGGCTTTGCTGGAACACGAGAGTGTTTTGCGGCGCGGCTACAGTCTTTGCTTCCGCCTCGATGACGAAAAGCTGATTTCCGACGCTGTAGATTTGCATGTAGACGACTATGTGCGGCTGGAGTTTTACCGTGGGAAAGCAGCGGCGAAAGTCAGGGACATCTCCACTTAACCTGAGTAGGCATCCTTGTTCTTCTTTATGCGAGTTTTGTTTTTTGCTTGACTTTGATCAAATGATTTCGTAGGGTTAGTTTCATTGAATGACGACGGGAATTTTTCCTGAATTACATTTACTACCCAATAGCCCGATTCTCTTACGCTATTTTACTTAAAATTTCCTACTAAATTACTCATCTTAAACATCCTGATTTGTTTCTTTTCTGATGTCATTCTGCAAATTTAGGGGACCTAATAGCAGATTTCTTACTATTTGTAGAATCCGAATCTTATCCCTTTCCGAGAGTGGTCCGGTAAGTGCTTAAAATCAATTTCGTAAGCCAAAACAAG
>CAYVXE010000101.1:0-14989 GCA_964455375.1 uncultured Calditrichaceae bacterium
CGACAAACTGTGGTCTGGCGAGGCGTTTCTTTTTTATAAATCCCGGAATCATGCGCACAGACATACCTAGAATTAATTGGGTTACGAATCCTAAAAGTAACGTGTGCCGCAAAGCATCCGTGCTGATGGAAACCGGCATTTTCAAAAAGAATGACATACCTAAAATCAATTCGATGACAGCGGCAGCGATGAGCCAGAAATAAGACGTGTACACCAACCATTCAAATTTTCCGAATTCCCCATAATCCGGTATCCCTTCTCTGGTTGGCCGCCGGTCGGGGAGAGGCTGCAGTCTTCGAAAAACAGTCCACGGCTCCCTCCGGCGGGTAAGGAGATCCAATTTCCAGATAAACCAAAGAATGACCATGCCGTTTAGAATCGTGCCGATGTTTGCAATGATTCTGGGAATATTGCTGGAGAGCGTCAATATTGGCGGCATGGTGGGCAGGTGTTGCAGACAGACCGAGATAAAATAAATGAGGGCTACTTTCTGCACAGGCCAATCAATTGCCGGCAGTCGCAGGTAAAGCGGGAACATGCGAACGGAAAAGGCGAATGCGACCGGGAGTAAAACGAGATAGATAAACATCTGCACCGAAAATGCATTCCAGCCCTGATTTAAGATGGCAACCTTTTTTAGCATCATGTCCACAATCAGCAGAACATTGATGGTTGGATAAAGAAACCAGCCTGCGAACATCATTTTAAAAAACGGCTGCACCGATTTAAGAGCCGGCCGTTCATCCATGAATTGCACTTGTTTAATGGTCTGTATCAACGTAAACAGGTAGAGCAGAATGCCGCACCACACCAGGATTCCCCCGGTGAGCACAATGATTGCTACGGGGAGATAAAACCGGCTTTCAAGCAGATAGGGCAATACCGCATGGCTGAAGAACCGCATTAGGAGGCCAAAGGCGATGAGGCGAAGAATCATGTTGAGATTCTCCGGTTTTTGAATGGGAACACCGGCAAGGCGGGGGATGAAATGCAAGCTGATGCCAATGATAAAGAGGCCTGCCCATCCCACCAACTGCAAGTGGCCGTGGGTTTGAATATAACTGACAAAGCCTTCCCCCAGCGGAAAATCAAAGCCAATGACCGATGCCACGTGCGCGCCCAGAGCGAATCCGGCAAACAAAGCCAGTCCCAGCGCCCACTTGATAAAATTGATGTTAAATTCAGTCTGTTTGATTTTACTTGCCTTTAGTTATCTCATTTTCTCTGTCATGAGTGACCGAAAATAGTTCTTCTACGGTGACATTTCAATCCGGTAGATGCCCATCGGCGTCAACGTAAAGATTTTTTTTAAAATATGGTGGTACTATCAGAGCAAAAAAACCTCCCACATACTTGTTCCAAAATTTCTATTTTGGAACAGGGTTACGAAGAAATTCTGTTTCGATTGGATAGACGAAACAAATTTTCTACGACAAGTGTGTTCCCAAACCGGAGTTTGGGAACAAGTAGAAAGGCCAGACGCCGGAACCGGAATGCAAAAAGAGCATGTCTGCGGTCAAGAATTAAACGTCAGATAATGACTTGATATCCGGCTTGATGACCACCTCCGTTTTAATGGAATTAGCAATTAAACAATATTTATGCGCATGTTCCATAATTTTTTCTGCTTTCTGTAAATCCTCGGCTGTTTCGATGACGACTTCCGGTTTCACGATGATTTTTGTGAATTGATACGAACCATCATTGAATTCAAGCAGCCCTTCGGCGCTGCTTTTATAACTTACAAAAGAGAGATTCCGCCGGTGTGCAAAAGCTAAAAACGTGGTCATAGTACAACTTTCAACCGCGGCAACGAACAGGTCTTCCGGCGACCATACGCCTCCCTCGCCCTGAAATTCCGGAGGACTGGCCACACGAAACGGCGGTTTATCTCCGGAGCCGATGGTTCCGGCGCGGTTTTCCGCCCAGCTTAAATCCGTTTTGTACGTGAAGGATTTGTATTTTAATTTTGGAACACTGTTTTTTGCTTTGTCTTGCATGCCGGTACCGCGATCCTTTCGATTCTATGAAACCTCAGCGTTATATGCCCAGAGTGACAAAATAAGTGCGCAATCATGCTTCGTTTGATGCCTGAGAGCAGTCTTCGCCCGGTTAGCCGTACCGTTAAAGTCGCTCTATAATATTGCGTAATTTACTTTGAACGAGTATGGCAACGTCTCCCAAATCAGGATTTTCAACTGCCTGCATGGATGAAATGGGGTCAACGGCAGAGACTTCAATTTCATTTTCGGCGATTTCCTGCACAACAACATTGCATGGTAACATGATACCGATTTTATCTTCAGCTTGAAGTGCTTTGTAGGCAAACGAAGGGTTGCAGGCGCCGAGAATTTTGTACTTTTGAAAATCAACATCTAATTTCTTTTTTAGCGTCGCCTTAACATCGATTTCGGTGAGAATCCCGAATCCGTCTTTTTGCAGTTCGGCAGTTACTTTCTCTATGGCCTCGTCAAATGTGGCGTTGATTTTTTTGCTAAAATAGTAGCTCATAATTTTCTCCTTGATTTATAATAAGATCTTTATGCAGCGATTTATTTAATTTGTTGAAAATAATTGGAAAAAGATACAAAATACAAGAGAAAAATCGAAATAATTGAAAAAAGAACGGTTACTTGACCACCACCTTTCTCTAAACTTGCAAATCGTCGCGTTGCCTGGAAAATTTTACTTGAAAAATGTCGTGCATTTGTTTATTATACAGCTCTATGAATGATTTAAAGACGACAATCGAGCCGGATTCGGAAATGGAATTAATTAAGGCTGCACAGGCCGGCGATCAGAACGCTCTCCGCAAGTTGGTCAGCCTCTATGAGCAAACCGTTTATCATTTTGCGTACAAGGTTTGCAGAAGCGAAGACGCGGCAGAAGATACGCTGCAGGACGCCTTTTTAAATATTCTGAAAGCGTTGAATACCTTTAATTTCAAGTCAAATTTTTCGACCTGGGTTTACCGCATTGTTTCAAATTCCTGTATGATGAAGTGGCGCCGGGAGAAACGTGAACGCTGGGAATCGTTTGAACAATTGGATAATCCTGAAGAACGAATTCAAGATGGGTACACGCGTTGGCCGGATTCCCCTTCGGAGGAAATTTTGAATGCAGAACTGAGGGATCAGATGGACGAGGCCATTTTGGCGTTGCCGGCTATTTATCGATTGGCCTTCGTGCTGAAGGACCTGGAGGGGCTGAAGATTGAGGAAGTCGCAGAATCTTTGGATATTACTGTACCTGCTGCCAAAGCACGCGTCAGACGGGCACGCTTATTTTTGCGTGACCGGCTTGGGAATTATATGGAGAATTAGATGCAGTCTCCAAAAGAAAGAGTGAAAATTATTTGTACGGAATTAGGTGAGGATTTAGATTCTCCTAATTGTAAACGATTAAATGAGTTTATAAAAACCTGCCCCAATTGTGAAGCCTTCGTGGATTCCGTAAAAAAAACCATAAAATTGTATCAGTCCATTTCAACGAATTATCCCAGCGATATTCAGAAAAGGTTGTACAAAAAATTGAATTTGGAATGATCCTCCTTACCGCGGAGGACGAAAAAAATATTAAAAAGTCAAAACTTAAATCAAGACGAATAATTTACGCAAAGAAACTCTTTTTGTATGTCCTGCATATTTTTCATTTTTTTTTGTTTTTGGGCATATTTGCGATTAAAATTTATAAATAATTGTGTCTAACCCGAATATTTCACAAACCTGAATCTAATGATCGGACAAGGTATTGTAAAACAAACCAAATAGGATTGTCGTTTCGAATCCGGCGTTTTTTGCCGGATGAGAGATCTTTCTTTGCTGGAATCGTTGCAGTTACAGATTTCTCGTCAGGCCTGCGCCTGACTCGAAATGACCATTCGGCGGAAACGGCTGATAAAATCAGGGATTTGTGAATTAATCAGGCTAAAAACAGAATTTTGTCTAATGGACAAAGATACTATTTTAAATCAGTTTGAATTTTACCGGAATGCCGACAGCCGGTTTCAGGCGGAGTTGGAACAAACAGCATTTACAGCGCAACTGCCTGCGGGGGCATTCTATTTCCATGAAGGGGATGCGTGTTCTCAAATTGCTCTTGTGGGATTTGGGAGTATCCGGGTGTTTAAAACCGGGGAATCAGGCCGGGAAATTACCCTGTACCATGTGTGTTCCGGAGAGACCTGTATTTTAACAGCCTCATGTGTACTTGCCGGGAAACAGTATCCGGCGCATGCACAGGCTGAAACTGAAACCGAGGCGGTCATTTTCCCGGCCGTTACATTTCGGCAGTGGGTGGCGGATAAAATGGAAGTCCGCAGATTTGTTTTTGAAACACTTGCAGACAGGATGGCAGATGTGATGTCTTTGATCGAAGAAATCACCTTTAATAAACTGGACAAACGGTTGGCGGCTTATCTTTTACAGCAGTTTGAAAATAATGGAAAACCCGTGCGCATTGTTCATGCTACGCATGAGAAAATTGCTACAGAACTCGGTTCTGCCCGTGAAGTGGTCAGTCGTCTGCTAAAAGAGTTTGAACGTGTGAAAGCGGTAGAACTTGCACGCAGCCGGATCATCCTGCGGGATGATAAAATATTAAAACAAATGACTTGAGATGCTGAACTAATTCTCATATTTCAGAGTCGAATCGAAAAAATTCTTAAAATCAAGAAAATGAATCCGATTCCTTTTTTCTTCCTGCTACAAAAAACAGTATGTTAGCATTGAATCATAGGTGTGAAAATTTGGCATAATGTTAGCATGTAGAATATCATTTCCATGAAATTTAATCATAACATAAAATCGGAGGGGTGTTTATGAAGTATCTCGTGTATATTATCCTATTTGTTGTCGTACTGATATCGGGGTGTGCTAAGCAAAAAGAAGAATTTAAGGTTAAAACAGAACAGTTTGCTGATTTGCAAATTCTACGCTATCAGGTACCCGGATTTGAGAAGTTGGATTTGAAGCAGAAGAAATTGCTGTACTATTTGTATCAAGCTGCGTTGTCTGGTCGGGATATTATTTATGATCAGAATTACAAGTATAATCTATTGATTCGCCATACTCTCGAAGGTATTTTAAATTCATACAGCGGAGATAAAACAACGGACGATTATCAAAAACTGCTGGTTTATACGAAACGCGTTTGGTTCTCAAATGGGATTCATCATCATTACTCCACCGCTAAATTTCTACCTGAGTTTTCCAAAGACTATTTTGCCGAACTCATAAAAAATACACCGTCAGAAAAATTGCCGCTGTTAAACGGTCAAACCAAAGATGACCTGCTCGCTAAATTGACGCCGATTATGTTTGACCCGAATATGGATAGCAAACGGGTGAATCTCGACCCCAACGTGGACCTGGTTGTTCGTTCGGCCAATAATTTTTATGAAGGGGTCACCCAGAAAGAAGTGGAAGCGTATTATAAACGCGTGATCAAAAAAAACGACCCAAGACCGATTTCTTATGGACTTAATTCAAAAATGGTCTTTGAAAATGGTAAGATTGTCGAAAAGGTCTGGAAAGTGGGGGGTATGTACACGCAAGCAATTGAAAAGATCGTTGGCTGGCTTGAGAAAGCCAGTACGGTGTCTGAGGATGCACAGCAAAAAGCGGCATTGGATAAACTCATTGAATTCTACAAAACCGGTGATCTGCATGTTTTTAATGATTACAACATTGCCTGGGTTCAAGATACAGCATCCAGTGTCGATGTGGTGAACGGATTCATTGAAGTGTATGGTGATGCCATGGGGTATCGAGGATCCTATGAGTCAGTGGTGTCATTTAAAGATTTGGAGGCTACGAAACGGATTGCGGCCATTAGCAAAGAAGCTCAATGGTTCGAAGATCATTCGCCGATTATGGATGAGCAAAAGAAAAAAAAGGTCACAGGCATTTCAGCCAAAGTCATCACGGTGGTTGTTGAATCGGGAGATTCTTCTCCAGCGACGCCGATTGGCATCAATCTGCCAAATGCAAACTGGATTCGGTCTCAGTACGGTTCTAAATCGGTCAGTCTTGGAAATATCATCCATTCATACAATGAAGCTTCAAAAACCGACGGTGCTTTAGAAGAGTTTGCCTATTCACAACAGGAAATAGATTTAGCTGAAAAATATGGAACACTGAGCAGTGATTTGGCGACGGATATGCATGAAGTCATCGGTCACGCCTCGGGGCAGATAAACGCAGGTGTGGGCACTCCCAAAGAAACGCTGAAAAATTATGCCTCGACGTTGGAAGAGGCCAGAGCCGACCTGGTGGCGCTGTACTATATTATGGACAAAAAATTAGTGGACATTGGTGTGATGCCTTCTTTGGATGTGGGAAAAGTCCAGTACAACAGTTACATTCGCAACGGACTACTGCAGCAGTTGCGGCGTTTGAAATTAGGTGACAACCTTGAAGAGGCGCACATGCGCAACCGGCAGCTCATTGCAAAGTGGGCTTTTGAAAAAGGAGCGGCAGATCACGTCATAGAGAAAAAAGTCAGAGACGGAAAAACCTATTTTGTCATCAACGATTATGATAAATTACGCGCCTTATTCGGGCAATTACTTAAAAAAATCCAACGCATTAAATCTGAAGGTGACTATGAAGCCGGTAAGAATTTGGTGGAGACTTATGGGGTAAAAGTTGATTCTGCATTACAGAAAGAAGTTCTCCAACGCTATGCGACCTTACATATCGCACCGTATTCCGGGTTCATCAATCCGAAACTTGGACCGGTCATGCAGGATGGTGAAATTGTCGATGTAAAGATCGAATATCCCGATGATTTTATGACGCAGATGCTGGAGTACGGTAAGGAATACTCCTTTTTACCGGTTGAGAATTAATTGACGATTGGATAAGAAGAGACTCATCCTTTGTGGTGAGTCTCTTTTGTATTGACCGCTTTATACAACTCACACTTCGAACATTTTACCGGTTCGTCACCGTGCGTGAATTGCCGGATAAATTTTACCGCCACGAAGACGCCTGCTGCAGCAACAATAATCAATGTTAAAATTTCCTGAAAATTCATTAGCCCCATCCTAAAAGAAGTCCACCCTGGTAGACCAGAAATGACATGACATAAGCTAACGTTGTCATGTATAAAATCATGGTGATCGGCCAGCGCCAACTATTGGTTTCCCGCCTGACGATGGCTACGGTGGACATACATTGGCAGGCCAGTGCAAAAAACACCATGAGCGAAATAGCTACCAGAGTTGAATAAACGAGTTTTCCCGTGTTAGGGTCACGGGCATTTCTTAATGTTTCTGTCAAACTTGAAGAGTTGTCGCCGTCTTCCACGTGGTAGATGGTTGACAACGTGCTGATAATGACTTCCCGGGCTGCAAATGCAGTGATAAGGCCGATGCCTATTTTCCAGTCAAACCCCAGGGGTTTAATCACCGGTTCAATGATATGGCCGAGCTGCCCGGCATAGCTTTGTTCAATTGCCTGGCTTTTATCAATATTTTCAGTGGCATTTGGTTTCGGGTACGAGGCAAGAAACCAAAGAACGATGGAAATGGCCAAAATGATCTTTCCGGCTTCAGTGACAAAAATTTTTGCCCGTTCATACATTTCTAACAGAGTCCATTTAAGCGAAGGGACCTTGTACGCAGGAAGCTCCATCACAAAGGTTGAAGGCTTTGCATTCTTACGGATAAATTTTTTGAGCACGCTAGCTGCTAAAATTGCTGCCAGAATACCGAGGAGATACAAGGCGAGTAACGTCAAACCGGGAAGGCTGAGAAAACCCAGAATTCTTTTCTGCGGGATAAATGCGCTGATTAACAGTGTGTACACCGGCAGCCTGGCGCTGCAACTCATAAGTGGGGCAATCATAATGGTCAACAAGCGGTCGTGAGTTTTATTGATGGTGCGCGTCGCCATGATGCCGGGAATGGCACATGCAAAGGAAGAAAGCAGTGGAATGACCGACCGTCCGCTCAAACCGGCAACTCGCATGAAACGGTCCATGATAAACGCTGCGCGTGACATGTAACCGGTATCTTCCAAAAGTGTCAAAAAGAAGAACAGAAAAAGGATTTGCGGTAAAAAGGTCAGAACCGCCCCCACGCCGGCAATAACACCGTTGACGATAAGGTCTTCCAGAACACCATTGGGCATAATCGCTGCGACTTGCAATCCAATCCACTCGATGAAAGTTGCAATGGCATTCATGGGAATGATCGCCCATTCAAAAATTGACTGAAAGATAGCACCGAAGATCATCAGGAAGATTACCGGGCCCAGATATTTATGCGTCAGGATTTTATCGAGCTTTTCACTGAAACTGATGTCAACATTTTTAGTTACATGGGTCACATTCTTGCAAATCGTATCGATCCAATTGTAGCGCTGTTTTGTTTCCACCATCTGCCAGGTTATATTTTCTTGTGATAACTTTTCTCTAACGTTTGTGACCAGGTTTTTCAATTTATGATTTTCATTGTTGCTGGGTCCATTTTGCAGAAGCCAGTTATCCAGGGCTGCATCGTTTGTAAGCACCCGGACAGCTTCGGCTTTGCTGGTTGCACCATTTAGTTTTGCATGTTCCCGGAGCCAGTTGTTGACAGGAAGCGCTGCAGTTACTAAATTTTGGGGCAATTGCAGATGTTTCGGCTGAAATTGGATCTGATCCTGGAAGAAGCGTTCAATCGTTTCGCGGAGTTTCTTCAGACCAATTCCTTTGTTCGCCACAATTGGAATCACAGGAATGCCAAGTTCTTTGCCAAGTGCTTCAGCATCGATTTCCATACCCTTTGCTCTTGCGGAATCCATCATGTTCAAAGCTAAGATGACCGGTTTCCCCAACTCGATAATTTGTGTGACCAGATAGAGATTTCTACTCAGGTTACCCGCATCGGCCACGACAATGATGAGGTGTAAATTGTCAATCCCCATGCTGTGGTTTGTGAGAACGTCAAATGCAATTTTGTCATCCAGTGATTTGGGCACGAGGCTGTACAAACCGGGTAGATCGTGGATTCGAGCCTGCTTATTGTCGAATCCGGTCATGATGCCTGTTTTCTTTTCTACGGTCACGCCGGGGTAATTTCCTACTTTTTGTCTGAGGCCGGTCAGTGAATTGAAAACGGTCGTTTTTCCGGTATTGGGGTTTCCAACTAACGCAATGTCGAGCATTTGACTGTGGTTAGCCGCTGTTGTGATTTCTGATTTAAGGGTTTCCTGCATTCTTAACCTGTATGATTTTTTCTTTTTACGAGTATTCTTTTTGCTTCTGATCGGCGTATGGAGAGATGATATCCCCGTACTTGTAATTCAATGGGGTCCCCCAGAGGTGCGTATTTAATTATTTTTATATGGGTTCCGCTAACGAGTCCCATTTCCATCAAGTAGCTTTCGTCTGCCTGACATCGTTTGTATTTGCAAATGGTTCCTTGCTCACCGGGCTTGAGCTGTTCTAATGTGAGCTCCGCTTCCTCAGATATTGGTCGTGTTTCATTAAATTTATGCATGATAACGTTCTTTGAGTTTTTTGTTTTCCAGGGAAAAAATAGAGTAAAGTGTAAAAAGAATAACCGCTCCGAGAATGAGCACGAGTCTTACCCATGGCTGATGCATCGTTAAACGCATCTGCACAAAGCCGGTTGTTGCCTGAATCCACATAATAATGCCTACACTCAACAAAAATTGCCAGAATCTCAGAATGAATTTATTCTTTATGAAGAGCGTGATGAGCAATAATACGATTGGGATGGCTGTTTGCAACCCGTAAAATCGTAGTACATGTGCAGCAATTAAGACCGTGGATAGGATCGTTGGAAGTAGTCGCAAGAACATCATATTTGTTCAGTCCCTTTATGAATTCTCTGGCGTAGCAATTTCTGGTAGAGCCAGTCGTAGATACCTGTTAAAATGATAAAAACAAAAAGTAATGAACCAAGAGGCAATATTAAGATATAAAAAGGTCCGGTTAAATCTTTAAAGAAACGACCATTATGAATTTCAAAAAGATAATTCCAAAGCGGTAGTGAACTATTTGCTTTAATGGCGTTGGGCATCTGAAACCGCTGGCCACGTGTGGCATGTCCAACCGGCAGGAGGCCCTGTTCATGGGTCGTAATGAATTCTTCTCCCTGTGGCGTTTTGAAATAACCGGTCACCATAAATTTCCCCGGACGGGTAGAACTAATGCCGGTTGCCTCCTTGTTTGTCAGAATGTCGATAGCTTTTCCGGTCGTCCTTTCCTGATGGAAGATGCCATTAAAGGATCCGACCAGAAAACCACCGGTGCCGTAAGGTTCGAAGACGGTTGTGCCCATAACAAATACAGGAGCGGAAAGGGTTTTCCGGAAGAAAGGTTTTTTAAAATTCGCCGGTCCGGTCCAAAAACCGTCGGTGCATTGAATGATTATCTGATCTTCTACAGCGTCATAAAGCGCGTTTTGTATTTTTTCAACCCACTGGTTGTTCTCAAGAGTACCGGGGTAAAATTTCGCTGAGATTTCTTTTCCGGCCAGGGCAACCAATAACGGTGGCCGCATAAATAAACCGGTGCCGCCGATTACAAACAAAATCGCACTGACCCAGATACCAATTTTTAAGTGATACTTGAACATCCATTTGAACAGTTTACGGCTATGAGGATTTGTGAGTAGTTTACTTGATTTTTTGCGGTGACGCTGCCATGGGAAGTACCAGGTGTAAAATGCGGAAATGCTAAGAAAAAAGATGATGAGACCGGTAGCATCGAACAGCAATTTCCCGGCAAGTCCCCAGACTTTTCCATTGTGCAAATCGAAAAATAATTTGACCAGGGAAACTTTCATTCTCTGTTCCTTGCGTGTTAACGGAGCTGCTCTAAAGTGTATTTGGTCCGGTTGCAAAGGTGACGTGTAAACATGTGATGGGGTAAATGCCATAAGGTTGCTTTTTACCTTAAGAATCTTGAGCACTTTTTCCCGTTCGGTTCCCAATAGAATTTGTTGCCATTCCTCAGTGTCCAATTGGCATTTGTAAAGCCCTCCATCTGTAGCTGCGAACAGCAGGTTTTGTTTCTCTAATAAAAGAATGTTTCTGGTTTTTTTGTAATAGCCGGATGTTGGAAAGCCATGCATCATACTGTGGAAGGTCTTGCCACCGTCTTCCGTTTTCCAGACCCCGAGCTTTCCGGCAGCATAGGCAATGTTGGGATGTTGCTTGCGGTAAAGCAGATTAATCAGTGAACTGCGATTCCAGTTGTGGGTGTGGTACTGTGGTGGCAATAACCAGGATGGTACTGAAATAGCGCTGATTAAACCCGGGTGGTTCATTAAAATACCGCTGATACTCATCCAAATCATAAATAAAATGAGTACCAACCCAACATATTTATGCAGCCATTTCGACTTTTGAAAAAGATTTTGTATGCTTCCCGGTTTCCTGCGAAGCACCGATTTGTGGTCGTTTAATACAATCATGTTATTCGGAGATTAATCGTGGTGTTCTGCCGGACTCAGGTTTTCAGCCCCGGGCAATTTTCCAATCAACTGTGACGGATCATGAATTAACACCGGTAGGTGCTGCGGGCAAATTGAGAAAGTCTTGTTTTGATAAGTCAGAGATAAAAGTGGAGTTGACTCGTCGCTTCGTTCGCAAAAAATGCATATTGTTTTATTCGTTTCCATGTTCGTCTCCAGATAATTGTTGGTTATTTTCTGTCTCCTCAGGCATTAAGCAGGTTGTGTCGCAGACATCGCACTCATCCGTAGAACCACAACAAGGTTGGTTGTATTCCGAATACTTGTGAAGAAAATCCTTTGATTCTTCCGAAGACATATATTTCATAAAATTCAGCAATTTTTCGCCGGTTTCCGGACTCAGCAAATGTTCGATTTTACATGCGTCAATTTCTGCTTGATTTTCATTCACCTTTAATACATTAATAAGAAATTTTTTGAAAATTGTACGGATGGATTGTATGGAATGGCTAATTCGCTCACCTTCCTCAGAGAGCTTCAAGAATCTATTTTGGTCGACCTCCACCAATCCTTTTTCTTTTAATGCTTTTAAGGTAATCGAAGCGCTCCCCCGGGTGATTTCCAGACTGCGCGCGACATCTGAAACTCTGGCATAACCATTTTTTTTAAGCAAATCATAAATGGTCATCAGATGATGTGCGGCGCTGTGCGTTATGATATTCTTTTCAAAAGCTTTCCAGATTTCCATAAATATTTTTCATATTAATAAAGTGATTAATTAATTTGCTTTAAATATAAAACAAAAAACATACAATACAAGCAAAAAGTTTTTTTCTTTTATGTCAGTCATTTTTCTCAGCTAAATTTGCTGGAGTATGGTACGGATTTTTTCTGACGTTCACTGTACTGTTTAGTTTTTTGTTATCTTTACTGCCAAAGAATAGAAACATTCCTAACGAAAAAATTAAAAATCCCAAGATACTCTGGAAAGCGAGATAAGAAAATATCTTTAAATATGAAAAATTCGGTGAAACAAATCGTACAAGCCAGCCAGAGCCTTCGTTTAAAAGAGCAAAGAGGAAACCTGAGATGATTAAGGTTACTTTTGTTCTCATCTGATATGGAGCAAAAATCAACAGATGGGTGAGGAGTAAGATCACCAGAGCCATCATCGGTAAATGTGCATGCGTCACTTCCAGCATGGATTGATAGGTGCGCGGCAGTTTAAAGAGCTCTTCCGATCCCAGATAATAGGCTTGCACCGAGTGTGGGGTTAGATTCATTTTTGCAAAAAACAAGGCAAAATTTGTCACCCAAAATGCAGTGAGAAACAGCAATGTAAACAGCAGAGTTAATTTCATTAATGCGTTGTTTTGAAAACCACCATTCTGCAAATATTTCAATTTCGTTTCTCCTTTGATAATGCGGTTTTATAAATTGCCAATATTTTTCTAAGCCCCAGTGTAACGGAACGTACGGTTAACGTAGCCCCTGAGACTGCATCAATACTGCGTTTAGGCCACAAATTGTCGGTTAAAAATTTCCCTGTAAAAAGTTTAAACCAGTTTTGGGTTGGCAAATAATCCTGCGGTTCATAAAATGCCAGCATTTCAAGATTTCGAACGGTTCCATCAGGATTGACAACAACCATGATGGTCGCCTTCTTCGTGCGCACAATATCTGATTCGAAAAAGGCATATCCGCACGTTGAATCGTTTTTGATGCCCACATAATAGGAAACCAGCTTTGAATCAATTTTGGATTTTGCCAACTTTTGGATTTGTGTCACCTGTTCTTCTGTTAAAAACAACGTTTTTCGAACCACCGTATCGCACTGAGCGAACGCATCACGAAGTGCGATTTGTTGCGTTTTGAAAACCTGTCCAAAACTTTCAGGGGCAGGAAAAATGGTGAACAATAAAAGTCCGACGGTTGCTGATAAGGTTTTCAAGACTTTTTGGTCTCCTGCATTAAAATAAATATGTCACTGCAAGGTTGAACTGATCAATGGTTGTATTTGCATCGTTATCCCTGTTGATATAATCAATTTTAAAAGCCACATTCGGGATCGGCTTATACGTCAGACCCAGGGTGACGTTTGTGCGATCTTGCGCCGGATTTTTTGAAAAACCGGTTGGAACATCATCTTGCGTGTTGAATTTTTCGTATTGAATAAAAGGCGCAAGATATTGGGCGGTACCCTTTGTCAACACTGATAAAACATCATAGGCGGCATTTATATAGTATCCGCTTTGCGTTTCACCGATTGATTTATTACCGCTGAAACTCAGTGTCCGGTTGAGACGGCCCACATCATTAAGAGATGAGCGGGCATACAAGCCGCGCAATTCCAGGCCATTTCTCGCATAGATAGCATGTATGGCGAAGAGAGAGAGTCCCGCATTGATATCAGACCCGGTTGAGTCCACAAGGGTCTGGCCTGTGTTACCGACAAAAAATGAAGCACCGATGTCAACTCCCTGAATGCCGGTGTAATTTAACCTGCCGGTTAAAGCTAAATCTTCGGCAATGGCTTTTGACCCGTCCTGTCGACCGCTGCGAATGCCGTTTGCAGAGAATCCGGCTGCATTTAAGCTTTCTGTCAGGTAGAATTTATAGCCGATTCCGGTTTCTGTTTTACCTACTAATCCGAGACCATTGGCTCGCCAGGTTGCCGGAATAATTCTCTTTTCGGCTTCGGGCCTTAACGCGCCATGAAATGTTGGCGGCTCATGAAGTTCATTGATAATGCCAACAGGTATGAGCAACATTCCGGCGCGGAAATTTAGCACGGGATTGATTCTTGCTTCAAGATACCCGAATTCAACCGCGACTTCGCCCTCCGCACCGTCTTCGACTTTGGCGTGCTCAAATTCAATTTCAGAATTAAAAATGAACCGGTCATTAAACCGGTAACCGAGATAGATGATATTCCTGAGAAAGTCGATCTGATTACTGGATGTTGCCGGTGAGCCGTCGTCTTTTTCATTAGAAAAACTGTTGTAGACAATCTCACCGTAACCGGCAAGTGAGACGCCATTTTTCTTTCGATGGTAGATTTTTGACGCTGCCGGTCCCATGCCGAATTCACCTGTATATGACGGCTCGGAAACGTCGCCTAATTTAACTTTTTCAATTTCCTCGGTTAATATGTTGACTCTGCGCATGAGTTCTTTCAATGTGTCCTGTTTGGTGGCTTGCTGCGCAAATAATAAATTTACAGAAAATACGAATATCAAACTGGTCATTACAAAATGATACATTGCCTGCATTGGACCAACTCCTTTTATAAGTTCTATTTATACGATCTACTCCATTAGCATTTTGGAAATGTACGCATTTGTGTTCAAATTTCTTGATTTAGTGGCTTTAATTCCTTAAACTGTATTTGAACAAATGTGTAAGCATTTCTCTGCATTTCCATGTTTGTTCAACTTGGCGCATCAGCGACCCGCACGTTACTGATGCGCTTTTATCTTAGGTTGCATTCGAACCTCCTTTCTGAGCGTTTTGTGATGTGTGACGGTAGTTCCTTATTAAAACTAAACAGTTGTTAGT
>CAYVXE010000102.1:0-7629 GCA_964455375.1 uncultured Calditrichaceae bacterium
AAAGTGCTTTCGTATGCGGTTCCACCCATCGTCGCTATTTTTATTGTGGGACTTTTTTGGAAAAGGGCAAATTCACAGGGTGCAAATGCGAGCGTTATTGTTGGATTTATTGCCGGAGTCACATTTTTTGTTTGTAACGAAATTGTTTCAGTTATCAATATCCATTTTCTGTATGTAGCAATGATCCTCTTTGTTATCACCATTCCTGTAATTGTAATTGTTAGCTTGTCGACCCCTGCGCCGGCCGCCGAAAAGACCGAAGGCCTTACCTGGACAAGAATGTTTTACCGAGCTGAATCCAAAACATTGCAAAGTTTGTCCTGGTATCAAAACTATCGGATTCTGTCCATAATCTTGTTGGTGATCGCCTTCGTACTTTTCGCGTTCTGGTGGTAAACCTCAACGAAAGGTTTAGGCGAAATACGCAACTGGATTTGAGGGAATCTTCCGGGTGTTACAGACCGGAGAAGGATGAATGGGCGTATGAAAGGTGATATCGTTTTAATCGAGGAGCATCATAAGAAAGCCGCCACGGCAATTGTTTCTGAAATACTCGAAAAGATCAGGAGCAAAGCGGAAAGATACACCATCACAGTTGCCGGTGAGTCTGGCAGCGGCAAGTCAGAAACCGGCAAAGCAATAGCGGATGAACTGGAAAAGTATGGGATTAAATCCGTTTTGTTAGGCCAGGACGATTACTTCAAACTCCCCCCCAAATCAAACGATGCAAAACGACGAAAGGACCCGGAATGGCTTGGGCCGCATGTAGAAGTGAAACTCGACCTAATGGAACAACACCTCAAAGATGCTATTCACGGTAAAGATGAACTAGTGAAACCCTTGATTGACTACAATCAAAATTCCGTAGAAGAGGAAACGGTTAGTTTGAAAGGAATCAAGGTCGTTATCGCTGAAGGGACCTATACTTCTTTGCTAAAGAATGTTGACACCAGGATCTTCATTGCCAGAAACAGGTTGGATACTCTGGAGCATAGAAAACGAAGAAACAGAGGGGATGAAATAAATGATCCCTTCATCGAACAAATTCTAAGCACGGAACACAAAATAATCGCCGGACACAAGCAGTTGGCCGATTTCATCATCACAAAAGATTACGATGTGTTGACCGTTGAATGAACATGGAACAGAACGAATGGCTGTCAAAAATAAAGTTCAGCTCATCACCTATCCCGACTCATTGGGTGGAAATCTAAAAACCCTCAACACCATCCTTCTGAAATACTTTTCCGACATTTTCGAAGGTGTACACATTTTGCCGCCTTTTCCTTCTTCCGGAGACAGAGGCTTTGCCCCCCTCACTTATCTCGAAATCGACCCCAAGTTTGGCGCCTGGGAGGATATCCGGCGCATTGGCCAAAATTTCGATGTTTTACTCGATCTAATGGTCAATCATATTTCCCGGCAGTCTCCCTATTTTCAGGATTTTCTAAAAAAAGGTCACGAATCCAGGTATGCTGACCTGTTTATTACAGTGGACAAAATCTGGCCGGACAGAGAGCCTCCCCAGTCGGATATTGACAAAATATTTCTGCGGAGGACAGAGCCTTTCTCCAGCTACACTATCGAAGAAACCGGTGAGGTTGAGAAGGTCTGGACCACCTTTGGCAAAGTAACGCCATCTGAACAGATCGATCTTGATATAAATTCTGAGATCACCCGAATGCTGCTGACCGATTTTTTTAAAAATTTTCGTAAGAACAATGTCAAAATCGTCCGGCTTGATGCCGTCGGTTATGTTGTTAAAAAGCCGGGAACAAGCTGTTTCTTCGTAGAGCCGGAAATATATCACTTTCTTGACTGGATCACCGGTGTGGCAGATTCCCTCGGAATCGAATTGCTCCCTGAAGTTCATGCGCACTACAAAACCCAGTTCAAGCTGGCAGAGCGTGGGTATTGGATATATGATTTTATCCTGCCATACATGATTCTCGATGCCCTGCTGAATAAGACGAGCATGAAACTATCTCACTATCTGAAGATACGGCCACACAAACAATTTACAATGCTCGACTGCCACGACGGTATTCCGGTAAAACCCGACCTGGATGACCTCGTGACCACAAAAGAAGCCAGGAAATTGGTAGACACATGTGTTCAACGCGGCTCCAACCTCAGCCTCATATTTTCACCCACTTACAGAGACAAGGACGGTTTTGATGTTCACCAAATCAGGGGCTCGTACTATTCGCTTCTCAACTGCGATGACGATGCATACATGGCGGCGAGAGCCATCCAGTTTTTCGCACCCGGTGTACCCCAGGTCTATTACGTAGGCCTGCTCGCCGGCGAACACGATGTCGAACGCGTAAAGCGCACCGGCGAAGGACGCGAGATCAACCGCCACAACTTCAGCATCGACGAAATTGAGCAGGCCGTGCAGAAAAAGGTCGTGCAAAGACTGCTGAAGCTCATCCGCTTCAGGAATCAGTACGCAGCATTCAATGGCGATTTCAATGTTTTGGGCTCTGCTCTGGACGAGATCCGTCTGTCCTGGCAAGAAGGTGAAAAGCTATGTACTTTAACTGTAAACCTGAAAACGAATCAGACGACGATCGAATATCTTGATGACACGTCCACAACGGTGTTGTTCGAGGTATGACATCTGGTGTGGACGATTTGCACGCTGCCTTCGTCATAGCTTGGAAACAACGATTAGCAACAGTTTAACGATTCCCTTCGCCAACTACCACATTCTCCTCAATTACCCGCGCCACGCCATCAATTCTCTCCTTCAAGACCTGGATGTTGGTGAAGCGAAGAAAGCACAGCTCCAGACCGACGAGACATTTAGTCCGTCGACAAGCCCACATTCTTCATCACCACAAGGTCGTGAAGGCTCGGGAGTTATCCCGTCGGTGTTTTTTTTCGGGGGAAGGACGGCCGCTCTGGCTGTGCCTCAAGCGGGTGCTGCAACTCGTAGAAAAGGGTCTCCGATTGGATGAGGTTTGGCAGGTGGAGAAGCGCAAATATGGCAGATAGAGACCGCCAAATGCATCTGGGAAAGAACCGCTGCAGGTCTTCTACACCAAATTCATACAAACGTTGAACTGGGAGGCTGACAGCAACTTAACCTGTCCGGTACCGTTATTTCGCCAGTCCTGGTGTGGATGATATTGACGAGAACTGGCTCAAAATGGTCTGTTTTTAATCTTTATTGAAAGTTTCTAAAGAAAATTCGTATCTTCTTATCATACGATTAAATTATGTCATGTGAGTCCCATTCAATCTGAAATCCGCAAGGAAATTCTCTACAAGAATGGGAATGTTGAATGAGTCGATAATAAAAGTTTATCAAAAAAATTTGAAGGACTGGGGTTGTTATGATAGATTTGATAATCGTACTGGCATTTGTCGTTTATAGCATCAGTAATGGATTTCACAATCAATCCAAAGCATCGGAAAATTTAGAGGAATATTTTTTAGCCGGACGTTCAATCAAGGGATGGCGAGCCGGTTTCAGTTTAGCTGCGACTCAGTTTGCGGCTGACACTCCGCTTCTGGTTATGGGTCTTATCGCGACAGGAGGGGTTTTCAAGTTATGGCGGCTCTGGATTTACGGCCTTGGTTTTTTGATGATCGGTTTTTTGTTAGGCCGGCCCTGGCGCCGCGCCATGGTAATCACCGATGCAGAACTCACTGAAATCCGCTATAGTGGTAAGGGGGTTCTGGCATTGCGCGGTTTAAAAGCATTCTACTACGGTACGGTTATGAACTGCACCATCATGGCTATGGTTCTGGTGGCTGCGACGCGTATCAGTGAAATATTTCTGCTTTGGAATGAGTGGCTGCCGACGGGAGTTTACCAGTACCTCTATAATTTTGTAAAATGGATCGGCGTGCCGTTAGCTTCCGGAGCCACTGGTCTTGCTCCGTATGTGGCCACCACCAATAATCTCATCAGCATTCTCGTGATTGTTGGGTTTACAGCGTTATATTCCACAACGGGTGGCCTGCGTTCTGTCATCGCCACAGATACGGTACAATTCAGTATTGCCATGCTGGGAACGCTCGTGTATGCGATAGTGGTCATTATTGAATCCGGGGGAATCGGGAATATTGTCAGGAGACTGGTTCAGCTCTACGGTAAAGCAGAAGCCAGCCGGTTTCTTTCGTTCAGTCCGAATTCCTGGGAGGTATTTATGCCCTTTCTGGTTATTATCAGCCTGCAGTGGTTTTTTGAACGCAACAGTGACGGCACAGGCTATTTTGCGCAGCGCATGATGGCCTGTCAGAGCAATCGCGATGCCAAAATGGCCGCATTTATTTTTACCTGGTTACAAATTTTCCTGCGCAGTTTGATCTGGCTAATTATTGGCGTTGGCTTGCTAATCGTCTATCCTTTTGATCCGGCGTCAGTCGGTGGAGAAACATTTGTCGCAGGCCGGGAACTTCTGTTTGCCACCGGTATGAGAGACTTGCTACCCGTCGGTGTTCGCGGCATTATGCTCACCGGTATGTTGGCGGCGTTGGCATCCACCATCGACACCCACCTGACCTGGGGCGCAAGTTATTGGAGCAATGACCTCTACCTGCGGATTATCAATCAAGCCTGGCTTAAAAGAGAGCCATCCAACCGAGAACAGGTGGTAGTGGCACGTTTGTCAAACGTGGTCATCTTAACAATTGCGTTGATCATTATGGCGAATCTCGGTTCCATACAGACCGCCTGGCATGTTACGCTTTTGTTTGGTGCGGGAACGGGGGCTGTTTTAGTCTTGCGATGGGTGTGGGAGCGCATCAATCTATTTTCAGAAATTTCTGCAATTGGTGTATCACTCATCTTTTCGCCGATCATTCTTTTCACGGTGCAGGCCGAGTGGTTACGGTTGTTGCTGATGTCTTCCATTTCAACGGTAATTGTAATCGCAGTAACATTGCTTACGAAACCAACCTCTGAAAAGACGTTGGTAGAATTCTACAAGCGCGTTGAACCGCCCGGGTGGTGGAAGAACACAGTCAAAAAAGCAGGAATTGATATAAATACACCTTACAAAGCTTTTAAAGAAGGTGCATATTTGACTGTAAGCACAAGCCTGTCTGTTTTTTTACTACTTGTGGGGTTTGGGAAACTGATCCTGCCAAATCCTGAGAGCTCAGCGATTTACACCTGGGTTTATCTTGTTTTAGGTTTTGCAAGTGTTGCTTTGTGGTGGCGAAAAATATTCTCGTCAGACGTTAGCAAGGTTGAACGTTAAAGTAAAAATCTGGTGTTGATTTATTTGAGTATTATTTTATCTTCCCATTTAGCTCTTTCCTGTTCAAAATAAAACTGCAATTTGCTTAACATTAACAAAGCAGGAACCATCACCAATTCATGCTTTCGAAAGATGACATATCCTACGAATCATATCGGGACAAATCTCCCGGTAGCTACAACAAAAAACGTCGCACGTCCGAGCACGTTGGTAAAAATTGTAGCTTCTGGAAACTGGAAGAGATTTTCGACGTACACTAAAATAATTCCCAGATTTCTTATGAAAAGGTTACGATGAATTTACGAATTAAATCCACTTTGTTAATTGTTTTATTCGGCCTGTTAGGAGCGGTTTCTTATTGGGGCCTGTTCAAGAATTATGCTCCCCAGGCATCGGTTGATTTGCAGTTTAACCGCAATGAAGTAACAAATATTGCCAGAAAATATCTTAAACAGCTTGGCTACAATGCCGACAAATTGTTTGCAGAAGCCGATTTTATTTTCGACTCAGGGAATAATCTTTATCTTGAGACTGAATTAGGGCTGCAAAAAGCACATGCAGTGATTCGGGCGGATAGCTTGCATTCTCATTATTGGCAGGTTTATTTTTTCGACAGCAATTTACCACCGAGTCAAATGCGGGACAAATTTATCGTACGTGTTTCGCCTACATCGAGAATAATAGGATTTGAGCACCAGATACCGGATACATTGACCTTGCCCTCCGTAACAACTCAGGAAGCGCAATCTTTAGTGGAAACTTTTCTACGCCAACAAGGTTTTGAGGTCAACCGTTTTAATTTAACAAATTCATCGGTTAAAGAGCTGATGAACCGGAAAGACTATACGTATACGTGGGCGAGTAAAGACTCCGTGTTTCGGTTGGAACAGAAATTAACCGCTGAAGTTCACGGCGATAAAGTAGGCGGATTCCGTTATTTCTTGCAGGAACCGGAACGCTTTCGCCAAGAAGGCAGCCGCATAGGCACCTATGTAACCTATATCATTACGGCTTCATCAATAGCGACATTTATTCTGTTGATGTTTATTATTGCGTTGTTCCTAAAGAAATACCACGATGGTGAAGTGGGGATAAAAACGGCTGTTTATGTGTTCGGGTTATTATTGGGGCTAATGATACTCGAACAATCCTTGCGAATTACAACCATCGGTTTTGGTACCACAATTGGCGATGTCAACCGTCTGAACACACGGATCATTGTTTACATTATGACGGTTTTTCTCGTTCAGGCATTTTTGTCTGCAATGGTGTTTGCAGCCTGGAGCGTTGGTGAATCTTCAGCACGAAGTGGTTGGTCAGAAAAGGTGAAAGCCATTGATGGAGTTTTTAATGGCAAAATATTCACTTTAGATTTTGCTAATTCTGTGATACGTGGATATGCCTTCGGGTTTACCATTCTCGGGGTCGTCTTTGGTGTTGTTGCGATGATTGCCGGTATAAACAATTTTGGCATATTTACCGAATCGGTACATGGTATTCCAGAATCATATTTCCCGTCGTTGAGTGCGATTTTGCTGGCCTTGCGAGTCGCTCTTTTAAGTGAAATCGTTTTCCGCTTTTTCTTTGTTTCCTGGCTGCGGGAAAAGACGGGCAAAATATGGCCGGGCTTACTTCTGTCTTCTCTGTTGTGGACGCTGGTTGCTTTTATCCTGTGGGATTTTCCTGTTGGTTATCTTTCTTTCTACTGGTTGTTTCCTGCGTACTTTTTGTTCAGTATAGTCCTCGGTATCATTTTGATCAAGTTCGATTTGCTTACGGCGATTTTTACGAATTTTACGGTTTTGGCTTTTAGCTACGCCATCCCGTTTCTCGCGTCTACCGGTTCATTTTATCAGGTGCAAAGCAATCTGTTTTATCTCTGGATTGCCGTCCCTTTAGGTATTGCCATTATTGGTTGTGTGAAAAAACAATCGTTCCAATATTCGACCGAGTTAATTCCCTCGCACATCCGGCGAATCAGCGAACGTGAACGCATGGCGAAAGAGTTGGAGATCGCCCGGAATGTACAGATGAGTTTGCTGCCGAAAGAAAATCCGCTGGTTGAAGGATTTGATATTGCCGGTGTCTGTCTGCCGGCGTTGGAAGTTGGTGGCGATTACTACGACTTCTTCCAATTGGGCGATGGAAAGATCGGCATCGCCATTGGTGATGTGTCCGGCAAGGGAGTTCCAGCGGCTATTTACATGACGCTAACGAAGGGCATTTTGCAATCCCATGCAGGAGAAAGTTTGTCGCCCCGCGAAGTTTTGAAGAAGCTCAACAAGCAAATGTACCAGAATATCGACAAAAACTCTTTTGTTAGTTTGTTCTATGCTGTTCTTGATATGAAAAATCGCAAAATCCGGTTTGCCCGTGCCGGTCACAATCCTGCAATTTTAGCGCACGGGAGCAT
>CAYVXE010000102.1:7729-14906 GCA_964455375.1 uncultured Calditrichaceae bacterium
CCTTGCTTTATTTCCTTCCATTGATTATTTTTCTTTTACTTAAATTGAGCGATTCTTGTGGGAGAAAGTTTGTAGTGCAAGCTACAACAGCTTGCCTGGGGAGGTCGGAAACATGCGAAAGCCTACGCTACGAAAATAGAACCCAACAGTGAATTAATTTCAGGATCAATCGCTCAATTTAGATTTTATTTAAACTTGGATATGTCCTATGCCTCAAAGTTCGATGGGGTTTGTCTCACGACTTCAGATATTTTTGCGAAATTTGAATTCTATTGAATGGAAAAGAATTAGCACGATTGCGCTTTTTCTTGGTTGGCTTGCTACGTTCGTCCTGATAGTCTCTCCATTTTATCTCTTTCATGTTTTAGATGTCTGGCTATATATTGTCCACCTGTTCTTGTGGACATTGCTTGTAAAAAAAGTATCTGTAAAGCTTCAGCCACCTGCGGACATTCTTTCCGCCATGTTTTTGATTTTATTCCTGTTTGAAAGTTGGCTTCTTCATGTTTCCGGTACGTCGCCAGGAAAATTAGCCACTACCGGTCAACTTATTATCCTCGCTTTTCTTGTTCTATGCATCAGTCTGATTTTGGTAAAAAAATGTCATAGACCAAGAGTCGTCATGTTGACCATGCTCCTTGTATTTTATATTTGTTTGAATATTCTAAAGGGTGGCGGTCGCATGAGTTCCTTTATTGTCCAGGCGCTCCTGTTTATTGCCCTTCTGCGACATACAACCTGGCTTGAAGAGCTTACCAAATTGGAATGTTGGGTCTCCTTTTTATTGTTTTTTATCGCTTTCAAATTTATTGGTCATTTGCAACCTGAAGCTATTTCTAACGATGCAGTTTTTATGTGGGTGCAGTTTCCGTTGTTGTTATATTACCTGTTCAAAATGTATTTGTTGGCAGTGCTGATTAAAATCCCCATTGTACTGGTTTACAACTTTGCCAGCCTTTCAAGAAAGCTCAACATATCCGGATATTTTCAATCTACTTTTCCACAAATCATTCAAATGGTGATGCTGCTGATCATTTTTTATTTCTTTATTGCAGGTTGGCAGGCCGAAAAAGTGCGTATGGCCTTAATGAGTGAAATGGAAAGAATTTCTGCAGAAAACACGTCGCAGGGAGTGCAGCATTTCAAAGTTTCGAAAACGAGTCCCGATGCGACTTTTAAAATTAGCGGTTATGAACCGATTCACTTTCACAGGGATTTTTCCTCAAAGGGAGTTTTGGCCGTAAAGCCGATCGGCAGGAATCTCCCTGGTTCAAGACCCGTGAAACAGTACTTTATTTATTCGACAATTTCTGAGGGTGATGAAGAGCTCATCTACTTTGTAAAAATCGACACGACTTTTATGAAGCGCGTGTCGCAAAACACCTCTATTCTTGCAGGAACACATTTATTAACCTACCCTTACGCACCAACTAAATTCGAATCCTTTTTCTATGATTTGAACTTTTTAGGAAGTCGTAAAGACTTTAGAATTTTCCCATTCGGCCTTTTGCCTCGTAATGATAGTTTATCAACAAACGTACCCATTAAACAGATGGAATATGGCACTGCGGAATGGGTAAAACGAATAAATACGGATATTACCACGAAAGCGCGCTTTACCATCGGGCGGGTAATAACCCCGCTTCGCAATGCCAGCATGAATTCTATCGGGTATTTTGTTTTCGATATTCTAATGTATCCCAATCTAACAAACTTTACCCCAACATTGTTAGGATATATCGCATTGCTTATTTTAGTGTATTTTTTGGTTAATTTTTTCGTTATTCGACGTATGGTTAAGTTTGGTTCAGAAATTAATCACATGATTGTGCACAAATTCAATCAATTGAAAAATGGAATTCGAGAAATTTCATCCGGAAATCTTGACTATAAAGTGACAATCGAGGGTAAAGATGAGTTTGTGGAACTTGCCGATCATTTCAATCAGATGGGCGACAAACTCAAAGAATCTATCGCAGAAGCTCGTGAAAAAGAAAGGTTGGAACATGAGTTGACCATTGCCCGGAAAGTCCAGTTAGATTTACTGCCCCGGTCTTTACCAAGAATACCCGGATATAATATCGCAGCAATGTTCAAGACCGCCACAGAAGTCGGTGGTGACTTTTACGATATTATCCGGTTAGATGAGGATTTGTACTTATTTACAATTGGTGATGTCTCCGGCAAAGGAACCTCTGCCGCATTTTATATGGCGCAATGTATTAGTTTGATCAGGTACTCTCCCCAATTCACCACGGATCCGAAGGAAATCGTTCTGCGGCTAAATAAATATTTTTCTGATCCATTAGTTGATTTACAGGTTTTTGTCACGGCAATCGTCGGTACCATCGATATTAAAAAACACCATATTGCATTCGTTAGGGCTGGACATAATCTGCCGGTTCTGGTTCCCGGGAAAAAATCAAAAAAAATTCGGGAGTTGAAACAGTCCGGCCTTGGTTTGGGCTTAGAGCGAGGCGGTAGATTATTTGAAAATAGCCTCAAAGTAACACGGCTGGATCTTGAAAATAATGACAAAATACTTTTTTATACCGATGGACTTGTCGAAGCATCGAAGGCGAATGGTGTTTTGGAAACAACGGAATATCGTGAACGTGAATTTTATGGCGAGGAAAGGCTATTGCAGAAATTAGATGAAAATCGCACCCAAAATGCCACTGAAATGATGCAGGTTCTGCAAGAGGACATCGACACGTTTTATGGTGATCTGTCACCAGTGGATGATTATACCGTATTACTCATACAGAAATCAACAAAATAAAGTTATTCGTAAGGGACAACAGATTCCATCTTTCTTAAATGGAATCTGAAAACTTGTTCACGTGATGCGCATACTCAACGATATGCGGCCCTTTGCCGCATCAATGCTCAATATTTTCACGTCAACAATGTCACCAGCAGAGACTATTTCCATGGGGTTTTTCACGTACTTATCTGCTAATTGACTGATATGGACGAGCCCGTCTGATTTTAATCCTATATCTACAAAAGCCCCAAAATCCACAACATTTCGTACTGTACCTTTTAAAATCATTCCCTCCCGCAGGTCATCTATTTTCAGAATATCGCTGCGTAGAATGGGTTTAGGCATTTCAGTGCGAGGGTCCCGGTTGGGTTTTTGCAGACTGCTGATAATGTCCTTTAGGGTTGGAACTCCGACCCCACATTCTTTTGCCAACAGAGAAAGATTATTGTCGGACGATTTTATTTTTATTTCCAGCAATGTTTCATTGCTCCGAATATCTTCAATTCTCAGGTGAAAGCGGTCTAATAATTTTTCTGCAGCATCGTAAGATTCCGGGTGCACCGCAGTGGAATCGAAAAAAATATCTCCATCCGGAATACGTAAAAAGCCGGCTGCTTGTGTAAAAGCAGTCTCGCCCAACCCTTTCACTTTTGTCAACTCCCAGCGGGTTCTGAATCGGCCATGTTCTTCACGGAATTTAACGATATTCTCCGCAGTACGATTGTTTATACCGGCCACATATTTGAGAAGGGACTTGGATGCCGTATTTAAATCCACACCCACAAAGTTTACCACTGATTCAACCACGCGATCGAGGGATTCTGCCAGGCGGTTTTGATTTATATCGTGCTGATAAAGGCCGACACCGATGGATTTCGGATCGACCTTTACTAATTCGGACATGGGATCCAAAAGCCGCCTGGCAATGGAAATATTGCCCCTCAGTTCCGCGGGTAAATCAGGGAATTCTTCTTTTGCAACTGCCGATGCAGAATAAACACTGGCACCGGCTTCACTGACAATTACGTAGAACACCTCGCGATCTGTTTCCTTGATAACTTCAGCAACTAATTGTTCCGTTTCCCTTGAAGCCGTTCCATTACCGACGGCGATGACATCGATGTTGTGTTTTTCGATGAGTTCTTTCAATTGTACTTTCGTGTAGTCCCACCGTTTTTGCGGGGCATGTGGGTAGATGGTAAGGCCTTCAAGGTATTTTCCGGTTGTGTCTATGATAGCAACTTTGCAACCCGTTCTGAATCCCGGGTCGATTCCCATGATCATTTTATCTTTTACCGGAGGAGACAATAGCAAATTCCGTACATTCTCAGCAAAAACAGAGCTGGCGTGCGCATCCGCTGCTTCTGTAATCTGCGATCGGATTTCACGTTCAATGGCCGGTGCTATCAATCGAAAATAGCTGTCTGTAAATGCCTCAATAATGTGGTCCTTAAAAATTGATGCTTTGTTTGTCAGATAGCGATCCGCTAACACCTGTTTAACGCGGTCAAAATCAACTTCAATGGCTACACGCAAAAACCCCTCTCGCTCACCGCGGTTGATGGCCAACGTCCTATGCGGCGGAATTTGTTTTACTAACTCACTGTATTCAGCATAAATTTCGTAAACCGACAATTCATCTTTACTTTTTGCTTTTGTAGTGAGCAAACCGGTTTTCAAAGTAAATTCACGAACCTCCTTCCTAACATCTGCATCTTCAGAAATTATTTCCGCAATAATGTCGCGTGCACCGGAATAAGCTTGCTCAGCATCGTCAACATTCTTTTCCGGATTTAGATAAGGCTCGGCAATATGATCAAGGGTTCCCTCTTCAATTTCCTGAGCCAGCATCATATCGGCCAGAGGTTGGAGGCCCTTTTCTTTTGCGATGGTCGCCCGAGTCCGCCTTTTAGGTCGGAAGGGAAGATAAAGGTCTTCCACTTCCCGAAGTTTTGTTGCAGCCGTTATTTTCTCCTGCAGTTCCGGGGACAATTTTCCCTGTTTCTCTATGGACTCTAAAACCGCTTCTTTTCTCTCCTGTAAATTTTTAAGGTAACGAATGCGGTCTTCAATTGCACGAATTTGATCCTCATTTAACCCACCGGTAACTTCCTTTCGATAACGGGCAATGAATGGTACGGTGTTGCCACTATCAAGTAACGTAAAGGTTTGTTCCACCTGTTGAGCTGAAAGATTTAGCTCATTCGCCACGAATCCATAAAAATCTGCCTGCTGCACGGTTTTTCCTTTCCGATTATTGTGTTGATTTTAGTGTTAAGCTTAGCTATTTTTCATCCAAGCGATGCGTAAGCAACGTCTAAAATTAGGAAGTTTTACAACAAATGCAAGAAACTATTTTGTGTTCAAATGCTTCCCAACGTACACATTTTAAATTATAAATCATCACGTCTAATATGAGGAATCAATAACATGGCCTGGATAAAAATTATTTCTGAGAATAAAGCCGAAAGCAGGTTAAAGGAATTTTACGACGGACACAAAGGCCCGGATGGACTGGTGGACAATATTCTAAAAATTCACAGTTTAAATCCGCCGTCACTAAATGGGCATTACCAGTTTTACCGTGTGTTAATGTACGGAAAGTCAGAATTAAGCCGGATTCAGCGAGAGTCCATAGCTGTGGTTGTTTCCACGGCCAATCAGTGCCATTACTGAATCAGGCAACACGGAGCGGGTCTCCGTCGGTTAACCAATAATTCTAAAATGGTCGAGCAGTTAATTCGTGATTTCAAAAGCGCACCAATTCCGCTCGGGGATAAATCGATGTTGTCTTATGCCGAGAAGTTGACAAAAACACCATGGGAGGTAAGAGAACATGATGTGGAAACCTTGCGGCAGGCAGAGTTTAGCGATGCCGCAATACTGGATATCAATCAAATAACCGGCTACTTTAATTTTGTCAATCGCTTAGCAGATGGGTTGGGCGTCGAGCTGGAAAACTACTGGAAAGATGAACCTAACCCGTAAAGAAGTATCCTTCCTCAAACCCAGTTCTGAGCTAAAACTTTCGTGCCGTTTTCAAAAACGACTTCTATTTTTTTTTCGGAAAGTATTTTCGTAATGATGCCGACGCCAAATTTTTTGTGATTAACGGATTCTGCATCGGTGAAATTTTTTTTAATATTGTAATCGATAATTTGGCTTTCAGTAATTTTTGCCCGCAAGCTTGCCCAATTTCTTTTTCTAGGTCTGCGAATCGTGGTTAACGTAGACGTGCTGTCATCTGATTTTTTCACCGCCGGTCTTTTTACCGGTTTTTCGGGTCGATAAACATGCGTACTATTACACCCTTTGCACATGACTTTCTTGATCTCATTGTCCACGACTGCTGTAATGATATGTATCATTTTGTATTTGCATTTGCTACAGTATGCTTCCACTTCTTTGCCAATTTCATAGGTCGGTTTTACAGCCATTTTTCTCCGTTTACCTTTAGTTTTTTATTGACGTTGAACCTTAATTGTTGGAATATTGCACATATTTTTTGTGCAAGGTATTCTACAGAATAATCAATGCGTTGGGAATTTAAAAAGATACCGGTTAGATTACCGTTGATAAAATATTACAGCGGTTACAGAATACCGGGGGGTTACACCCAATTTTGTGCTAATACTTTCGTGGCTTCTTCGAAAACAACTTGTATTTTTTTTTCATCCAACACTTTAAGGATAATTCCTATGCCAAACTTATTGTGATTAATAGCTGCTATTTCACTGTAATCATCTTTGAGACTGTAATCGACTATTTCGGTTTCGTCGATTTTACCTCGCAACGTCTGCCAGTCTGCTTTGCGCGGCCTTCTTGTTTTTTTTTCAGTTTTGGCTTTTACAGTTTTGACGTCGGAGGTTTCTTTTTTCGGTCTCCCCCGTTTCCGTTTTGGTGCTTCTTCAACTATGTTTTCTGACACAATTTTGTCCTTTTTAATAAAAATTATTATAGCTAAATATACGTAAAACTTTTATTAAATACAAGGAATGAAATAGAAATCATCGCATCATCTTAAAAGAAGCATTCGTTTACTCGCCGTCACTGAGCCGTTCGAGAAATGATAAAAATAGGTACCGCTTGCCATCCCGTGTCCTGCATCATCTGTTCCATCCCAAACAAAATAATGGGTTCCGGATGGCAGAGTGGCATTAAGGAGGGTTTTTATTTTTTCCCCCAGTAGGTTATAAATCGTTAACGTTGTGGGACCGGTTTTTTTTTGAACAAATTCGATGATCGTTGAAGGATTAAATGGATTGGGATAACTCTGTTTTAAAATGAAATTATTCTCCGGTGAAACCGACTGTTGCACCTTTGTGGCAATGCTGGATGAGAAGCGATAAATTTTTCCCTGAAAATAATCAAGGGTGTAAAGTTCATTTTGTTCATCGACGCCAAAGGAGG
>CAYVXE010000103.1:0-14672 GCA_964455375.1 uncultured Calditrichaceae bacterium
TATACTTGTATTTTTTCTAAATCATAAACCCTTTACCGCTTTTTTGAGACTTCTGTGCCCTGCTTTTGCTGCCGGTCCTTGTCTGGGGGGATTTCTTTTTCGCTACAGGAGGTTTAGTGGGCTTTATACTTTTTGAGTGTTTTCGAATGAAACGTAAAACTTCCGCTTGCACCTGTTTCTTTTCATCATCCACCGTAATGACGTGGAAAGAATTTTGTAAATCGACTTTATGTTTATCCGCTGAACGAACTGCGTCAAAGATCATTTGTGCATTGTGGAATTTCACCGTGTGATCCAATTCGGAGTGCATCACCAGAAGCGGCTCGTTTACCTCCGGCAAATCCTCACGAACATGACGCACCAGTTGAAAGAGTTGATCGACGGCATAATAAGGGTAACGGCGGTAACTACCGAGTTTGGCTTTTTCTTTCACCGCATGCACGTCTTCCCCGCCGCGTTTCTGGCGAAACTTAAGAATCTTCTTTGCAACTTTTGCCCCCTGCACCTTCCACTGCGGGAAATCCACCGCCGCCGACAGAGCAATGACTCCCGCAACCGGCGTATGTGCGGCCAGGTGCAATGCCAGAGTTCCACCCATGGAAAGACCGCACACAAAAACTTCCTCGCACTGATTCGATAATAGAGCGTACTCTCTCTTCACGCAGTCAAACCAATCCTGCCAGGTGTAATTGAACAGATCCCCGGAGTAGGTACCATGCCCGGGGAGGGTTGGAATGGAGACGTTCAAACCATTCTTTTCTAAAAAAGCACCAAGTTCCAGCAATTCATTGGGACTGCCGGTGAAGCCATGAATGAGCAGACAACCGACGTTTTCTTTTTTACCCGGTGTTTTTTGCACTCGATTGTTTTTCTTTTCCCGCTGCTTTGTGTTTGCAGATGAAACCATAGAATTCCTTTTTCTGTCTGATGTATGAATGCAAATGTATGATTCCCATCCTAAAATGTCAAGTCGGACACAGCACGAAAAACTTAACGTCGGCAATCATATCAGCACACAGGTTGAACGGCGGCACGTAAAGCGAATCCCCTCAAGTCGACGCGCGTGAGCCCCACCGGATTTGAGCGAAAACTCAAACAAGTGTACGCTGGCTTTATAAATAACCGGATGGAAAATAGTTGAAAAAAAAATTGCGTCACTAGGAATCAATCGTTTTGAACAGACATAACTACGTGAAACTCTTCAGATGACTTGCTCCAGACGTTACTCAATCAAAGCAAAAAGTAACCATCCTCAATGTGTATCAACTGTCATATACATTAAAAAACGAGAATTTTCTTGACTTTCGTGGGGTAAATACCTATAATAATGTTGTAAAATGGGTTAAAATGGGTTAAAAGTAACTAATTTCCTTTTTCTTTTTTAATGGACTATTTTTTAGACAAATACGATTATTCGTTAGACGATAAAAACCGGATTAACATCCCGGCTAAATATCGCAAAGCGCTTGCACAAATGCAACAAAAAACTATCGTCATTTCGTGTTTGGAAGAGTCACGTTTAACCCTGTACCCCAATGCTATTTTCAAAGAAAAGATCGTTGCTCGTTTAAATGATCTGCCGCAAATGGATGAAGATGCAAACGAGATTAGGCGTGCGGTTGGCCGAGATACAACGGAAGTCCAACTTGACAGCCAGGGCAGGATCATGATACCGGGATATTTTCTTGAGCAGGCCGGTATCAAAAAAAAAGTTCAAATATTAGGATTGGTGAATAAAATCGAGCTGTGGAATCCGGACACGTATCAGGAATTTGACAAAAGACGGGATGCAGAATTAATCAAGGCTGAATTGAAAAAATTTAGAATTTAACTCAGGACCCGGCCGTGTACCATGAACCGGTTTTAAAAGATGAAGCCATTTTTTACCTGCTTACAAAGCAGGACGGCGTTTACATCGACGGTACGCTTGGCGGCGGCGGGCACACAGAAGCAATCCTCAGCCATCTGAGCGACAAAAGCAAGGTGATCGCCTGCGATTTAGATAAGGAGGCGTTAGATTTTGCCCAAAGGAGGTTGGAACCATTTAAGCAGCAAATCAATTATTTTCACGGTAATTTCAAGGATGTCAGCAACTTACTCAGAAAATTAAACATTACGAAAGTTCAAGGTATTTTACTGGATCTTGGGGTCTCCTCACATCAAATTGACACTCCTGAAAGAGGATTCAGTTTTGACAAATCTGGTAGACTTGACATGCGCATGGATGCACGACAAAAACTCACAGCCTTCGAAATCATAAATACGTATCCGGAAACAGAATTACACAAGATTCTAAAAACCTACGGAGAAGAAAAAAAATACCGGGCGGTCACCAGAGAAATTCTCAAAGCCCGGAAAAGAACAACCATAAAAACAACGCAGGAATTCAAAGACATCATCAGCCGGGTACTGGCGCCGCAGCACCGTGTCAAGTCTCTGGCAAGGGTCTTTCAGGCTCTCAGAATTGCGGTAAATGATGAACTGGCAAATCTGAAAGCCACATTGGAGGCCAGTATTGATTTGTTGGCAGATGGTGGCCGGGTCGTGGTGATTTCTTACCACTCTCTGGAAGATCGTATTGTAAAACTATTTTTCAGGGAAGAAGCGAAACGATGTGTTTGTCCTCCGGAACTTCCAGTGTGCGTTTGTGGCAAAGTTGGTCGTTTGGAGGTGCTAACCCGCCGGCCGCTGCGAGCCACAGAGGCAGAAATAGCAAAGAATCCACGCAGCCGCAGTGCAAAACTGCGGGCGGCTGAAAGAATTTAATTTTTAATACCCGAACACCATGAGCAAACATGTAAGAATACCGGTTGTTAAAAATCAGGTTAAATTCAAAAAAACGGCTCACAAGCAAGAAGGTCATCTCAAATTCTGGCTGCTTGCCCTGGGTTTCGTCACGATGCTTCTCTTTGTTCACCTGAAAGTACAAACGAATACCGCCCTTGCGGAGGTTCAGAACCTGGAATTGGAATTAAACCGGTGCCGTGCTGAAAATGAAAAATATCAATCCAAAGTCATAGAACTATCGAATTTCGCCAGGATTCGTGATATCGCTAAAAATAAATTAAAGCTTGATTTTCTGACTCATGAAAAGATCATCGAAATATCGGCACCATAAATACGGACAGCGCACCCGCTTCTCCGCTCACATAAAAGAACCGGAAAGGATGTGGCGTTTGCATCTGGTGCGGATTTTCCTGTTTATGATGTGTGCCGTCATTATCGCACGGCTGGTTCAGGTGCAAATCGTTGATCATGACAAATACAACCGGATAGCAGAGGAACAATACTTGCGTGAATATGTTCAAAAAGCACAGCGCGGACGCATCTACGACCGCAATTTCGTTACGTTAGCATTGAACAAACCTTCTTTTGATCTGGGCATCGACACCAGATTCGTGACGGATGCGGATGTGACCGCAAAGAAGATCTCCACCATATTAAAGATGAGCTACACGGAAATTTACAACAAAATTAAATCCAGAAAAGGGTTTGTTTACTTAAAACGAAAAATCTCCGAGGAACAGGCGACAATTTTTCAATCTAATTCAATCCCGGGAGTTAAAGTCATAAAAATGAGTGAACGCAGTTACCCATTGAAAGAAAAGGTCGCTCAGGTGATCGGCTTTGTAAATGTTGACGGCAATGGGCTCAGCGGTCTTGAATTAAAAATGAATGATGCGTTGAAAGGACAAAACGGCTGGAGCATTCAGCAAAAAGACGCCAAAGGTAAAACTGTCGTCCCGGTTCAAGCTGCGACGAAAGTGAGTGAGGACGGCGAAGATATCGTACTGACCATTGATAATGTCATCCAAACCATTGCCGAAGAAGAATTACAGAAAACCGTACGCCGCTTTCATGCAAAAAGCGCTAGTGTCGTGATCACCAATCCAATGACCGGCGAAATTTTAGCATTAGCCTCGGTACCGGTTTTTGACCCGAACAGCATTAGCCGGTCAGATTCTGCTGCGTGGCGCCTTCGGCCCATCACCGATATTTTTGAACCCGGCTCAACATTTAAATTGGTCACCCTGCTGGCGGCTCTGCAAGACAGCATCAAAGCCGTGGATGATATTATTTTTTGTGAAAACGGCCATTTTAATCTTTTTGGTGAACGTATCAACGACTCCGAAGAGCATGGCTGGCTTTCTGTCCGAAATATTATGAAATATTCGAGCAATATCGGAATGGCAAAAATCGCGCTTGATGTCGGCAAAAAAAAACTTTTCAAAACCTCGCGCAGCCTCGGCTTCGGTTTACGAACCGGCATTAATTTGCCGGGTGAAGTATCCGGAATCCTGAAAAAACCGACTGACTGGTCTGCTTTTTCTGTGGCAGCAATTGCTTACGGGCATGAAGTAGCTGCGACATCCTTACAAATGGCCATGGCTTACGGCGCCGCGGCAAACGGCGGCAAATTAATGAAACCCGCTATCATCAAAGAAATTATTGCACCGAATCATCAAATTCTCTTTCGATTTCAGCCAAAGACTATCAGACAGGTCATGAAACCACAACTGGCGCATACCATCACTGACATTCTGGAAGAAGTTGTAGAAGACGGAACGGGCGTAAAAGCAAACATAAAAGGACTACGCATCGCCGGTAAAACAGGAACGGCACAAAAACCGTTAAAGAACGGCACGGGGTATTCAAATTCCAGATATATGGCGTCGTTTGCAGGATTCTACCCTGCAGACCATCCGAAGTACATGATTTTCATCAATGTGGATGAGCCACACCCCACGCATTCCGGCGGTAGTGTTGCCGGCCCGGCTTTCAAAAAAATATTACAGCGAATTCTGAAAGTCTACAATGACACCAGGCCGGAAGCAGAAAACTTTTTGACACAGACGGAAAAAATTTCCAGACCCAAAACCGTTCCGAATCTACATGGGCGTAACGTTGAAACCGCCATCAAACTGCTCAATGAAATGGATAAACAGTTTAAGATTATCGGTCATGGTCTGGTGGTGGAAAGTCAGAAAACAGAACATCAAAAGAATGGAACCGATCTGTTGGTCTTGAAAACAAGAGACCGGCAGGAATCAAAAGCAATACAAGTCATGCCGAATTTAATTGGTCTCTCTCTGCGCAACGCTGTGAGTGAATGTTCGCTACGTGGCCTTAAAGTAAGAGTATTTGGCACCGGTGACGTGATAAGCCAAAAACCTAAAGCCGGGAGTAAAATAAAAACCGGCGCGCAAATTATGTTGGAATGCCGGTTAAAACACCGCATGCAAATGATTGGGAAATTATCCATGCAACAAACAGCACTTTCGGAAAATTAATTTTGCAGAGCCAGCACTTAAAAATTCTTACAGAAATTCAGAATTGTCCGTTTGAATTTCATGGAAACCGCGACAGGCTCAACCGGTCTTTTGCCGGCGTATCTATCGATTCCCGTTCCATCAGAAGCGATGAGATTTTTTTCGCCATTAAAGGTGAAAACCATGACGGCCATGATTATGTCGGTCATGTAATAGAACAGAAATCACCAGCAGTTGTGGTCAACCGAGACTGGTGGGAAAAACATGCCGATCAGTATTCGCAAGCAACGGTTTTTGTCGTCGATGACACACTCACGGCATTGCAGGAATTTGCCCGTTACTATCGGCAGCTTCTTGCAATTCCCGTCATCGCATTGACCGGAACGAATGGCAAGACCACTACAAAAGAAATGATCGCCGCCATTCTTTCCAAATCCGGTTCTGTGTGCAAGACGGCCGGAAACTTAAACAATCACATCGGCCTCCCCCTCACGCTGTTCACCATGGAGAGCACCCATAAGACAGCAGTTTTGGAAATGGGAACGAATCATTTTGGCGAAATCAAACGATTGTGTGACATTGCAGAACCGGAATTAGGACTCATTACAAATATCGGACATGGACATACAGAATTCTTTCAGGACTTGCAAGGGGTGGCAAAAGCAAAAATGGAACTGTTCGATTATCTCGAACCGAACGGTGTGGGTTTCATCAATGTCGATGACCCCCTACTCAAAGCCGATGCACACACTTTTTATAAAAAGATCACGTTCGGATTCGACGCTTCAGCTAAGGTCACGGCTAAGAAACTGCCATTAAATCGCAATGGAAATCCAGGTATGCAAATCGACCATCAGGAAATCCGGCTGAATGTCGTTGGTACTCACAATTTAATCAATGGGCTGGCAGCAATCGCCATTGGTCTGGAATTTGGCATTCCTCTGCAAGCCATGAAAGAAGCTCTGCAGACATTGCAATTGCCTTCCAAACGAATGCAAATTGAACGATTAGGTAAACTCACGATTCTAAACGACTGCTACAATGCCAATCCGGAATCAACCTCAGCTGCGTTGGAAACGCTGATCCACTTTCCAGAAGCACGTCGTCGCATATTTGTTTTTGGGGATATGCTTGAGCTCGGTACGAATGCGACAAAAGCACACACAAAAGTTGGAAATCAGGTTGCATCCCTTGGAATTGACGTGATGTTTACGTTTGGCCCCAACGCTGCGGCCGCCACACGTGCCGCTCGAAAAACATCGACGACAATTTTAGCTGATCACTTTGATGATAAAAGTGCCTTACTGAAGGCATTAATCGCTTTAAATCTCAGAGATGATATTTTATTGATCAAAGGTTCTCGGGGCATGAAAATGGAAGAAATTAGCGAAGGGTTAAGAAAAACAGCAGTTGCGGCTAAATGACTGCGTAGGTTGTTGATATTTTTTCACTTGACATTTAAAACAATATATAGTACTTTTATTTAATATAACTCCCAATATATAGAAAAATGTTCTATTATATTTTTTATCCTCTAAGAGACGTGATTTCGGGATTCAATTTATTCCGGTATATCACCTTCCGGTCGGCATGGGCAGCGATCACCGCTTTGCTGATCAGTTTTCTGGTGGGGCCGTTCATCATTAAAAAATTACGTGAGCGGCAAATCGGTGAAGAAATTCGCGCAGACGGACCGGAAACGCATTTGAAAAAAGCCGGCACACCGACCATGGGAGGACTCATCGTTTTGGCGGCTGTCCTGATACCCACACTTTTGTGGGCAAAATTAGATAATATTTATATTCTCATGATTCTGCTTTCCACCATCTGGATGGGCATTGTCGGTTTCATCGACGATTACATGAAAGACGTAAAAAAGATGCCGAAGGGTCTGGTTGCCAAATACAAATTGTTGGGACAACTCACACTTGGAGCAATTATCGGCGGCATTTGCATTTTTGCACCTCAATTTGATGGATTTCATACGCTGAGCACGCTGCCATTCTTCAAAGATTACGAAATCGATTTTGGCATGCTCTACATTCCCATGGTTATTTTTGTAATTACGGCTACATCGAACTCGGTGAATCTTTCCGACGGCCTGGACGGCCTGGCCATTGGTCTGGTGGGAATTTCGGCCATTGCCTGGGCAGCCATCGCCTACTTTTCCGGACGAACGGATTTTAGCGACTATCTGAATATCATCTATTTACCCGGTGCCGGAGAGCTCACTGTTTACTGTGCGGCGTTGGTTGGAGGATCATTGGGATTTCTATGGTTTAATGCTTACCCTGCAAAAGTTTTTATGGGCGATACCGGCTCGCTGGCCCTGGGCAGTGCGCTTGGTACATTGGCCATTTTGCTAAAAAAGGAATTACTCTTAATTATCATTGGCGGCGTTTTTGTGGCCGAGAGTCTGTCCGTAATCATTCAGGTGCTCGTGTACAAACGGTCAAAAAAACGATTCTTTAAAATGGCGCCGCTACATCACCATTTTGAATTGAGTGGTTGGTCGGAACCAACCGTGGTCATTCGTTTTTGGATCATTGCAATTTTGCTGGTTCTATTCAGTCTAAGCACATTTAAAATTCGCTAAAATGAAAAACAAATTCGACATTCATTCACCCATTCTTCTTGTTGTTTTAATGCTGCTGTTCACCGGCGTTGTGATGGTGTACAGTGCCAGTTCATTTAAAGCCCAGGAGTTGTACGGTGACAGTAACTTTTTTCTGAAAGCGCATTTTTATAAAGTGCTGCTCGGCGTTGGACTGATGCTCATTACCGCCAGCATACCTTACAAATTCTGGTTGAAAATTTCACCGGTACTTATGTTTCTTGCGGTCTGTTTGTTGCTTTTCCTGATTTTCAGTCCCGGCACGGTGCAAGTGAGAGGCAGCAAACGCTGGCTGAATTTCGGTCTATTCCAGTTTCAGCCATCCGACTTTGCAAGAATCGCATTGATTTTATTTCTAAGCTACTCTTTGAGCCTGAAGAAATCATTGCAATCGGACAACTATCATAAATTTTTCTTTCACTTACTGATGACCGGAATCGTTATTTTCCCCATTCTAGTACAACCGGATGTCGGTACAGCGTTGATCATCAGTATCATTGCATTGTCGATTATTTTTGTTTCCGGTGAAAAACTGCGCTACCTGTTCAGTCTGGTGGTGGTCGCTGCACCGTTGACATTTTTTATATTGATGCAAACCGGTGGCTATCAAAAAGGCAGAATCGTCAATTTCTGGCATTCCATGCAAGGAACGGAAATCGCCTGGCAAACGCAGCAATCCCTCATCGCTTTTGGCAATGGTCATTGGGGAGGACTGGGACTGGGCAGTGGAAAACAGAAATACCACTTCCTTCCGGATCCGTTTACTGATTTCATTTACTCAATTGTAGGTGAGGAATTGGGGCTTATTGGCGCAGTGCTGATTCTTATTTTATTTTGCATCCTTATCTGGTACGGATTTCAAATTGCAACAAACAGCAATGAAAAACAGGGGAAATTACTGGCATTTGGAATCATTTTCAACATCGCTATTTATGCCCTTACCAATGCCGGAGTCGTGCTTAATTTGTTACCTACAACCGGAATTCCAATGCCATTTATGAGTTACGGCGGGTCGGCGTTGTTAACGAATCTTTTTTTAATGGGCATTTTATTGAACCTGTCCAGTGAAAACCGTAAAAAGAAACGGTTAGTACCGGTAAAAAATCACTCACAGCGCAGGGTAGTGATGCTAAAATGACGGATGAAGATTCAAAATCGAGAACGATCATCATAGCCGGTGGCGGCACCGGAGGCCACCTTTATCCGGGTATTGCCCTGGCGCAGGAGTTTGAAAAACGGCGCAACACAAGCATCGTTTTTATCGGGACGGCGTACGGAATTGAAAATAAGATTTTACCGCAATACCCCTATGTATTTAAAAAAATTGCCATCCGGGGTTTACAAAGGAAAATCAGTATAACAAATCTGCTCTTTCCGTTTAGATTTATATTAAGTTTGCTGCAATGTTCTTTTATTTTAATGCACTATAAACCGGTCGCAATTATCGGAACCGGTGGTTATGTAAGCGGCCCTATTTTGATGACTGGAATTTTGTTTCATGTTCCAACTTTCATTCAGGAACAAAACAGTTACCCGGGGCTGGTGAACAGATTGCTTGGCAATCGTGTCAACCAGGTACATGTAACATTTAAAGCGTCTATGAAGTACTTTAATAAACAAAAAAATATCTTTGTCAGTGGTAACCCGGTGCGGGGGGATTTCAATTCTCTATCCAAAAGCGATGCGCGGCAGCGTTTTCACTTACAGCACGATAAATGCACGCTTTTTATTTTTGGCGGCAGTCAGGGAGCACATGCCATTAATCAGATCGTATTGAAATCGCTCGACCGGCTGCTGGAAAACGAGAACCTGCAAATTCTATGGGCAACCGGAACGGCAGACTTTGAGCAGATTAAAAAACGCTCGGCAAACAGCGATCGGGTTTCAGTTCAAAAATATATCGACGATATGCCCGCGGCTTACGCCGCGGCAAACTTAGCCGTATGCCGCTCCGGTGCCTCCACCCTTTCAGAAATCGCCATTTGCGGGCTTCCGGCCATTCTGATTCCGTACCCTTACTCGGCAGCCGGCCATCAGGTAGTGAATGCGCAATCGGTTGCGGACGCCGGTGCAGCGGTTCTTTTACAGGAGACGACATTAACTGAAACCAGTTTTCTAAGCACCATAAACGACATAATTAGTAACAGACAGAAATTAGAAAATATGCGGCAGGCGCAATTTAAGCTGGCCCGACCTCAGGCAGCAAAAGACATCGTCACAGCGATTGAACAACAATTAACCCAACAAAACGTACATGCAGCATAATTGAACAGGGCATGCATAAATATGAGGAGGCTACCATGACGGTTTACTCAAAATACAAAACAAAACCACGGCAACGAGGAAGAAAAAAATCTCCGAAACCATCCTCCCGAAAAGTCGCTTTGTGGTTTTTTATCATAACCACAAACATTCTCATATTGCTGAAGGTTGCCACCTGGTTAAACGCTCAGGAGCTCTTTGAATTTAAGCATCTCAAAATTGTGGGCACAAAATATACCCAACAAAAAGAAATTCTCAATTACGCGAAAATCGACTCATCCTTGAGTTTGTTTAAATTGGATTTAAAGTTAATTGCAGAGCATGTAAAGAAACACCCGCTTGTTCAAAATGCAGTGGTAAGCCGGCGCTTACCCTCCACTCTTATCATCCAGGTTGAGGAGAAAAAACCTATCGCATTGTTAAACCAGAATCAGCTACTGCCCATCGATGCAAACGGGGATATTTTAAACGGGCTAAAACCGGACATGTTATTTGATCTGCCGATCATTTCAAATGTTGAAGCGGGCCAGGAGACGAATATAAAAGAAATTGTCGATTTTTTGAATTACATAAAAAAATACCAATTTCCGCTTTACTGTGAAATTTCAGAAATTTCATTTTCACAGAAAGTTGGTATTTATTTTTGCCTCGTGGATGATTCCATCCCGGTGGTCCTCGGCAAAGGCAATTATCAAACAAAGGGACAGCATTTTACAAAAGTTTTATCCATCGTGAAAGGTAAAAAACAATTATCTGATGTTGAGTTTTTTGATCTGCGATTTGAAAATCAGGTTATCGTAAAAGAATCTATAAAAAGTTAATTCACGGATGGTTCAACATCCTTTAATGAGGGTTAACAGCATGGCAAATTATGTTACAGGATTGGACATTGGTACGACAAAAATCTGTGCCATCATTGCAGATGTAGAGGAAGGTGCAATGCCAACGATTATCGGCGTGGGTACCAGTCCGTCCGATGGTTTACGGAGGGGGGTTGTAGTCAATCTCGACAAAACGATTCGATCGATTCAGACTGCAGTGGAAGAAGCAGAACGGATGGCCGGCGTAGAAATCCATAATGTCTATGCAGGAATAGCCGGTGATCACATTCGCAGCATAAACGGCCGCGGTGTGGTTGCGGTGGCGGGAGCAAACAATGAAATCACTCAGGCGGATGTTCGCAGGGTCATCGATGCCGCAAAAGCGGTTGCACTGCCAATCGACCGGGAAATATTGCATATTCTGCCGCAGGAATTTATCGTCGATGATCAACACGGCATTAAAGACCCGGTGGGGATGTCCGGCGTTCGCCTGGAAACTGAAGTGCATATTGTCACGGGAGCAATTACATCGGCACAAAATATCTACCGCAGTATCGATCGTGCCGGCATTCAAGCCCTGGACCTGGTGCTGGAACCGTTGGCGTCAAGTTACGCAGTGGTCAATGAGGATGAGAAAGAGTTAGGCGTCATTGTGATGGACCTTGGCGGCGGCACCACCGATATCGCCATGTTTTATGAAGGCTGCATTCGTCACACAGCAGTGGTTGGTTTAGGTGGGAAAAATGTCACCAATGATATGGCGCTGGGGTTAAGAACTCCTGTGGATCAGGCGGAACAAATTAAGTTAGCCCATGGCTGTACCGTTCACACCGAAGGAAATCGCGACCTCACCATCGAGGTTCCCGGTGTCGGCGGGCGAGCACCGAGAAAAATTTCCAAATCCTATCTTGTGGATATTATTCAACCGCGAATGGAGGAAATTCTCAGTCTCTCCTACCGGGAAATAAAAAAATCGAATTATGCCAATTTAATGACCGCCGGAGTTGTTTTAACAGGCGGGGGTTCAATGCTGAGAGGAACGGTTGAATTAGCCGAAGAAATATTTGATATGCCTGTTAAGCTCGGTGTTCCCAGCAATTTTAACGGTTTAACGGATTTGGTGCGCAGCCCTATCCATGCAACGGGTATCGGACTCATTCACTACGGGATACATCATAAATATGATGGGGAAGATTTTTTTGATGTCAATGAGCACGGGCTTTTTAATTCAATAATAAACAGAATGAGAAACTGGTTTAGCGGTACTCACCGTTATACCACACATTAATAAAACAAGGAGTCGTATTATGAATTTGCGATTTGCATTTGATGACGCCAATTCATCGACAGCAAAAATGAAAGTTGTTGGTGTCGGTGGAGCCGGTGGCAACGCCATCAATCGGATGATTGAAGGCAGCCTGAATGGGGTTGAATTCATTTCAATCAACACTGATTTGCAAGCTTTGGAAATATGCAAAGCAAGTTCTCGACTGCAAATCGGACGGTCGCTTACCAAGGGACTGGGGGCTGGCGCTAACCCGGAAATTGGCCGCAAGGCTATCGAAGAAGACAGAGAAGCTGTTTTTGAAGCTTTGGAAGAGACGGACATGATTTTTGTCACTGCCGGCATGGGCGGTGGCACCGGAACCGGAGCTGCTCCGGTGGTTGCAGAAATAGCCAAAGACCTGGGAGCCCTCACCATTGGCGTCGTCACCAAACCGTTTATGTTTGAAGGACCAAAACGCATGAAACGGGCAAAGGAAGGCATCGCAGAGCTTAAAGAACGTGTGGACACGCTCATCGTTATTCCTAATCAGCGTCTGCTATCGGTCGTCCCTAAAGACACACCGTTAAATTCAGCATTTGAGATTGCAGATGACGTCCTGCTTCAGGCCACGAAAGGCATCTCAGATTTAATCGCAATTCCAGGACTGGTGAATCTCGATTTTGCGGATGTCAAGACCATCATGTCAGAAATGGGAGATGCACTCATGGGGTCAGGCGTAAGTGCCGGTGAACACCGGGCACTGGAAGCGGCGCAACAGGCCATTGCCAGCCCACTCCTTGAAGAGGTTTCCATTCAGGGCGCACTGGGAGTCATCGTCAATGTCACCGGTGGCACAAATATGACATTGCATGAAGTCAACGACGCAACCACCATCATTGCCGAAGCTGCAGGTGACGATGCGAATATTATTTTTGGCGCCGTTATCGATGAAAGCATGGATGATGAAATGCGTGTCACTGTCATTGCGACCGGATTCAATCGAAACGGCAAGCTGAGTTCCAACGGTTTAAACAGCAGGAGGCGAATATTTGAACTCCCGGAAAACAGTTTAACGGATTATGAAATACCAACCTACCAACGAATTCAGGCAGAGGAAAAGCCGAGAATAAATCCGGAATGTGATTCAGATAATGATTGGGAAGCACCGGTCAACGAAGACTATGAAGTACCGGCCTATTTGAGAAAACGATTAGACTAGAATTGCGTACTCCTAATAGCAAAAAAGCATCGGATTTAATTCGATGCTTTTTTGCTTTAAACAGCTTTCGCAACACGCCCGCTCTTGATACAGCGCGTGCAGACCATTAGCCGCTTAACTTTCCCGTCCACTATAGCCCGTACCTTTTTTAAATTAGGCAGCCAACGGCGTCTGGTCGTATTATGAGCGTGACTCACATTATTTCCCACCAGCGGTCCTTTACCGCATATCTCACACTTTTTTGCCATTTTTTATTCTCCCATTCTCGAGTTTGCTATTCCAAAAGTCTAAAATGATACAAAATTCTTTTTTTAAATGCAAGGACGATTTTGATATTTTACCGCTAATCACGACATGTAAACTTTTTATGACTTGCCATAGCATAAAAAGCATGAGAACATCTACTCATCAAGCTTTGTCCCAATCACAAGCTTTTTAACCCCTGCGCTTTTAATGATGTCCATGATACGCACAACCGTTCCATGAGTCACATCCTGATCGGCTTTTAAAACCAATGCATTATCCTTCATGGAAGACAATACCTTCTTTACTCTCTCTTCAAGATTTGCCGTTGTTACCTGATCCTTATTCAAAAACATGTTTCCATCTTTGTCCACATAAAGGATATATTCCTTTTGCTCCACAATCGTCGCGCTTTGTGCGCTTGGTAATTCAAGCTTAATGCCCGGCTGTTCCAAAAACGTGGACGACACCATAAAAAAGATCAGCAACAAAAACAGAACGTCAATTAAAGAGGTTATGTTTATCAGGACTTTACGCGGCTTTTTCTGTTTAAATTGCATCGGCGGTCACCCTCTCTCTCGTTTGAAACGCAACAACTTTTTTCAAAAGTTTGGAAGAGTATTTTTCTATCTCAAGAACAAATTCTTCGGCTCTGTTTGAAAACAGGTTGTAAACCACCACCGCCGGTATACCAATTGATAAACCGACGATGGTTGTAATGAGAGCTTCGGAAATACCTCCAGAAAGTTGTGTCGCCTGACCAACACCGGTTTCAGCAATGACATTGAATACACGCAAAATACCAATCACCGTTCCTAACAGACCAAGGAGAGGTGAAATACCGGCAATTGTTTCCAGACCCACAAGACCGCGTTCCAGAACATGAACTTCCTGTCGTCCCTGGTCGTTTAAGGCTTCCTTAATTTCCTCACGTGGCAGATATCTGTTCTCCAACCCCACACGAATAATATTTGCA
>CAYVXE010000104.1:0-14580 GCA_964455375.1 uncultured Calditrichaceae bacterium
AATCCGAACGGATGAGACAGATTGAATCTCTGCGGGTTTGGCATTCAACAATTAAACGAATAACCGGTTTCCCTTTTTCCTGGAAACCAATCAGTTGAAATTTTTTCCATCTGTGTAAAATCCGTGTTCTGATTTGTAAAGGTTTAATATTGCTTAACAGTCACAATATTCATCATTCAAATAAGCTCTGGTCTGCTGTTTCTCCGGGTTGGTAAATAGTTTCTGTTTGCCTCCCTGTTCAATGATTTGTCCCTCACACATAAAAATGAGATGATCTGCGATCCGTTTTGCCTGCTGAATGTTGTGTGTTACAAAAATAATCGTGTATTTTTGTTTTAAATTCAACATGAGGTCTTCAATTGCCCGTGTGGCAACCGGGTCCAATGAAGAAGTTGGCTCGTCGAGCAAAATGACTTTGGGCTTCACGGCTAAGGACCGGGCAATACACAGACGCTGCTGCTGTCCGATGGATAATGAACCCGCTTTTTCGTTCAGCCGGTGGGAAACTTCTTTCCACAGAGAAACCGACTTTAAGGTGTCTTCAACGATTTGCAACCTTTCTTGCCGGGACATTTTTTTCAGATGTTGAATACCAAACAGAACATTTTCACAGATGGATTTGGGGAAAACACACGGCTTTTGAAAAACCATGCCGATTTCCGTGCGCAATTTGGTGACATCAACGGCTTTGCCACTTACGATGTGATTGGCAAAATCAATGCTGCCGCTGCTCGCAAATCCTTCCACTTCATCATTCATCCGGTTGATGCTTCTGATTAGCGTTGATTTCCCGCTGCCGGAAGGTCCAATGATGCAGTTGATCTTCTGTTTTTCGAAGGCGACACTCACATCGTTCAGGATGTGAACATCCCGGTACCAGACATGGAAATTATTCACCGTGATCTCAGAGTTGTTGTCCGGTTTCATTGCCGGCTGTACAATTTTTAGTTTTGTTTTCATCTTTGACCGATTGTTTTGAGTTTCATACGACTAAATAATGCAGATACGCTTAATAATGTCACGAGACATATCAAGACAAAGCTGGCGCCCCAGGCGTTGCGCAAGGCCTGGGGGTTTGTGGCCTGCTGCGCCAGAGCCAGGATGTGTGTCGGCAGGGCAGTAACAGGCTCAAAGAGTGAGCCCGGAATGTTTACACCGGAAAACGCGGTCGCAATAAACATGATTGGCGCGGTTTCACCCACTGCACGGGCAAGTCCAATCAGTAATCCGGTAATGGCACCGTCGATGCCCTGCGGCAGAACGACCCTGGTGATGACCTGCCATTTTGGTAGTCCCAGCGCAAAGGCGCTTTCCCGGTAATTCGCTGGAATGCTGTTGATGGACTGATACGTTGCCAGCACAATCGTTGGCAGGATCATGATCGCCAAAATAATCGACCCTACAAACCAGGAGATGCCGGTGTTCAAAATGTTTACGAAAAAAATCAATCCAAAGATTCCGAAAATAATGGATGGAATGCCGTTCAGGCCATAAATGAGAGCGGTGCACATATTGCGTGAAAGTCCGCTTTTCATATATTCACTTTTGAAAATTGCCGTGCCGATGGCCAGTGGAAAACTGATGATCGCCGCGCCTGCAATCAACAACAGGCTACCGATAATCTGATACAAAATACCGCCTTCGGCGCCAAAGTTTCTCGATGCCGTAAACAGAAAATCGAAATTGATGGCGCGTATGCCGTTCCATGCAATCACCAAAAACAGAAACAAAAGGATCAGACCGCAACTGCCCACCGCCGCCCAGCTTAATCCTGTAAAGAGTTTGTTAAAAAGGTCTCTATTCATACAATCGTTGTTCCGGATTGAAGTAGTGTTGTGCGATAACCGTTAACAGCAGGCCGATGACGAGTAATAGCAATCCCATGAAAATCATGGCGCTGAAATGCAAGGAACCGAATGCGGTCTCAGCCATCTCGCGTCCCAGTTTTGAGGTGATTGTTTGACCGGGAACGAGAATATTGAAAACCGGAGACGGAATTTTGTCGATACTGCCGATGACCAGCATCACGGCCATGGTTTCCCCGAGCGCACGACCTAAAGCGAGCAGGATCGCTCCGCTGATGTCTGCTTTGGCAATGGGCAGCACCGCAGTTTTAATCACCTCATATCGATAAAGCCCCAGTCCCCGAGCCGCTTCCCGGTATTTTTCGGGCACGTTGTGTAAAGCGTCATCGGATAACGTGATGATGGTCGGTAAAATCATGATAGCTAACAGGATTCCTGCGGTGAAAATTGTGCGCCCGGACAGCAAATCAAAAAAATCACCGAGCCAGACACTCAGAAAAGTCACGCCAATCAATCCGTAAATAATGGACGGTATACCTGCAAGCAACTCAAGCAACGATTTCACATGGAACCTGTAGCGAACCGGCAGTATTTCAGATGTGAAAATGGCAGTAAAAAGCCCCAGCGGTAAAGCAAGCAGCAGCGCACACAAGGTAACCATCGTCGAGCCGTAAAGCATGGACAGAATGCCAAACTTCGCTTTTGGCGGGTTCCAATCCACTGTAAAAAGCTGCCATCCGGTTTGGCGAAGCGCATCCAAACTGTCCATGAATAAAATGGAGATGATGATCAGAATCACAACGGCGCTCACCATGGTGCTGAGCATCACGTAGCTTTTGCCTATTTTACCGGTTAATGCTGACATATCCCGCATCTTTCACTATTTTTTGTCCCTCGTCGCTTAACATAAAGTCGATGAATACTTTAGTGGTACCCTTTGCTTCTCCATTTGTAATCAAAAGCAAATCCCGGGTTATGGGAAATGTCCCGTTTGTGATATTCTCCAGTGTGGGCGCAACGATTGAACCATCCGGCAGGATGACGGAGAGTCCTTTAACATCGTCATTGAGCCAGGCGTTGGAGAGCATCCCGATGGCCGCATCGCTTTGCACAATGGCAGTTTGTTCTTCGTTGTTAGAACCGAGGACTAAATCGGCCCCGGGCGCTTCCGCCTCTTTGTCACCTAAAACGGCTTTCATAAATACGTGCCTTGTACCTCGCGATTTTTCTTTGTCTACAGCCAGAATATCTTTATCCGGACCACCGACCTCTTTCCAGTTGGAAATCTCGCCTTTGTAAATACGACCGATTTGATCAAGTGTGAGCGCCTGCACGCCGGCATCGTAAACCTCCGAAGAAACAACCGGCACCACTGCGTCCTTGCCGATGGCATGGGTCACAAAGTGTACGTCCGGGTACTTGTTGATTTCAGTTGGCGTGATGTCGCGAGATGCCATTCCAATGTCCAGTTTCCCTTCCCCAAGCTGGTTAATACCGACCCCGGACCCGCCGGCATTGACAATGATATTTACATTCGGGTGTTTTAGTTTGAACTGCTCAGCCCCTCTGGATACAGCCGGTAAAACCGTGGTCGAACCGGCAATATGAATGGCCTCTTTCTTCGAACAACTGAATGCTGTCAAAGTAAAAAGAATGAACAGAATACTCATTGACCTATTCCCCATGTTACCCTCCTTTTAATTGAATTCATGAAATCTCAAGGCCGTTTCAAAAGTTGAACAGTGTTCCATTTTTATGCCGAGCGGAATCGGAGTATGATTGTTTTACAAAGACTTGAATTTCGCTCAGGGTGAAAATATGGGACTTCAGGATAGCCTCGTATCACCGAATACTTTATTAACCCGATTACGACAAACTTTATTTCTTGAATATCTATCTATTTCCCGAAAAATTGCTGCGCATAATATGCTGCTGTCAGCGGTTCGCCAGTTGCCTGTTTAATCATGTCTTTCCAGGTAATCGTATTTCCCGGCTTAAAGATCTTTTCTTTGAGAAACGCACCAATTACCGGGTCATTCGTGAAACCGGAATTCTGATTTTCACCTTTTCGCAGAATATCTTTTTTGAGAATATATGCCAATTGTGAAGCCAGCAATTCTCCTAACATATAATTATGATAATATGCCGGATAAAGGGCAATGTGAATTTTTGCTGCCCAATCGGGTGCATTTCTGTGTGGTGGTTTTCTCAGCAGTTGGTAGTTTTCCACTAAATCCCACCAGAGGGTATTCAAGTCCTGATCCGGATTTTCATACAGCCTTTTTTCAAAGCGATACACCACTTGCACCCAGCGGCAGAAAACGACTTGTTCCAATTTGAGGATCTCAGAGCCGGTTGCAGCTATTGCATCTTTTTTATCATTGGGTAAACCGATCATCGCCTGTATCCAGTGAGCATTTGATGCCAGGCGTCCAAAGAACATTGCAATGGCCTCAGTGGTAAAAATATGCGCTGGTTCACGCAGCAGCCACGGTACCTGTGGGTCATGATATTTGTCGTAGACGGCATGACCAAATTCGTGTAGCATGGTGCTCATCCAGTTGTAATTGGGTTTAATGTTACAAACGACCCGGATGTCGCCTTCATGATCCACATCTACGCAATAAGCATGCTGGTATTTTCCCGCCTTTTCAAATAGATCACTGTTTTTAATGATGTCATCCACGTCCAACCCAACGCCAGCATAATAATTTGTGGTTAACCGAACAAGGTTTTGATCTTTGTAAAAACGGTCTAAATCGACTTCATGGATTTTCGGCGCTTCCTGAAAGAAACGGTTTTGATAATGCCAGGGCATCAAGTCGGCTTTGCCCAGGTTTAGCCTGTCCGCCAAAAATGCATCGATCTGTTCCTTCTGCTCAGTGAAAGACTGACGGGTCAGTCGGTCGAGGTCGTCGAATAACCGTTCAATCTCAGCGGGGTCTTGTTCGCTGAGTTGAAGCTGCATGGAATGGTAATTTTCAAAATCGAGCGTTTTTGCAACCCTGTTGCGTAAGTTTACGAGAGATAAAACATCATCCGAAATTTGTTCACCGATTTTTTTACTTGCAAGCCATGCTTCTTCAAGTTCAGATGTGTTTGTCGAATGCCGCAGGATATCCTCGATTTGATTGTCGGTCAAAATACGTCCATTGACATGGCAGCGGAAGGTTGCAAATGCTTGTTCGATTTTATTTTGCAGCCGGACGATGGTTTCCAGCAGATTGGGTTCAATCTGCTTTCCAAGATAAGCACGGTACAAAACATCCAGTTGCCGGTTCAACATCGGTTCCTGGATGGCGCCGGAATGCCTCAAATCTTGTAGGAATTTGAAAGCCTTTTTATCGGCATAGATTTTACTGAATTTGAGTTCCAATTCGGCTGCTTTTTGGTAATCCTTTTTATCGCCCGAAATGGAGGCCTTAAAGTAGGTTTGATTTTTTTCTTTGAAAAGCGGTTTCACTTGCTGCTCATGTTGCCGGAGGAAATGTTTGAATTTATCGATCATTGTTTTTTTGTTTTGTCAGTAGAGAAAAAGTTGATTTCATATTGTATTGTTTAATCCGTTTCGACCGTCTCAACAACGTGCGGCTTCGAGGCGCTGAGAATTAGTCAGGCAACTTTTAAACAAAATAAATTTTCAGCACTGTTTTGCAATTGGAAGCCCATTTTTTTTAGATAAACCGCATGTTTTGGGGAACCGGCATTAGCAAGAACGCTCGTGACATTTTTGTTTTTGAAAATGTCTGAATCTTTTGAATAAACAAATTTACCCATTTTGAAATCCCGGTAACCGGGAATAACAAAATCCAGTTTTATGAACAACGCATCATCCCCACAAGTTTCCATGATAAATAATCCGGCGGGAATCAGGTTGCGCAGAACAAAAAACACCCGTTGATTTTCAGACTCCCGATAGGAAAAATCCGGAAAGAACTTTCTGATTTCACTGCAGTGATAGTCTAAGAAATGCTTCAGATAATGGGCATTTTGTCTCACTTTCAGCAATTTAAAATAGTCTTTTGGCCTAAACATTTCATACAAATAATAGATATCGATGGCAACGATGATCGCATTCAATATGGCCACAGGGTACGATTTGATGAGAAGTCCGTAAATGGACATGGTTGCGGCGCCTAACAGATTCACGGTCCGCAACTTCAAAAACGACCTCATCATCAGAGAGATTACAATGAGTCCCGACGCGATATAACCGATTATTTCATAGGTTGCATTCATCGTATCAAATTAATGGTTATTTGACACTTTAGACGAGAATCTTTTGTTAAAAGGTTCTCGTCTTTCCTGATTTTATTTTACCAAAACGAGTTTCTCTGTTTGAGCAAACGAGTTTGCTTTTAACCGGGCATAATAGACTCCCGCCGGGTGGTTACCGGCGTTCCAGAGTATCCGGTGCGTTCCCTGCTGCAGGGTCTTTTCCGTCAACAGCGCAACTTCCTGACCAAGGTTGTTGTAAATTTTCAGTTCAACTTTGGACGTGCCGGTAAGGGTAAAGGAAATCCACGTGGACGGATTGAACGGATTCGGATAATTGGGGAATAGTGTTACCTGTTCAGGGATATTTGCACGGGGCGACCTCACAGCCACGGTTGTTTCAGAAATCAGGGAATCAATGTGCACAAGGGCCAATCGAACCCGAACAAAAATTTTATCTGAATGGCCACCGTCATAAGGCCTGAACGTGAAATCAATTCCAAGCCGATTAAGAGTGTCTGCAAAAGCAGTGTTAAATGGGAAAACTTTGAGTTCATCTTGCCGGCCACAGTCAAAGTAAATATCGAACGGTGGGGCACCAGTAAAGTTTTTGACAAGCGTTGCCGGATTGTGCACCATCCATCTTGCGAAAACAGATTCGATGAGGTCGCCGTTGCTGTCCAATGGAAAATCCACAAATGTCGGACCATTGTTTAAATTTGGTGAAAAAGCGCCTGCCATAGTGAATGCCAGTGATGAGAATGTCCCTGCGTTGGGTGAATAGTTGTACGGTGGCGCGCCGCCGTTTTCTGCAAGAATATCGGGAATGATTTCTGACGCCAACGTTAAATCCAAGGGCCCGCTGAGCGCGGCCACGCCGGCAAACAGGTCGGGGTGTTTCAAGGCAATTTTCATGGCGCCGTACCCGCCCATGGAGTGCCCGCTAATGAATCGCTTGCCTGATTCTGAAATCGTGTTAAAATTCGTGTCTACAAATTCGATGACATCGTTGGCGATGTAATCTTCAAAATTGCCGTAAAGTGCGGAATTGGTATAGAAACTGCCTTCATAAGGCGGGGCATCGCCATCCGGTAAAACGAAAATTGCCGGTTGAATGGTTCCTGAATCAATCATTTCGTTCAGGATGCCCGGGGCAAAGAAGGCGTAAAGGGACAATCCAACCGAAGCACCATGCAAAAAATAAATGGCCGGATATCTTGTGGAGGTGTCCTGCGCATCGTATCCTTCCGGCAGATACACAAACACTTCACGATCTTCGTTTAGACTTTTACTGAAAAAATGTTCATCGACAAGTGTTCCTTGCGCGAATGCAAAGCAAGGGAAAAGTAAAAAGATGAAAATTATGTAAATGCGATGTCGCAACTTTACTCCTCCCGAGAAGGATTTGCAATGATGCATATTTACAAATGAATTATTTTTCATGAAATTAAGTTTGAACATTTCGCCTCCAAACAATTTTGTGTAAATCCTTCAAATTCGTTGAATGTGTGTTCCCTTCTTTTTCAGTTCCTCTGAATCGGACAAACCAATTAAAATAAAAAAAGGCTCTTTATGAGCCTTTTGAAAAATCTTTTTTGAAAAACTATTTTGTGGCAACTTTGTTCACGGCACCAACTGCGGCATCGTAGTTGGGATGCTCACCAATTTCACGTACATATTCCACATACTGTACAACATCGTTTTTATCTATGACAAAAACTGCCCGGCTGAGTAAACGCAGTTCTTTTATCCATGTGCCGTACGCCTGTGCAAAACTCATATCCCGATGATCAGAAAGGAGCTTCACATTTTCAATCCCAGCAATACCACACCAGCGGTTTTGTGCTGTTGGCAAATCACAACTGACTGTATATACCACAACATTATCCGGGAAATCTGCTCCTTTATCACTAAATTTTCTAGTTTCCTTATCGCACAGGGGTGTGTCCAATGAAGGTACGGACAAGACTAAACGTACTTTACCGTGGTCTGTAGCTAAATTAACTTCCGACAAATCCCCTGCCAACACGCTAAAATCCGGCGCTTTATCACCAACACTTATTGCTTCTCCCATGAGGGTTAACGGATTTCCATTCAATGTCACTGCGCCCGTTCTTTCCGCCGGCATTGAAACCTCCATTAATTTATAACTTGAAATACATGTTTTCTTGATAGCCGATAATATACGTGTTTTCTTACCTGCTTGCAAGACAAATTAGTCTTCATCGATAATTTTTACTTCGCACGGAGCTTTTTGTTTGAGAGTTTTTACTAATGAGCCGAAAATGATGCGTGACAGGTCTGACCGTTTTCTGCGGATGATTAGGATGGTATCAGGTTGTTCTTGTTGGGTGATTTTAAGAGAGTCTTCTAAAATGGAGCCTTTTTTTATGATCGAGCGTACAGGTATTTTTAATTTGTGTGCCCTATTTTTAATCTCCTGTATTTTGGATTTTGCCTGCAGCTCATATTCTGCGAGCAATGATTCGAAAAAATGTTCTGACGGCCGGCCGCCGATCCAGCCTTCGTTTGTGAGTTTATTGACGATTTTATCGGCGTATTCTGTGTCGAGAATAAAAAGCACCAAAAGTTCGGCGTTTTCTGCCTGAGCCATCCGGAATGCTTCCTCGGTAATTTTAGGCGTGTTTCTGAGCAATGATAAGATGAGTAATATTTTTTTCATAGTATCCTTTTTAAAAAGTAAATCCAAGCATCGGCCAATACAAGAAGATAGCAAGCATAAAAAATATCAGGGCTACAATTTTGAGAATGAATCCGCTGATGAATGTGTCCTGCAAACGAACAAATCCGGATGAAAAAGCAATGGCTGTAGCTGGAGTTCCCATGGGTAACTGAAAGGCCAAACCTGAAGGGACTGTGAGCACCAGGGTGATCAATTTTGGGTCGATGTTGTAATCAACAGCCAGTCCCAAAGCTAGAGGCATCATAAGAGCAACCACTGCCGTATTGCTGATCGCTTCGGTCAAAAACAGAGAGATGAAACAAAGAGCGATCATAAGCATCGATGATGAGTGGACGAAATATCCAAGCGATTGTTCGGCGAGCCAGTGTGCCGCGCCGGTCATGTCCATGACGAAGCCGAGACAAATAGCGCCGCCATACATTAGAAAAATACCCCAGTTGACATCCTCCTCAACTTCTTTCCATTGCAAGAGTTTAAAAACGAATGCCAGAACGACCGCGGCAATAGCGATATTTGCCAGACCCAGTTCTTCTCCTAAAAAAATCCAGAATAAAATCGTCAGCAACATTAAGAAACCAAGCGCCTTTTCGCGACCCGTAATGGTCTCCAGACTTTCCTGCTTTTTCTTTAATGCTGCTTGTGCGCCCTTGATGTCCGAAATTTCCCAGGTGAACATTTTCTTAAGTAAAAAGTAAGCGACGACCAACATCAGTACAACAATGGGCAGGGTGGCGGTCGCCCACTCCACAAAGCCAATGCTGGTTTGGGTGGTTTGCTGCAAAATTCCCAGCGCCAGCGGCGCACGGGCGCCACCCAAAAAAGTCGCAATGCCGCCGATAATACAGCCCCATGTCATAGCCAGTACCAGGGCTTTACCATAATTACTGCGGAACGATTTCAATTTAAGGGCATCGGCAACGTCCATGACGATGGGAAACATCATCGCCGCAACGGCATGCTCAGACATCCAGAAAGATAAAAATGCCGACAGGGTCAAAAAACTGACCAGCAGATGTTTTGGTGATTTACCAAAATGCCGGAGAGTCAACAATGCAATGCGTGTACTCAACCCGGAACGCATGAGACCCGACGCCAAAATAAAGGCACCCAAAATAAAAAAGATGGCTTCGTTGCCGAACAGAGCGTAGGATTGTGCCGTTGTCAGGACGTTGGTGAGTGGGAATAAAATAACCACCAGGAGGCTCGTAATCATCAGCGGCAGGGCGTGAGTAACCCAGAGAATAATTGCCACGACAAAAATAGCGATGGTTTTTTGTGCTTCGGGGGTTAGCCCCTGCGGCGTGGGCATATAAATAATCGCAATGAAAATAAGAATGGACAACACGATGCTCGCGGGCCGCATTGTTTTTTTAATTGTTAACGCGAGAGAAGATTGTTCAATGAGTTGACTCATTTTCTCTTTTAACCAGTTTCTCCAGGAAGAGTCCCGGGGTTAGCAACCAAATTTATTGTACCGTGGACCAGTCCACAAAAAAGGTGCGTTGTGGCGGTTGACATTTGGGACAAAAAAACGCATCGTAGCCTAGCACTCCGGTACACCGAATGACGCTGCCGCATGTTGGGCAGCCTTGGTTTTTGCGATTTCTAATTTTCAAATGGTTTCTGACTTTTATTTCAACAGGTTGCTGCGCTTTTTCAACCTGCTCAATTCCCCATTTCATAACCTTGCAGATACTTTGGTACAGTTTTATTTTCCGAGTATCATCCAATTGATAACAAAATGTTTTCGGATGAATCCCGGCAGCAAAGAGAATTTCGTCCGCGTAAGCATTGCCAATGGCGCTCAGGATTTCCTGTGTCATCAGAAAAACCCGGACTTGTTTTCTCTGTTTCTTTATGAGCTGCATGAACAGTTCGGGGGTAAATGCAGAACTTAGTATGTCGACTCCCTGCTGGTCGAATCTTGGAATGGCCGCTGTTGCCCCGTGATTTATAAAATAAACCTTGCCCATTTTTTTATCATCCAAATAATGCAAAACCTTGGTGGTTTTTAAATGGATTGACAGGCACAATCCTCGTCCCGGTTTGGCGGCAGAAGAGGTCAACTTAAATTTACCTGCTAACATCGGATGTACGATCATGTCCAGATCATGGCTCAGGGAAAATACGATGAAAGGACCATGACGTTTTACATCGAGAAAGGTTGCGTTTTTGAGCGAGTCCTGTATTTTCTCAGGCACCAGAATTCTCAGGATAATCGGCTCTTTAATCGAAACATCGGCAACGATTTGACCTACAATTTCAGTTTTGAGTTTCTTTTGAATGTAAACTAAATCCGGCAGCTCTGGCATAAATGTTGTGATTTAATTTTGATGTTATGCTGTTTGGTCGATCTTGTATCGTTCAATCTTGTTCAGCAAGCCTCTGCGGCTGAGTCCGAGATAGTCCGCTGCTTTTGTACGGTTGCGGTTGAATTTTTCCAAAGCTTCCGTGACCATGTGCCGCTCGAGATCCTCCACTGCCTGTGGTAACTTTGTGATATGGTTTACTACAGACGTTCCCGTAACCTTTGTCGATACAATTTCTTCCGGCAGTAAGTCGTGCTCAGCAAGCTTTTGATCCGGTTCCGCCAGGGTGACAACGTGTTCTGTTGCGTTTTCCAATTCTCTTATATTGCCCGGCCAGTTATATTGCAGCAGCAGTTTCAGCGTTTCTTTCGTAAAACCTTGTAAAGATTTTTTCAGATCGTGGTTAAATTTTTTCAGAAAATGGTTAGCGAGCAGGGGGATATCAGTACTGCGTTCCCGGAGTGCGGGCAGTTTGATGACGATCACTTTCAGACGAAAATACAAATCTTCCCGGAATGTCCCTTCTTCCACACATCGGGCTAAATCTCTGCTCGACGCACATAAAATCCGGACGTTGATTTTGGTTGTGTTTGTTCCACCCACAGGCCGAATTTCACTTTCCTGAATCGCTCTGAGTAATTTAGCCTGCAAAGCAGAGGTCGTATTATTGATTTCATCCAAAAATAACGTGCCGCCGTCAGCCACCAGAAACAACCCTTTTTTACTTTCGGCTGCTCCGGTAAATGCCCCTTTTACATGGCCGAACAATTCGCTCTCCAGCAGGTTTTCCGGCAGTGCACCGCAGTCCACAGCCACAAAACGGTGTTTCAGTCTCGGACTGTTATAATGAATTGCACGGGCGATAAGTTCCTTGCCGGTACCGCTCGGTCCCTGAATCAGAACCCGCGCATCGGTAGGAATGACTTTTTCCAACAGCTTAAATATTTTCTGCATTTCCGGACTGTGCCCGATGATTTCGTGAAACGCGTACTTGCGTTGAATTTCCTCCCTCAAATATCGATTTTCATCTTCTAATGATTTTAGCAACTCCACCTGCTCCAGTGTGTTTGCAGACTGTGAAGCAACGATATTGACCAATTGTAAATCACTCTGCTTGAATGACCGTTCGTTTTCCGTATTGTGCAAAATCAACACACCAAGGACTCGGGCGCGGGATTGAATGGGTGCCGCCAGTACCGATTTGAAGGGGTAATTTAAAATGTTTAATCCTTTAAAGCGATCATCTAAAAGGATGTCATTTACCAGCAAAGACTGTTGGTGCTTCAACAACCAGCCGGCGACGACCATGCACATTTTTTGGATGACCGCCTCCTCTTTGTTGTCTCCGAGCCTGACCAGGGTTGTAAATTTCTGGTCTGTTTCCGATTTAGATAAAAGGATGGATCCCTGTACTGCACCGGTTATTTCGGTTGTGGTGGTGATAATTGCATTGATAATGTCATCTATGTCTGTTGTGGAAGATATCTTCAGCGCTAATTTATTGAGAAGCTGCAGCTCTTGCAGTGACGGGTGGATATTTTTGAAAGCGTCTGAATGCGCCATAATAAAAGATATACTTAAAGAGTATCTTGTTTAACGAATAGAAAAACCGACACCAGCGGTAACAACAGGATAGTTTGAGAAAGAATAACCGGCATACACTGACAACACAATTAGTTCAAGTTTCAGACCGGTATTCACATGAAGTGTATTCGGCCCATCAAAAGAAAGGTTGACCGGATCCTGAAAATCCTGAATAATCCGGTTGCCAAAAACGGGCTCAATGAGCGTTACCGGGTAATTGCCTTTGAGTTTCAAGTCGACATTTGAGGTTTCGATACCGACACTGCCCCAAATCGTCAATACGGATAGCTTTTTTGAAGCGAGCAGATTGAAGGTAACGGAAGTGGCCTCAAGGTCAACCCGTTGATTTTCATACGTCGCTCCTGTTTGAATGGCATTGGGGTCGGGGAGCACCTCTAAATCCGCTGTAGCCTGAAACTTCGTCACACCGGCCATGACTGCGAGGTCAAACGGCAGCAAGCTGCCACCCGGAAGCCATTGTGTCAAATTATGTTTAACACCAAATCCGAACATTTGCAGCTTGCCCACCTCATTACTAATTTTTACTTCCGGGAAATAGCGCACAATTAAATCTGTATTTAAGAAGAGCCCGAGTGACCCCTGCACCATTAAAGACGGGACGTATCTGAATCCAATCCCCTGAGGCATCGTCAGTGTACCGATTATTTCCGGTTGTCCTGTTAACGGATTCTCTAAAATTATATTTAAATCCGGTCCGTCAGTTTCATCACCAACGATGGTTGGGGTGTTGGGATCGGCAGCAGGATTGCTGAGAACCAGGTTCTGCAAACCCAAATCATTGATGCTAAAGGTTTTTGCATCTTCCGGCGCCACGGCCGCATTGCCTGAAACCGTGATGTCAAACCCGAGAAAATGGTGTGTTTTAGCAGACGAATACCAGCCATTGTTTAGATCGGCGCCGAAGCCTTTGCCGAAAGGTTCGAGGTACGCCTGAATTAATGAGTTCGCATCATCCACACCGGCGCGCAGCAATTCATCGATATTATCAATTTGAGCAAAAACATTTTGAAAACTTCCCGCCAAAAAACAAACAAGCAAAAAAATCTGTACTTTGCGAATCATCCTATTCTCCTTTTCATTTCATCCGTAAAATTATATTCAGAATAGTTGAATGGGGTCACTTTCAATTCTGAACACAGTACACATTAGAATTTAAAAGCTTCCGGCGGATTGTCAAGTTAATTTTACGACTTGACTTTAGAACTTAAAGCGGTTAATTTTCATAAAATTCAGGAAATTATGATTTAGTTGAGAATCGCATGTCCCGAAAAGCTGTGTCCTTGGCGAGTTGGTTTTACGATGTTTTATCGTTCGTTGTCTTGAGTTGTTTATTCCTTTCCAATGTAAAAAGTCAGGGCCTGCGGCCGCCGGTTGCCACCATCAATTTAAATTACCTACGATTCGACTTCATCACACCGGGAGCTCGGGCGTCGTCTTTGGGTGGTGCATTCATCGGGGCTGCCCAGGATGAGACTGCGGCAGCCATAAATCCCGCCGGGTTGACGTACCTTTCCAGCGCCGGGGCTTCTCTGCATCAGCGGAATGCCCGTAAATCATTTCGGGAGCCTGAAGGTTCACCGGAATTTCCCAACTCTAAAAGCGAATTTTCCAATACGGATTTTAATCAGAGTATGGTCTCGGCATTTTTCCCCTTTAAAAAACTGACCGTGGCCATCTACCACCAGGTATTGCTGGACTCCCGGTTCAGTTTTGAAACGCAGCAGTTTTTCACCTTTTCTTCCGTTCCAACGACCCGGCAACTGTTGGGAGGGTTGGGAAACTTTCCGGGCAAACGCACGACCGTGGATGTGGAAATGATCAACGACGGTCTCTCCATTGCTTACCCCGTCTCCAATCGTTTGAGTTTAGGTGTCACGGGAAGAACGGCAATTCTGCGCTTTAATTTGAACGAAGAAAAATTCCTGGACGTGCAAATAATCGA
>CAYVXE010000105.1:0-4669 GCA_964455375.1 uncultured Calditrichaceae bacterium
TCGGAAGGACAGGATATCAACCTGTCTGAAAATGATTTTGAAATCGGCCGTAATTTTACCAATAAATTGTGGAATGCTTTCCGGTTTCTCGGTATGAATTTGAGCGCTGAAAATATTAAACATGCCAATTTAGATTTCATTCGGAAATCTGATGAAAAACAGTTGCTTGAATTGTCGGATCAATGGATTTTGAGCCGTCATCAGAAAACCATCAAAAAAGTCACTCGTAGTTTACAGCAATTTAAATTTCACGAGGCTGCCGAAGCTTTTTACAGCTTTTTCTGGCGCGAGTTTTGTGATTGGTACCTGGAGCTCATTAAACCGAGATTGTACGATAATGAACATCCGGAAGAGAAGAACGCTACGCTTAGCGTTGCTGTATTCGTACTTAAAGGGATTCTGCAATTGCTGCATCCGTTTGTGCCGTTTATTACAGAGGAAATTTGGGGCAGATTACGCAGTGCGTCGGATACCGAGAGCATCATGGTTTCCGAGTGGCCGGTGGAATGCCGCAAATTCATCAATGATCCTATTGAAAAAAATATGGATGTGTTGCAAAATTTCATCGGGGCAATTCGGAATATTCGCGGGGAGATGAATATCGTTCCCAGCAAGGCAGCGCAGGTTATCATCACAGGTGAAAGTCATAATGGGATTAATTCGGAATTTATTTTATCGCATAAACCTTATTTTGAGCAACTGGCAAAAGTCGACCGTTTGGAATATAAACCGAAGGCGACGAAACCGAAAAATGCCGCCAGCGCAGTGGTAAATCAATGGGAAATTTTTTTACCTCTGGAAGGATTAATTGACTTCAATGTGGAACGGGAACGCCTGGAGAAAGAAATTACGCGCATAGAAAAACAGTTGGAAGGGCTGAACCGGAAATTACACAGCCCGGATTTTCTCTCGAAAGCCCCGGAAGAAGTCATTCATCGTGAGAAAACAAAAAAGACGGACTTTGAGTCCAGCCTCGATAAACTCAAAGCCAACTTACATAATCTGGGTACAGGAGAATAAAAAATGATTTCACGCAACGTCATTTCTTTTTTCGGGCTGGTTTTGTTCGCCGGTTCTCTCTTTGCTCAGAAAACTGACATTGCTCTGACTGTTTACAATAACAATCTGGCTCTGGTTAAAGATTCAAGAACCTTGACGCTCAAAAAGGGAGTCAATACGGTGGAAATTCAGGATGTGGCCGCGCAGATCGACCCGACATCTGTTTACTTCTCCCCGGAAAATTTGACCGATGCCGTGACTATCTTGGAACAAAATTACGAATACGATCTCATAAGCCAGGACAAGATTTTACAAAAATATATCGATCATGATATTCGCCTCGAAACAAAAGATGGCACAACTTACGCCGGGCAATTGCTCAGTTTTTCAGGTGGGGGTATCGTTTTACAGGATAAAGACAACGGCATAAAAATGATCAGCCGGGCGACTTTGGAAAATATTTCTTTCCCAAAACTGCCGGAAGGGTTTATCTCAAAACCGACTCTGGTATGGCAATTGGCATGTAGCAAAGCCGGCAAGTATCCAACGGAAATCGGTTATTTGACCTCCGGGATTCAGTGGCATGCGGAATATGTGGGGGTAATCGATGAGAATGATTCGGGGCTGCAATTGTCTGCCTGGGTTTCCATCGATAATAAATCCGGTGCAACCTACAAAAATGCTAAATTAAAACTCGTTGCCGGTGAGGTGCATCGGGCGGAAAGGGAAACGCCGGTCATGTTTATGCAAAAAGCTGCAACTGAAATGACTGCAGCCGGCCGTCAGCAATTTGGTGAAAAAGCCTTTTTTGAGTATCATTTGTACACGCTAAAACGGCCTGCCGATGTGGCGAATAATCAGATTAAACAGATTTCATTGTTCCCTTCGGCTCAGACCAGCGTGACCAAAAACTATTCTTATTTCGCGGCAAGAGATGCAAAACATGTGCGAGTTTACCTGGATTTTAAAAATGAGAAAAAATCGGGGTTAGGGCTGCCGCTGCCAAAAGGGAAAATCCGGCTTTATAAAAAGGACTCGGATGGAGGGCTCATTTTTATAGGGGAAGATTTCATCAAACATACTCCCAAAAATGAAACCGTGAAGGTAAATGTCGGCAATGCCTTTGACCTTGTTGCCGAGCGAAAGCAAAAGGATCGCCGGTCTCTCGGGAAACAGTCCTGGGAAGAAACCTGGGAGATCAAACTTCGTAATCATAAAAAAACAGCCGTTCATGTTTTGGTTACGGAAAAGCTACAGCTCAATTGGAAGATTGTAAAGCAAAGTCATGAATTTACCAAAAGGGATTCGCAAACCATCGAATTCAATGTCCCTGTTCCTGCTGATGGAGAAACGGTTGTTGTGTACACGGCTCGTTACGCCCGGTAAATTTTTGTTTGATTTGTATGAATTATTTGTAAAAAAAATGTGGGTGATTCTTCTAATAATTATTTGAACACATCGATACAATACGTTAAAGGTATCGGAGAAAAGAGGGCGCAGGCGCTGCAGGAAGTCGGCGTTTCCACAATTCTCGATCTTCTGTATTATTTTCCCCGCCGCTATTTAGATCGTAGTCATATAACGAAAATCAAAGATTTAAGTAAAAATGTGGTTGCAACGGTTGTCGGCAAAGTGGAATTTTGCGGCATAAAACAGGGAAAAAGGAAACGGTTCGTCCTTGTTCTATTTGATGGAACGGGTTATTTGAATTGTGTCTGGTTTCAACGGGCTGCATATTGGACGAAAGTTTTTTCGAAAGGAGAGACCGTTGCATTCAGTGGGAAAGTGGGTTTTTTCGGGGAGTTTCAAATGGTGCATCCCGACTTTGATCGATTGACAGAAGCGGGGGAAAAGGATTTTTTGCACACCGGGCGCATTATTCCGCTTTATCCATCCACAGAAAAACTCAGTAAAATCGGATTGGACAGTCGGGGATTTCGTCAAATACAAAAAAACGTCACTGCAAAATATACCCGCTATTTAAAGGAGACCATCCCACAGGAAGTCATAAAAAAACGGGCTTTTATTTCTTTGCGACAGTCGATTTCCCAGGTGCATTTCCCGGAAAATAGAAACCTTTTGGCGGCTGCGCGTCGCCGGTTAAAATTTGATGAATTGTTTTATCTGGAACTCATGCTGGCCCTGCGAAAGAAGCAGGTGGAAATTAAGCGCCATGGCATTGAATTTCTGAAAGTGGGTGAGCGGACGAGAAATCTAATTCAGTCGCTGCCGTATGAACTGACTGGTGCGCAGAAACGCGTTCTCAGGGAAATACGGGAGGACATGAAAAAGAACACACCCATGAACCGGCTTGTTCAGGGGGATGTGGGTTCAGGGAAAACGGTTGTGGCACTCATCGCAATGATGATGTCCGTAGAAAACGGATATCAGGGTGCGTTGATGGCGCCGACGGAAATTCTTGCCGTACAGCATTATTTTAACGTTCGTAACCTTTTGCAGGATTTTCAGATAAAGGTTGTTTTGTTGGTGGGAGCGCAGAAGAAAGCAGAACGGGAGGAGAGTCTCAGGCAGGTTGAAAGCGGGGAGGCAGAGATCGTTATTGGAACACATGCACTGATTCAGGAAGGCGTCACATTCAAAAAATTGGGTCTCGCTATCATCGATGAGCAGCACCGCTTTGGCGTCATGCAGAGAGCGACGCTGATGGAAAAAGGACTGTCCCCGGATGTGCTGGTAATGACAGCCACCCCGATTCCAAGAACGTTGTCATTAACGCTTTACGGGGACCTCGATATTTCGATTATCGATGAGTTGCCACCCGGAAGGAAACCCATCAAAACATTCTGGCGTTCGGATAAGAAACGGGATAAAGTGTACGCCTTTGTGAAGCAGCAAATACAGCTCGGCGCACAGGTTTATATCATTTTTCCTTTAATAGAAGAATCGGAAAAAATGGATTTACAAGCGGCGATTGAAAGTTACGAAAGTTTGCGGAAAGGACTTTTTGCAGAATTCAAAGTCGGTTTGCTGCATGGCAGAATGAGAAGCGATGAAAAAGAAATGATCATGACTGACTTTAAAGTGGGGATGTTGCAGGTACTGGTGAGCACGACGGTTATCGAGGTTGGAGTGGATGTACCCAATGCAACGATTATGATCATCGAAAATGCCGAGCGCTTTGGTCTGCCGCAGTTGCACCAGTTGCGCGGACGTGTGGGTAGAGGGCAGAAGGAGTCATTTTGTTTTCTAATGGCGAAATATCCCATGTCAAAAGAAGCGAAGGTGCGGTTGCAGACGATGTGCGAAACGAATGACGGTTTTATAATCGCTGAGGTGGATTTAAAACTGCGCGGACCGGGGGAGTTTTTTGGAACCAAACAAAGCGGTTTGCCGGAACTACGCATCGCCGACATCGTTAAAGATACCGAATTGCTGTTAATTGCCAGGGAAGAGGCGTTTAACCTGGCACGTCAGGACCGACCGTTGCAGGATATTGCTAATATTCCTGTAAGGACACATTTTTTTAAGAATTATCGGGATAAATTTGATTTAGCAAGAATTGGCTAAATGATTCAACTCTCCTGAAAAGTTTTGTTTTTTTTACAATATTTGATTATAATCAGTTTCTGAGTAGATCAGAAAATGATTCAACCGCCGTGAGCTATCGGGAAAAAATTAATTCATAATTCGAGATTCGTAATTTATAATT
>CAYVXE010000105.1:4769-14505 GCA_964455375.1 uncultured Calditrichaceae bacterium
GTAATTTATAATTTGAATTTGCACTAAGCACTATTCTGGATTTGGAGGAAAAAATTTTCATGGAACACAAAAAACTGAATCGAATAATAGGATTTTCCGTTTTTCTTGTCGCAACGATTGTGTACGCAATGACGGTTGCACCGACCACATCGTATTGGGATTGCGGTGAATTTATTACGACCGCATACATACTCGGTGTGCCGCACCCTCCGGGTTCACCGCTTTTTATTTTGTTAGGTAGACTTTTTACCATGATTCCTGCGTGGATTATCAATGACGTCGGCTTACGGGTGAATATCATTTCGGTTCTCGTGAGTTCATTGACCGTGATGTTTACGTATTTGATTATTGTGCGTTTGATTAGAGAGTGGCGGGGAATTCCCGAAACTGCCGAAGAAAAACTCAATATTTATACCGCTGGCGTTATTGGTGCCCTGGGTTTTGCGTTTACAAGTTCCTTCTGGTTTAATGCTGTGGAAGCAGAAGTCTATGCCGTGTCGATGTTTTTTACATCCATCGTTGTCTGGTTGATTTTAGTCTGGCTGGAAAAAGCCGATGAACCGGCTGGGATGAAAATCATGTTATTCATTGCCTATTTGATGGGACTGGCTACAGGTATTCATTTATTAAATATCTTGGCGATTCCTACTTTATTTTTAATCATTTATTTCAAAAAAGCAGACCTGAATCTCAAAACGTTTACTCTCTGGAGTCTTGCCGCCGCCGCCGCTTTCGGCGCTATTTATCCCGGAATTGTTAAGGGAATTCCCTGGGTGCTTAATCAATATTCATTTCTTGCTTTAGCATTGCTGACTTTGGGTTTGTTTGCGGCCATCGTCTGGTCAGTTAGAAATCAAAAACAGGTTGCAGCAGTGGTGCTAATGGGCTTTATGTTAGTCTCGCTTGGCTACTCAACCTATTCACTTATTTATATTCGTTCCGGTATGAAACCGGTCATAAATGAAAATAATCCGGATGACCCGCAACGTTTTGTGAGTTACTTAAACCGGGAACAATACGGCGACTGGTCAATTACAAACCGCCGGGCACCGGTTTGGGAGTATCAGATAAAGAAAATGTACATCCGTTATTTTGGTTGGCAATTTATCGGTACCGGAAATACGCTTGGTCCCGATAATTATATCGTAGAAACGATCTCTTTGCGAGGTTTGATGGGGTTACCGTTTCTTGTGGGACTGATCGGTATGGTTTACCATTTCAAACGCGATCGGGAAAAGGCGTTTGCCGTCTTAACGTTGTTCATCATGACGGGTGTGGCCATTGTGCTGTATCTGAACCAGGAGAATCCGCAACCGCGTGAACGTGATTACGCGTATGTGGGCTCATTTTTTGCCTTTGCCCTCTGGATCGGAATCGGGGCCAGTGCAATTCTTGAAGCAGCCCACAATGCTTTTAAACAGAGTACTGCCTTGCGAAAGGTCGGCGTCGCATTAACGGTACTCATTTTGATTCTCGCCGTTCCGTTTAATCTGTACAGTGTTAATCATCACGACCACTCCCGGAAGGGGAATTATGTGGCCTATGATTATTCATACAACATTTTACAGAGCTGTGAACCCAATGCAATTCTTTTTACTAATGGGGATAATGATACATTTCCCTTGTGGTTTCTGCAATATGTCTACGGCATCCGGAAAGATGTACGCGTGGTAAATCTAAGTTTGTTAAATACGGACTGGTACATTAAACAGTTAAGAGATGAAGAGCCGAAAGTCCCAATCAGTTTTTCCGATACGCAAATCGATCAATTGCAGGCGTTACTCTGGCCGGAGCCGAAGAAAATTCGGATTGAGGTTTCCAGGCAAACCATTATTGACGAGCTCCGGAAAAAAGAAGACAACACACGCCTGACCGTGGACAAAGTCCCTGAAAAACCGGCGATAGAGTTTGAACTCGCAAATACCAAAAATATCAATGGTCATCCGGTACTCCTGGTACAGGATCGGATGGTACTAAATATCATAGCAGCAAATCGGTTTAAACGCCCGGTCTATTTTGCCGTCACGGTTTCTCCGCAAAATATGCTTGGGCTCGATAACCGGAAGCGAAATCCGGAATTTAAGAACTACCTGCGCATGGACGGCCTGGTGTTTAAAGTGATGCCGTATGGCGGCCCGAATAATGATTTTATCTCGCCGGAAAAGATGAGAACACATTTGTTTGAAAAATTTCAATATCGTAATCTCAACAACCCGAATGTGTACTATAATAATAACATCGTCGGCTTGCTGCAAAATTACCGCTCTGCATTCTTGCGATTAGCCAATTATTATCAGAAAAAAGGGTCGGATTATAATGAGCAGGCGCTTTCCGTTTTGGATAAAATGGAATCAGATATTCCGGAAAAAGTTATTCCTTTGCGCAACTACCAGCTTTCTATCAATTTCGGTCGGATGTATGCGGAGTTAGGACGTCCTGAGGAATTGGAACGTCGCATCGACCGTTCATTGAAGTTGCGGGGTCTTCAGCCCATCGACAAACTTTTCATGGCGGAATATTTGGTGCAGTATGTTCACGACGACACCAAAGCGGAGTCCTTAGCAGTGGATGTTCTGAATGCGAATCCCGCTGAACAGAGGGCTTATTTCTGGCTCGTCAGCTTCTATAACCGCACCAGACAATACCAAAAGGGTGCTGACGTGATGGAAAAATATTTAGCTGTAAATCCGAATGACAAAAATGCGAAAAATCAACTACAGGCACTGAAAGCCCTCGCCGCCATTCAGGATTCCACAAAGGACAGGGCAGACGGAAAATAATTAGATGAAACAGGAACCACTGGTTTCCATCATTATTCCGCATTATAAGGGGAAAGAGATTCTTGACGACTGTTTCGATTCGCTCAAAAAAACAACCTACAAAAATACGGAAATTATTCTTGTGGATAATGCCACCTGTGATCACAGTCTCGATGGAATTGAAGTTGTTTACCCCAATGTTTCAATCGTACGAAATAAAAAAAATCTCGGCTATGCGGGTGGTTGTAATTCAGGATTTCAGAAGGCAAAAGGGGATTACGTTGTTTTTCTGAATGATGATACAATTGTCACAGAAAATTGGCTGCAACCTTTAGTTGAGCAGTGTAAAGCCGATGCCAGCGTTGCTGCGGTACAACCGAAAATTCTGTCTCTCATTCAGGAAGGTTATTTCGACTATGCTGGCGGCGCCGGTGGCCTGATGGATCGATTTGGTTATCCCTTCGCTAAAGGTAGGATCTTTTTCACACTTGAAAAAGATCATCAGCAGTACGATGAAAGCAGTGACATTTTTTGGGCGTCAGGTACGGCGATGCTTGTAAGGAGAACAAGCTTAGAGGAAGTAGGACTTTTTGATGAAGATTTTTTTGCACACATGGAAGAAATCGATTTGAATTGGCGGTTGCACCTGTCGGGGTACCGGGTCATGTCGGTGCCGGCGTCGGTCATTTACCACCGTTCAGGTGCTACTTTAAAACCGGATTCACCTCAGAAACTGTATCTGAATCACCGCAATAGTTTGATTATGTTAATAAAAAATTATGCTGTGAAGAATTTACTGTGGATTTTTCCGGTGCGCATATTATTGGAAATTGTGACGCTCATTTATGCACTTGTGAAACGTGACTTCAAACGTTTTAACGCTGCGGTGAAGGGACTGTGGTATGTCTTGATGAATTTCAGGCACATAGCAAAAAAGCGTAAACATGTGCAAAAATTACGAAAACTGAAGGATAGACAGATTTTCAGAAAAATGTACAAGGGCTGTATTGTTTTTGAGTATTTTGTCAAAGGAATTGCAAGTGTAGAAAAATTGCCTGAGTAGATTTTTTAGAAAAGTTGGTAAAGCGTTCAACGAGACGGTCAAAGAAGTAGCTTCTTGCTTCAGCCTGAGCGGAGTCGAAGGCTGTAACCGATTGTTTTTAAACCATGCTTCGACTGCGCTCAGCATGAAGACTGATTTCGTTTCAACTTTTTTAACAGTCTCAAAGAGACTGTACATTGTTTCAATGCTTATTCACTGCTGTTTTTACAGAAATGAGAACTTAAAAGTAGGTTCATTGGAAACGGTAAATTGTCCCGTTTGCGGGTCACAGCATTTTCATGAAATTATAAAAGCACCGGATAGATTTTCGGTTGAGCAAGGTCTGAAATTTTCCATTGTCGGTTGTGACATTTGTGGTTTTCGTTTTTTAAATCCCAGACCGGAGGCAGCGGAAATATCCGCCTATTACATGAACGCTGAATATCAACCATTCATTTCTGCACAAGCGAAGCAGAAAATGTGGGATCGTCTTTACCGCCAGGTGCGTGTCTTCGCATTAAGAAGAAAACGGGAGAGAATCGAGAAGCTGAAGACGGGGGGTCGTCTTCTGGATGTGGGATGTGGTACGGGAGAATTTTTGTTTGAAATGGAGCAACATGGCTGGCAGGTCGAGGGAATTGAACCGGACGAGTCGGCGGTAAAATTTGCATGCGAGCATTTTGGATTACATGTAAAAGTCGGTGATGAAAAAGAACTGGAGGGAGTTGAGAAACAGTACGATGTTATTACGCTTTGGCATGTTTTAGAACATGTTTCCTCTCCCCAAAAACTGATGGTGAATTGCGAAAATTTGTTAGCTGACAGAGGCCTGCTTTTACTGGCCGTTCCGAATATTGCCAGTTTAGACGCCGCCTTTTATGGACCGCTTTGGGTCGCGTTAGATGCGCCGAGACATTTATCTCATTTTACACCTGGTGTCATGCAGAGGCTCCTTGACGGAAGTCGGCTGAGATTAGTCAAGTGGAACTCCATGCCGCTGGACAGTTACTACAATTGCCTGATGAGCGAATTTCTTCGTTTTAAGGTGAAAAATGTTGCTGCTGTGTTGAAGCCGATTTATCTCCTGCGCGCTGTTGCTGTAGCAACTGCCTCAATTGTGAAGTCAGCAAATTTCAGGAAGCAAAGTAACAGAAACGGATCTTCTATTTTGTATTTCATTCAAAAGGAGAGTTGAGAAATGAAACGTAAAGCACTATTCCTTTTTGTTTTGATGTTGATTGCTACCGGCGGGATGAGCTGTTTTCAGAAAACGGCAAGTTCGGGTAGTGACACCGTGATTTATGTTGTCGCGGATACTGAGACCTGGGAGAAATTGCAGCCGGCAATTACTGAAACCTTTCAGAAGGTTCTTGTTACGCCGCAGCCGGAAAAAGTGTTTGATTTGTATTGGGTATCTCCGGAAAAGTTTTCTACGTATGCGACCAGGAAAAATCTCCTTCTTGTGGGCACGTTTGATTCAAAAGGCGAAATTAGCCAGAAAGTATCCGGAATGCTGTCCCCTATCGTCAAGGAAAAAGTTAAAGAGGGTACGGCTTTTTACTTCCCAAAAGAGAACCCCTGGGCAAAAAAACAATTGCTTATGGTTCTGGCCGGAGTCAGTACGTCCGAGTTAGAAAAGAAACTCATTGAAAACAGAGACGTCCTGTACGGATTTTTCAAGGACAGGCTTCTGGGGGAAACGAAAAAACAGATGTACAGCCAGTTGGAACAAAAGGATCTGTCGAAGCAATTGCTTCAGAAATATGGCTGGACCGTTCGCATTCAACATGATTATATCATCAACACTGAACGTCCGCAGGATCGTTTTGTCATGTTGCGGCGAAGTCTTCCCGGTCGGGAACGCTGGTTGTTTGTGCACTGGATCGACGATGCCGACTCCAATCTAATTAACAAAGATTGGGCCATTGCTAAACGCAACAAACTAACTGCCAAATTTTATAAAAATGATCTTATCGATGAGAATTATGTGGAGTCGAATGAAATTGACTTTCTGGATAGACCGGCACTGATGTTGGAAGGCCTTTGGAAGAACGAAGATAAATTCATCGGCGGGCCGTTTCGCACCTACGTGTTTTATGATGAAAAATCCAAACGGATTTATATGATTGATATTGCGGTCTATTATCCGGCGGGAAAAAAGGAACCGTTTTTCAGACAATTGGATATCATGGCGCATACGTTTAAAACAGCTCAAGATGTTGAAGAGAGGAGTTAAGAATGCCTGACAAAAAGCCTTCTGTAGCTCTGGTGATGGGAAGTAAATCCGATGAAGCGGCTTTGGTTGAAAGTAAGAAATATTTTCACTATTTTAACATTTCGTTTGATGAGTATATTTTGTCGGCGCACCGGAACCCAAGGGAAACCATGAAGTTTTCTGAAGCTGCGGAAGAAAATGGTTATGAGGTGATTATTGCAGTTGCCGGGATGGCTGCACATCTTCCCGGTGCAATTGCCGCGGTGACGGTACTGCCGGTGATCGGTGTCCCCATGCCCGGTTCGCATCTTTCCGGTGTGGATGCGCTGCATTCCATCGTGCAAATGCCGAAAGGCGTGCCCGTTGCAACAATGGCTATCGGTACCGCCGGGGCGGCGAACGCGGCTATTTTTTCCGTGCAAATTCTGGCGCTAAGGGATTTGGAGTTGAAAGAGAGATTGCACGTATTCAAAAATGCAGGCTGTAAGATTTAAAGACCGTTTATGAGAAAAATCGGACTCGTCGGTACCTTTGTTCGCGATACCATCATCCCCTGGAAAGGCGACCCTGTACAAAGTGTCGGAGGGCTTTTTTTTACCGCTGCCTATGTCGCGGCTCTCGCTGAAAATCCTGTGGAAATCTACCCTGTCAGTTTTGTCGGTGATGATTTCTACGACCAACTGAAAGATGTACTCGGTGTGTATAAAAATATCAAATTTTCAGGATTGACGAGAATACGGCAGGAAAATACGCGTGTGCGGCTCACATATAAGGGACCTTTGACCCGTGAAGAAGTGACAACGCCGCCCATGCCGCCGCTGCAAATGGAGCAATTGGCAATGCTTCAGGGTATGGATGCCGTGATCGTAAATCTCATCACCGGCTTTGATGTGGATTTAGCCGCATTGCAGGAATTCAGGCGGCACTCCGGCTCTTTGATTCTTCTGGATTTTCACTCACGGTCTCTGGGAATCGATGCCTCCGGTAAACGTTTTCCCCGTAAGCCGGAGGATTGGGTCGCGTGGTTTGATTGTGCGGACATTATTCAATTAAATGAAAAAGAGGCGCAGATTTTGGGAGAGTTTTCCGAAAACTCAGATACTGCATTTTACGAATTTGGTGAAAGTATTTTAAAAAAGACGGCAACTGTCTGTCTCATCACAATGGGGGCACGCGGCTCTTGCGTTTTATTTAGACGTAAAAATAGGTTACAGAGAAGAAAGATTAAGGCGGAAAAGGTGAAAGAAGTGAAAGATATCATTGGCTGCGGCGATGCTTTTCAGGCAGCATTTTTGATTCATTACCTTGAAAATGGGCATGTGATCGAAGCCGCTGGGTTCGCGAACAAGGTAGCAGCAGCAAACAGCACATTCGTAGGTAGTTCAAGAGTCCAGGATATCAAAACAATTCTTGCAGACAAGCACCTGTAAAAGAAAGCCTTTGATTCGTGATTGGTAATTCGTAATTGGTAATTTGTACGTAAAATGAGAACTGAACGAAAATATGACCAGGATGAAAATACTAAGAAAAAAAGTACTGATTTCCGGTGCTAATGGATTGCTGGGACAAAAATGCGTGGGTGTTTTCCTGAAGAATTATGAAGTCTACGGGGCAGATATTCAGGAACATGCTTTTGTGGATTACCGGCATTACCATTATGTAACTTGCGATATCACCAGCCGGAATCAGGTAAATGAGTTGGTGAAAAGCATTGAACCGGATTTTATCGTAAATGCAGCAGCCTACACAAATGTGGATGCATGTGAAGAAGATCGGGAAACCTGTTGGAAAGTGAATGTGACCGGCATCGAGAATCTCGCTAAGGCGGCTTTTAAAAAGCATATCTTTATTGTGCATATATCCACAGATTATATTTTTGATGGAGAAAGCGGGCCGTATTCTGAAAATTCCAAACCAAATCCACTGGGATATTATGGCCGTTCAAAATTGGCCGGAGAAAATGCCTTGATTGCCAGTGGTGCCCAAAATGCTATTTTGAGAACGATGGTGCTGTATGGCTGCGGAGAGAATCTGCGTGATAATTTTGCCATTTGGCTGCTCAAAATGCTGCGAAGCGGTAAAGAAGTTACCATTGTCGATGACCAATACGGCCATCCCACCATTGTGGATGATTTGGCCAGGGTCATTCTCAAAGTAGTTGAAAAAAAACAAACGGGCGTATTCCATGTGACCGGATCCGAGTATATGAACCGCCTGGAGTTTGCGCGAAAATTAGCAGACGTGTTCGGCCTGAGAAAAGATTTAATTCGAACGATCAAAACCGAAGAGCTAAATCAAAAAGCTCCTCGACCGTTTAGATCCGAATTTATGCTGGATAAATTGCGGAATGAACTGCAAATAACCACGATGAATGTCCGGGATAGTTTACTGCTTTTGAAAGATCAACTGGAACAGAAATCATCTCTCTGATTAGAATAATAATTCATGAAAAAAGCACTCGTTATCATTCCTACCTACAATGAATCCGAAAACATTCAAACCGTTGTGGATAAAATACTCGGGTTGAATATTCCGAATCTTGCTATTTTGGTCGTGGACGACAATTCACCGGATAATACCGGCGAGATTGTTGCAAAACGGGCCGAAACCGATATGCGCGTCGAATTAATTCAACGATCCGGAAAAATGGGATTGGGTACGGCCTACGTCGCCGGTTTCAAATATGCTCTTAAAAATGGCTATGAATACATATTCGAGATGGATGCTGATCTCTCCCATGACCCGGAAGATATCCCCAGGTTTCTTGATAAAATAAAATCATACGATCTGGTTATCGGCTCACGGTATAAAACCGGTGTAAACGTTATCAACTGGCCACTCTCCAGGCTGATGTTAAGTGTTTTTGCCAATTGGTATACAAAAAACATAACCGGACTTCCCATTTATGATTGTACAAGCGGGTACAAATGTTTTCGCCGCAGAGTCCTGGAGAAAGTTGATTTGAATAGCATTTCCAGTGATGGCTACTCATTTCAGATTGAAATGAATTACAAAGCCTGGAAGGCCGGCTTTTCATTTTTCGAATTGCCGATTATTTTTACTGACCGGGAAAAGGGAAGTTCAAAAATGACCCGCAAAGTCATGAAGGAAGCAGCATGGATGGTCTGGAAATTACGATTTATGAGCTTTGAGGATAAAAGGTAAGATGGCAAAGTCCGCAGACAACCACGCTACCGTACTAAATGTAAAGAAGCAGCCGGTTCAGGGAGACATCGCGCTTTCCATAATTATCGTCAATTACAATGTCAAAGAATTCCTTGAACAAACGCTGATTTCCGTCAGGAAGGCTTTGTCGGGAATTGCTTCAGAAATCATTGTAGTGGATAATGCCTCTACCGATGGCAGTGGTAAAGCTGTACGGCGAAAGTTTAAAGATATTTTATTTGTAGAAAATAAAAAAAATCTTGGTTTTGCCAAAGCATCAAATCAAGGGTTAAAAATAGCGCGGGGGAATTACCTTGCTTTGCTCAATCCGGATACCATTGTTCAGGAAGATACATTTACAAAAATGCTGCAGCATTTTGCTGAAAATCCGGATACCGGCCTGTTAGGCTGCAAGATTCTAAATCCGGACGGATCTCTTCAGCTCGCTTGTCGCCGAAGTTTTCCCACACCTTGGGTCGCGTTCACAAAGTTAAGTGGTCTTAGTTACCTGTTTCCCCGTAGCGAACTGTTCGGAAGATACAACTTAACCTATCT
>CAYVXE010000106.1:0-1685 GCA_964455375.1 uncultured Calditrichaceae bacterium
TGCCTGCCTGCCTGCCTGCCTGCCTGCCTGCCTGCCTGCCTGCCTGCCTGCCTGCATTTACCGGCGCTGACAATTTCGCTTCTTATCTTCTGGTAATGCCCGGAGAGATTGTAGCTGATCTTTATGACCAATATGGAGAGCGACTTCTGGAGCAGAATGTCAGAACATTCCTTCAATTTCGGGGAAAAGTCAATAAAGGGATAAGAAATACCATTCAGAATGAACCGGAAATGTTCTTTGCCTATAATAACGGCTTAACTGCCACAGCAGAGCATGTTCAAACTGATAAGGTACGTGGAAGAATACAATCTGTAACCAATTTACAAATTGTAAATGGCGGACAAACAACGGCCTCAATCTTTACTGCGATGAAAAAAAGCAGAACAGATTTATCAAAAATTTACCTTCAGGTAAAGCTGACGGTCATTCAACCGGAAAAAGTGGAGACGGTTGTTCCTAAGATTTCCGAGTATGCCAATACACAAAATAAAGTGAGTGCAGCGGATTTCTTTTCCAACCATCCATTTCATTTGCGTATGGAAGAAATATCACGTCGTCTATGGGCCCCATCTCCTCAAGGTGGGTTAAGAGAGTCCCATTGGTTTTACGAACGCGCCCGGGGGCAATATGCCAATGCACAGACTAACTTAACACCGGCCCAAAAGAAGGAATTCCTATCCAAAAACCCCAGAGCGCAAATGTTTGCAAAAACTGATTTGGCAAAATTTGAACATTCGATAAGTATGCAACCGCATATAGTAAGCATGGGCGCTCAAAAGAACTTCGCCCAATTTGCTAATGAAGTCGGGCAGAAGTGGGAGAAAAACGAAAAACAATTTAATGAGCTTTACTTTCAAAGTCTCGTAGCAAAGGCCATTTTATTTCGCTTTCTTGATAAAAATATCATGAAACAAAGCTGGTATGGCGGATATAAAGCCAACATTGTTACCTACTCGTTGGCAAAATTAGCACATATGAGTTCAGCAATTGAAAAACATCTGGACTTAGCTCAAATCTGGAAAGATCAGAAGTTATCCTCTGAGCTTGAAATTCAACTTCTGACCATCGCTGACGTGGTAAATAAACATATACAAGATACCCCGGAAGGCATAACCAACGTAACGGAATGGTGTAAGAAACAATGGTGCTGGAAGAAGCTTCAGGAATTACCAATACCTTTGAATCAAAATGTTGTAGATGGTTTATTGGATAATGATGAAATCAAATCTCGGGAGAAGAGCGCTGAGAAGATTCAAAAAACAGATAATCGCCTTTTCGCTCAAAAATATGTTGTCGAAAAAGGGGCTAAATATTGGAAACAAGTTGCCCGATATGGCTTAGAAGGTTCTTTCTTGAGCGATAAAGAAATGAGCATACTCGCAAGTGCCTGTCAAATTCCCAATAAAATCCCATCTGATAAACAATCGATAATTGTGAAGAGAATTGAAAAAAAGTTAAAGGATGAGGGCTTCTTTCCCTGAGAATTTGTAGGAATTTCACGGTATTCTTTGGAAAACAAAACCTAACAATTCCCAACGAGAGAAATTTAAACTCGGATTTGTTACAAGCCAGTCCGGCACAGCCGGGTAATCCCCTACGCACCATGAGTCAGAGACTGTGTCGCCAAAATGAGTTCTCAGGACCTCGATGACTAACAGACCTTGAAAAGGAAGGCGGCAACCTTG
>CAYVXE010000106.1:1785-14358 GCA_964455375.1 uncultured Calditrichaceae bacterium
GAGTTCTCAGGACCTCGATGACTAACAGACCTTGAAAAGGAAGGCGGCAACCTTGAAGGTTTGAAACCTTCGCAAGGTTTGTTCCTCATATCCGCTCAGGAAGGACTTTGTGGAAAAGCCGGAAGACCAGGTTTACCGTAAAGGACACAATTATGTTCACGACAGCCATTCGATTTTTCCCTTATTGCCGTATTTCCTCCTTAGTCTCGCGTTTTATCTCATCTGTTTTCTTTATCAAAAATCGCCATTCCTCCATTGAGGCCGATTCGTAATTTCTAACTCGTAATTAAAAGGACTGTCAAAGCGGGCACACGGATGTCACGGACAAAAGAGATTTTCACAGAATTTACTATAGCCGCTGCTTCTGCCCCTGTTACTGCTTCTCATTGGTCATTGGGACTTTTTAATTTGACATTGCCGCCTCGGCTACCGATTCGTTATTCGTCATTCGTAAATCGTAATTCGGAAATCTGCACACGGAGCTCACGGATAAAACAGATCTCCACAGAATTTACTACTGCGCCTGCTACTGCTTCTCATTGGTCATTGGGATTTTTAAATTTGACATTTTCGCTTCTGCTGCCCATGCGTCATTAAATATTCCTTGTCTTTCCAAAAAGTTTTTTTTACCTTTTTTTAACCTTCCTTTCTTATTGTCTGTTGTCCATAAAACAGAAGACGAAAATGGTTCACCTATCATCAGGAGCTGAAAATGGACATACAAATCTTGCTTACCGTACTGACCGGCCTGGTAGCCGGCATTGTTCATGTTCTCATCGGGCCGGATCACCTTGCGGCAGTTGCGCCATTCACCGTTACTAACAAAATCAAACCGTGGCTTGTCGGACTCTGGTGGGGAATCGGACATACCAGCGGTGTCTGGACTCTGGGCATCGTGGTCTTCTTACTGCGGGAACTGCTCCCAATCGACCTGCTTTCACAATGGAGTGAACGGCTGGTGGGCATTGTTCTCATTGCCATCGGCATCTGGGGCATTCGCAAGGCGCTGCATTCGCACGTCCACTACCATGAACATAAACATGACAGCACGGATCATGCCCATTTTCACATTCACCATTCCCCGGAGACGCATAAACACGACAAAGCACTAGCACACGAACACACGCACGCACCGCTCGGCATCGGCCTGCTGCACGGATTAGCGGGTACGTCGCATATACTCGGTATTCTCCCGGCGTTAGCTTTGCCAACCCGGGCCGGTGCCGTTTCGTATATAGTCGGTTTCGGCATCGGCGCTATTCTTGCCATGATGTCTTTTTCCTGGGTCCTGGGCAAGCTGGTCAAACGCCTGCTGCGCTGGTCGGAAAATGCGTTTAAATGGGTGCAAATTGCTTTTGCTTCCATCGCTATTAGCGTTGGGATGGTTTGGATTTTCATTACAGTCGGTTAGTACCGGAGACGTCGTTTGCGTAACGTGGATTATTCCTCATGCCGCTGAGTCAGACACGAATAAAAACAACAAGCACTGCAAAGACGGTGCATATTCATATTCAGGGAAAAGTTCAGGGTGTCGGATTCCGTCCGTTTGTTTACCGGCTGGCAAAAAAATACCAACTTAACGGCCGGGTAAACAATGGCATGGACGGTGTCCACATCGACGTTACCGGCGACCCGGCAAAAGTTCAAACGTTCTGTTCCGAACTGAAAACCGACTACCCGAAAATTGCGACCATTACAAAGTTTACACTGCGACCGACTTCAAAACGAACTTACTCTGACTTTCGGGTAACCGAAAGTGACGTTCGGGGAAATCCCAGTGTCCTTATTCTACCGGATTTGGATATTTGTGAAACATGCTTAGCGGAACTCACAAATCCGGAAGACCGGCGTTTTAATTACGCCTTCATCACCTGTACGAATTGCGGGCCACGCTACTCCATCATCACGCGACTGCCATACGACCGGCCAAATACGACGATGCGCAATTTCCCTTTTTGCGATCAGTGCCGCAATGAGTATTTGAATCCCGCAGACCGAAGATTTTATTCGCAAACCAATTCCTGCCACGACTGCGGTATCCACCTGTCACTGCTGGATGCTTCACAAAAAATTGTTGCCCGCGGGTTTGCAGCCATTGAGCAGGCAGTCCAGCACGTCCTAAATGGTAAAATCGTCGCAGCAAAAGGCATCGGTGGCTACCTGCTACTTGTGGACGCCCAGAATGACAAAGCGGTTCAGACTCTGCGTACTCGCAAGCACAGACCCAGCAAGCCGTTCGCTTTGATGTACCCCAATCCTAATGAGATTTTACGGGATGTAGACATGAAAAAAGCGGAACGGGAACTTTTGCAGGGCAGAGAAAAGCCCATTGTGATTTTCACGAAAAAAAGATGTGACGGCCGAATTGCGCCATCTGTCGCGCCGGGTCAGGACACGCTGGGAATCATGCTGCCTTACGCACCTCTGCACCACCTGTTAATGAATCGGCTGCAAAGGCCGGTGGTGGCCACCAGCGCCAATATTTCCGGGTCACCGATTCTGGCAACCGAGGAACAGGTTTTTCAGTTGCTCGACGAGGTAGCCGATATGTTTTTAGTCCATGATCGTGAAATCACCGTGCCGCAGGACGACTCGGTGATTCGGGTAACGCCAGACAGCCGGACTAAGATTTTTCTAAGACGCTCTCGCTCCTTTGCCCCGTTGTTGCCGCATGACCTGGTGCAGCTAACAGAAAATAAACACATTCTCGCACTGGGCGCCCAGCAAAAAAGCAGCATCTCCCTGACTCACGAAAAGAACATTTATGTCTCTCAGTACTTAGGTGATTTAACCGACTATGAGACCGAACAGAATTTTTCCCGGGTTCTGGATCATTTTCGACGCATGTTATCTTTCACACCGGAAGTCATTGTCGTGGATGCCCATCCACAATACAATGCAACGCTGGCCGGAGAAAAATTAGCCGGAAAATTGCAGGTACCAGTGATGAAAGTACAGCACCACCGGGCACATTTCTGGGCGGTTCTGGCAGAAAACAATCTGCTCCACTCTGACGAACCGGTCCTGGGCGTCGTATGGGACGGCACAGGCTGGGGCGACGACGGCGCCGTCTGGGGAAGTGAGTTCTTTCTATTTCAAAATAGCGAAATGAAGCGCGTTGCCCATTTGAATTATTTCCCGCACCTGTTGGGAGACAAATCTGCCCTGGAACCAAGACTTCCGGCGTTCACACTCTGGCACGACCTTTCGGCAACCCACGAAATCCTTAAACAAAAATTTTCGAAAACCGAATGGCAAATTTATGAAACCTTGCTGCACAAACAAAAAACGTTGCAGACCTCAAGCATGGGACGGTTATTTGACGCGGTCGCCAGTTTGTTAGGTCTTGCGGACAAAGTCTCATTTGAAGGAGAGGCAGCCATGCAGTTGGAAAAATACGCACGGCGGTTTCTACAATCCGAAAATGGGTTCACCACAATGAATCGATCAGACGACTCTTTCCAATTTGATGCCGCAAGCGGAAAAATCCATTTCCAGAACTTGTTGCAACAAATTCTGTCCGACACAAAAAACGGACAGAATAGAGAGAAGATTGCCTTTCAGTTTCATCTGGCGCTTAGCGATCTCATAGGTCAAGTGATTCATAAAACAGATGTGCAGCACGTCGCGTTCAGCGGCGGTGTTTTACAAAATGCGGTGCTTGTGGATCTTTTACAGCAAAATTTCTCTGACAAATATCATTTATATTTTCACAAACATCTGTCACCAAACGATGAAAACATTTCCTTTGGACAGATGATTTGCGCTGCTTATGCGAATGGTTGGATCCATTCCCAACGCTGCTAAGACCCTAAAAACGGACAACGGATTTAACAGATTAAAAGGATTTACGCAGATATTTCAGATAAAAATTATCCATTGCGAACAAATTTCATGTTTCGTACCTTATTTTTTAAATCCATTACAAATCTAAACCATGAAGGAGGTCAGCATGTGTTTAGCTATTCCCGGACAGGTTAAAGAAGTTTACACGATCATGGATGGCCTGGTAAAAATGGCAAAAGTGAGTTTTGGCGGTATTCTGAAAGACATCAGCCTGGAAATGCTGCCGGAAGCCGATGTCGGCGATTATGTCCTCGTCCATGTGGGACTTGCAATCAGCAAAGTGGACGAAGAAGAAGCCCGACAGGTGTTTGAATACCTCCGGCAAATGGGCGAATTGGAAGAATTGAATCCGGAGGGAAGTCAACCAGACCCAAATACGCCGCAACTACATACAGGAGGGTAACCATGCGTTTCCTGAGCGAATATCGCGACCCTGAACTCACACGAAAATCGGTACATCGTCTAAAACAAATCACCACCCGTCCCTGGAAAATCATGGAAGTGTGCGGCGGTCAAACACACAGTTTGGTAAAAAACGGCATTCTCGACATGCTGCCGGACGCCATTTCCATGATTCACGGCCCGGGCTGTCCCGTCTGCGTGACACCGCTGCAACTGATAGACAAAGCCATCTATCTTGTCGAAGAAAAGGACGTAACCATCTGCTCCTTTGGCGATATGCTGCGCGTTCCGGGTTCACAAAAAAACCTTCTCGAAGTAAAAGCAAACGGCGGCGATGTCCGCATACTCTACTCACCCCTGGAAGCCGTCAAAATTGCCGAAGAAAATTCGGACAAAGAAGTGGTATTTTTTGCCGTGGGATTCGAAACCACTGCCCCGGCAAATGCCCTTTCCGTTGAACATGCATTTAGGCGGGGAGTTAAGAATTACTCCATTTTGGCCTCCCATGTATTGGTACCTCCTGCCATCGAAGCCATCATGGCGGACAAGGAAACATCCATCAACGGATTTCTGGCTGCAGGACATGTGTGCACAATCATGGGATATGAGGAATATTTTCCCCTGGTGGAAAAATACAAAGTACCTATTGTCGTCACCGGTTTCGAACCGCTGGACCTTCTACAGGGCGTCCTGATGACGGTTGAGCAGTTGGAAAACGGTGAGCACACATTAATAAATCAGTACAGCAGAGTCGTCAAACGGGAAGGCAATCCACAGGCGCGTGCGGTGATGAATCGTATTTTTGCGACTGTTGATCGGGAGTGGCGCGGTATCGGCGTCATTCCAAAAAGCGGATTGGATGTGCGCGAAGAATACGCCGCTTTCAATGCCAATGTTAAATTTGACGTTCCCGAACAAGATGTTCACGAACCGGAGGAATGTATCGCCGGAGAAATTCTGAAAGGGATTAAAAAACCGCACGAGTGTCCCATGTTCGGGACACAGTGTACCCCATCGGCGCCCATGGGAGCTCCCATGGTTTCTTCGGAAGGCGCCTGTGCCGCCTACTACAATTTTTCATCCGCATTTCAACCGAAACAAATGTCGTCATGAGTGGTAAATCAGAACAATTCAGGATGCGACCAACCTGCCCCATGCCCAAAATGGATTTCAGCGAAATTCTGCTGGGCCACGGCAGTGGCGGCTTGCTCACCAATAAACTTCTTGACTCCGGCGTGTTTGAGCTCTTCAAAAACGACTACCTCAATGAACGTCACGACGGCAGTGTCATCGAACTCAGCGGGAAAACAGCCGTCACGACCGACAGTTTCGTCATCTCACCGATTTTTTTCCCGGGTGGCGATATCGGAGACCTTGCCGTCAACGGTACAGTGAACGATCTGGCCATGTGCGGGGCAAAACCGGAATTTCTCTCCCTGAGTTTCATCCTCGAAGAAGGTCTGAAAATGGAGGACTTCTGGCAAATCCTCTGCTCCATCAAAAACGCTGCTGAAAATTGTACGGTGCAAATTATCACCGGCGACACCAAAGTGGTGGACAAAGGCAAAGGCGACCGGATTTTCATCAACACCACAGGGCTTGGCAGCGTGCACCAGAAAGCGACCATCCAAGCCCAGCGCATCCGTCCGGGTGACAAAGTCATCGTCAGCGGAGACATTGCAACGCACGGCATCGCCATCATGTCTGTACGTGAGGGATTGGAGTTTGAGACCACCATCGAGAGCGACACGGCTCCGCTGCATGCGCCGGTTTTACATTTGCTGGAAGAATTCGGCGAACAAATTCACATGCTCAGAGATGCAACCCGCGGCGGTGTAGCCACTGTTTTAACGGAAATTGCACAGCAAACCAGCCTGGGCATCGACTTGCAGCAAAAAGCCATTCCACTGGAAGAACAGGTTGAAGGCGCTTGCGAAATTTTAGGTCTTGATCCCCTCTATGTAGCAAACGAAGGCAAATTTCTCGCATTTGTGACCGCGGCCAAAGCCGAAGCCGTCGTAGAATCTTTAAGAACATTCGATGTTTGCAAACGTGCAGCCGTGGTGGGTGAGGTTGTGGAGAATCATAGTGGACAGGTCGTTCTCACCAGTCTCATCGGTGGCCGACGTGTGGTCAACATGCTGCCGGGAGAGCAATTGCCGAGAATTTGTTAGGGTGAAATCATCATTCGGAATTCGGAACTCGGAATTCGAAAATGATAAAGCGGACACACGGATCTTACCTCAGCCAGCCGCGACTCGCATCAACTAACCGGGATTATCTCTTGCTATTCGTAATTGGTAATTCCAGACATTGCCAAGCGGGCACATGGATGTTGCGGAGAATACAGATTTGCACGGATTTAATCTCTATAGGCCAATTCTTGAAACACCGAGGGTCACTGAAACCCACCGAAAAGTCCTGCCAGCCTCTTATTTGTCATTTGGATTTTGACATTGGGACTTCTTTCGTAGCACCCTACACACTCAATTTTTCATTGCCGAGAAGCTCATCACATGCTTGCAGAACCATTTTGGCAATATCCGGCATCAACGATTGCATTTTTTCAGATAATTCCAACGTCAATTCCTGAACAGAAGCGATGGAGACGGCCAGAAGCAAGACTTCCGGAGGATTTCCAAGCAAGTAAAGCGCATCCAGTAGATCCTTCAACCCTATATCATGCGCCGTGAGCGTCCGGGGATAGTCGGATGAAAAACGGGGATGAAGGCGGCGCACCGTACCAACCGGCGCACCGTCCATCGTTGCATCGATGAGAATCACTCTTTCAGATTGCTGAATCGGTTCCAGTAGATTAATTCCCGATGTTCCTCCGTCCAGGCCGATAACGCCATCAGGCAGCGATTGTGTTTGCAGATACCGAATAACATGGACACCAATGCCTTCATCGCCCATTAAAATATTTCCGATTCCCAAAACGAGAATTTTGGTCTTTTTATTCTCCTTTAAGCACATCTTCACGCTCAAATTTCCAGCCTCCAACCATGGAGGACGTCGTGCCGCGGCCTTCCACATAATCATGGTAAAAAACAAGGTACACATGTATGATCACAAACACGATGAAGAACCACATCAACATGTGATGCCACTGCCGGACAGCAAAATCACCGCCCATTAACGGAACTACCCAGGTGAATAATTTGGGAAAAAATGAGTGACTCATTCCGGAGTAGAGAGCAAAACCGGTTACCGCCTGAAACAGAAAAGCCAGAAACGACAGAAAGTAGGTAAAGCCCGCAAGCATATTATGGCCAACAGAAATAAATCTGCGGACCTTTGCCTGCAGGATGTCCACTTTCATGACTTCAGAAATTTCCTGCCAGTGCTCTTTTTTTAGTGGGATAAAATTTCGCCAGCGTGCGTATTGATTGCCTGCAAAACCCCAGTATATCCGGAATAAAAAATTAAAGAAGAAAATAAATGCGGTCACAAAATGGATGAAGCGAATGGTACCAAACCAGTACTGTTGATACGCTTCCGTTGAATATTGAATCGTCAGTGGCCTGCCAATTATGAAACCGGTAACCACAAGTAAAAGCACACAGGTCGCATTCAGCCAGTGATAAAATCTCACCGGCAATTCCCAGACGTAAACCCGGCGATATGGTGCTGCTGATGTGTTAGCCATAACGCCCTCCTTAATTAAATTTTAATTGGTGCAGATGTTTACCATCCGGATCATACAAATGCACTGCACAGGCAATGCACGGATCAAAGGAATGAATGGTCCGCAAAATCTCCACCGGTTGATCGCCATCTTTTACCGGTGTGCCAATTAAGGATTCCTCGTACGCTGAGCGCTGACCTTTGTGGTCTTTTGGTGACGCATTCCAGGTGCTTGGAACCACCATCTGATAATTGTCGATCTTCTCATCTTTGATGCGTATCCAATGTGCCAGAGCGCCACGCGGTGCCTCGGTTAGACCAACGCCTTCGCATGTTTGCGGCCAGGTGTCCGGAGCCCATTTCGCATTGTTAAACGTACTGGTATTTCCACCTTTTATATTGGCCACAAGATCATCGTAGAATTCCTTCATCCAATGCACCACTAACTTGGTTTCCAGACCGCGGGCGGCAGTCCTGCCTAGCGTCGAGAAAAGCGCCGTGATCGGCACTTTCAATTGCTTCAGCGCATCATTGACCACATCCTGAACTTCCGTGTTGCCTTTTCCGTAGGCCACGAGCAAGCGGGCAAGCGGGCCGACTTCCATGGCGTGATCGCGCCAGCGCGGCGTCTTAAGCCAGGAGTATTTACCCTCCACATTCAACTGTTTGTAAGGCGGTTTCGGCCCGGTGTGATTAAACTCCGTCTCCCCTTGCCACGGGTGTAATCCGGTGTCATCACCGACAGAATATTTGTACCAGGAATGCGTGATGTACTCTTTAATCTCCTCTTCATCTTTGCCGTTCACTTCGTGGACTTCGTTAAGATTACGGTCGAGAATGGCCCCCCGTTGAAATTTATACGCATCGGGTTGGTTGTAACCCTGAACCGGCAGATCTCCGTAAGAGAGGTAATTTTTCAAACCGCCGCCATAATTCGCCCAGTTCTTATAGTAACCAGCAATGGCCATTAAGTCGGGAATATACACCTGTTCCACAAATTCAATGGCATCTTTAATGAGTTTTCCCACATGATTTAAACGTTCCGTGTTGATTGCACTCACTTCATTAAGATTGATGGAGCATGGAACGCCGCCAACGAGGTAATTCGGATGCGGATTTTTGCCGCCAAAGATCGCATGAATTTTAACGAGCTCTTTTTGCCACTCCAGCGCTTCAAGATAATGCGCCACGGCCAGCAAATTAATTTCAGGCGGCAGCTTGTACTCGGGGTGTCCCCAGTACCCATTTGCAAAAATGCCAAGCTGTCCGCTCTCAACGAATTTTTTCAGTCGGTTTTGCAGATCTGAAAAATATTCCGGTGAGGTTTTCGGCCAGCGTGAAATCGATTTTGCAATACGCGAGACCTCCTTGGGATTCGCTGAAAGCGCACTCACCACGTCCACCCAATCCAGCGCATGTAAGTGATAAAAATGAACCACGTGGTCCTGAACAAATTGGGTGCAGAACATGAGATTCCGAATGAGCTCGGCATTTTGAGGAACGGAAATGCCAAGGGCATCTTCAACGGTGCGTACACTTGCCAAAGCGTGGACCGTCGTGCAAACCCCGCAAGCCCGTTCAGTAAAAGCCCAGGCATCGCGCGGGTCACGACCCTTGAGAATTTTTTCAAATCCACGAACCATGGTGCCTGCACTGTACGCTTCGACAATTTTGCCATTCTTAACAACTGCTTCGATACGTAAATGCCCCTCAATTCTGGTAATCGGATCAACGACGATTCGTGCCATCAGGCTTCACCTCCTTTATCTGTTTCTGAGTTATTTACCGACTCTTCCATATTTTCCTGAATGAGTTTTCTCTTACGGATATTGGTGGAAATTGCATGTGCGGCGGCACCAGCAACGGCACCAATCCCCACAACGGTGCCGATGGTGTCGGCTGTGGTTTCAATGCCGAACCCTGGAAAGGAAGCCAGATGCTGATAAAACGGCCCGTTATCCCAGAAACCATTTTCACTGCAACCGATGCAACCGTGGCCGGACTGAATCGGATAACTGGTGGATTCATTCCATCGGGTCACGGCACAGGCATTGTACGTCACCGGACCGCGGCATCCCATTTTGTACAGACAGTAGCCTTTTCGGGCATTTTCATCATCCCATGATTCCACAAACAGACCGGCGTCGTAATAAGGCCGGCGGTAGCAGGTATCATGTACCCTGCGGCCGTAGAATTCCTTTGGCCTGCCCTGACTGTCCAAATCGGGAATGCGTCCATAAACCAACACATGCGTGACCACGCTGGTCATCACATCGCCGATTGGCGGACAGCCCGGCACATTGATGACCGGCTTGCTGATGAGCTTATGGATGGGGGTCGCATTGGTGGGATTGGGTTTGGCCGATTGAATGCAGCCGTTGGATGCACAACTCCCCCAGGCAATGACCGCGGCCGCATCTTTCGCCGTTTCTTGCAGAATATCCTCGGCTGAACGGCCGGCGATGGTACAATAGATGCCGTCATCTTTCATAGGGACGGAGCCTTCTACCAATAGAATGTACTGACCGGCATAATTTTTCATGGTGTCATGCATGCATTTTTCGGCATGCGTACCGGCGGCAGCCTGGAGGGTTTCCGTATAATCTAATGAAAGATAATCAAAGATAATATCGGAGACTATCGGATGGGATGAGCGGATAAACGATTCGCTGCAACAAGTGCATTCCTGAAAATGCAGCCAAATGACCGGCGGACGCGATTTCTTCTCAAACGCTTGCACCACGCTGGCGACGCCGGAGGCCTCCACACCAATAACCGCGGCTGCCATACTGCAAAAACGCAGGAACTCACGGCGGGAGTAGCCTTTCGCCTGCATGGATTCCCAGATCGTAGGCATTGATTTTGACATAGTCGCTCCTTTCTTTTAGATTCATATCTTGCTGAATAAGTCGCACCGTCGATTCAGCAACTCTATATGGAATTCCGGTATTGGAACCGGTACGATCGTGACAAAAGAAAAGAGAAGAACCTATATCACACGATTCTTACGAACAGAGTAAAATTTTTAGTCTTTATTGATTAACGTCCCCCTACTTCTCCTTTTTTCTCTCGGAGAGGCGCAAAGGACGAAACTTTTTTTTGTTTTTCTTGCCACTGGTCGAACGATAAATTGTTTCGTGATTGACCAGCCTTCACAAAACCTGTCATTCCTCATCCAGCGGTTGCCGGGGCTATATGACAACACAGAAAAAGTAGTTTCCTACTTCAGCCTAAGCGAAGTCAAGCGCTGAAACCCATTGCTTTTAAATTATGCTTCGCCTACCATCAGCATGATGATTTATTTAATTTTGTCTTTTTCAACAGTCTCGTTCACCCACCCCCTGTTTTTCCCCGACCAACTCTTTTAGCCAATCAAACCAGGAGGCTAATCCCTCACCGCTGCGGCAGGAAAGTTCAAATATTTTTAAATTCGCATTGATACGCAAAGCGTTGGTTTTGACCCGCTGCATATCAAAATCCGACGTTCCCAAAAGATCGATTTTATTCACCACCATCACCGAAGAACGACGGAACATGCCGGGATATTTCAGCGGTTTGTCATCGCCTTCCGTGGTGCTGATGAGCACAACTTTCATGTCCTCCCCTAAATCGAAAGAGGACGGGCAGACTAAATTCCCGACGTTTTCGATAAACAAAATGTCTAATTGGGAAATATTAATTTCAGGAAGGACACGGGTGATCATTTTTGCATCGAGATGACAGGCGCCGCCGGTGACCAGAGGTCGCACGATTGTTCCACCTGCACGAATGAGCCGGTCGGCGTCGTTTTCGGTCTGTACGTCTCCGGCGATCAACCCCATTTGCAGCGTTCCGCTCAGTGCTTTCAGGGTTTGCTCCAGCAAGCTGGTTTTGCCGGAGCCCGGGGAACTGACCAGGTTCAAGCAGACAATGCCTCTTTCCTGCAACCTTTCCCGAATACCAGCCGCCAGTTCATCGTTTTCTGATAAAACTTTTTTCTCAAGCTGTATTTGTTTTTTTACCATGCTCACATTCTCAGGCGATTTCGTCCTCAACTTCCACATAAACAATATCCAGTTCCTCACCCGCAGTCACTTTCACCTGTCCGGACGAACATTTGGGACAGACGAAAAAATACGCCTCAACCTTAAAATCGCAGCCGCAGGTCAAACAATGTGCGGTGACCGCTTGTTCCTCAATCTCGAGTTGGGCATTTGCCAGCGGCGTGTCCATTTTTATGACGTCGAAATTGAAACTCAGCGCATCCGGCACAACATCCGTCAAACTGCCGATACGAACAACAATTTTATTTACATACGGAATCTCGTTGGGCTGTACGGCATTCTCAATATGCTCAAGAATGGACTGCGCTATTGCCAGCTCATGCATTTACCGACCCGGTCTAAATAACCGCCTATTTCTATGGCGTACCTAAATTCAAGAAAGAGTTGATTTCTCAAGCATTCTGATTCCAATAGATTCACCTGGAACCTGCATTGAAGATGTGCAGCATTTATATAGAACCTAAGATGTTTTGCACGCAATATGGGCAAAACGTCCCGGATTTTTTGGTGAGCTTACCGTAAATAATACAAATTCTCTAAAAAGTTGTCAACAAAAAAATGAAAAAATTGTTAAATCGTGACTGGGAAAGAGGAAATCGCATTTGATAACCCGCTGATTTTTTTGCACTCGTTGCCAAATTAAAATATATTCAAG